>CAZNJW010000083.1:0-10928 GCA_964573455.1 uncultured Anaeromyxobacteraceae bacterium | reverse complement strand
CCGGACGGCGAGCGAAGCGAGCCCCACTGCGTCAGACAAAGGGCGGGAGATCCTCAACCATTCCAACGGCGAATGTAATTCGCCGCTACACGGACAGAGGACGGTTTCCGGTGTAGGGGCGAATGACAATTCGCCCATCCCGGACGGCGAATGTAATTCGCCGCTACGAGGACAGGTACAGGGACAGGACGGGGCGTACAATGGCCGGGTAATGTGCTAGAATTGGTGCCGTTGTTGCTGTTTATCACTACCTCCAAGGGGGCTTGGCAGATGAAAAAACTGATTGGTTTTGTCGCGGTTCTGGCGGTTGGAGCGATGTGCGTCGCGTGCGGTGATAACGGCGGCGATGAAGACGTCCTGGGCGACGTGATCGAGGATATCGCGACCGGGGACACCGGGGCCGAGGATGTGGCGCTTGACGTGGCGGTTGACGTGCCGGTGGTTCATCCGATCGACTGGGACGCCTGGCTGAATCCGACCGAAGGCGGTTTTCCCGATGACGGGAAGAAGCGCGTCGTGATCCTTCACACGAACGACATGCATTCGCACGTCAACGGAACTGGACCGGTCCTGGACTACTCTCCGGACACGATTCTCGATGACGAAACGGTCGGGGGACTGGCAAGGGTCGCGTCCCTGGTCGAGCGTCAGAAGGCCTACATGAACGAGAACACCGACATGATCATCGTCGACGGCGGTGACTTCAGCTTCGGCACCGCGTTCACGTTCCTGGCGCAGGACACCGGAATCGAACTGCGTTTGATGGACGATATCGGATACGTCGCAACCACCATCGGCAATCACGAGCTGGACTGGACTCCGGCAGGGCTGGCCGGCGTGATCACGAAGGGTCTGGAAGGCGCCTCGAACCTGACCGTGCTGTCGTCCAACCTGGTCTATTCCGATGAGTCAGCGGATGACGACGCCCTTGCCGCGCTTGTCGGGGACAAGGTGAAGCCGTACAAGGTCGTCACCCTGGGCAATGGGATCAAGGTGGGTCTTTTCGGCCTGATCGGTGTTGATGCAATAAAGCTTTCTCCGCACGCGGAACCGGTGACCGCGCGTGAGCTGAAGGACGCATCCCAGGAAGTGATCGATACGTTGCGCAACACCGAGGGCGTTGACCTGGTCGTGGCCCTTTCGCATTCCGGCGTTACCGAGAGTGGAGTGACCGGCGAGGATCAGAAGCTTGCTAAGAAAGTGTCGGGTCTGGACGTGATCGTCAGCGGTCACACGCACACGTATCTTGAAACGCCGATTGTTGAGAACGGCGTCACCATCGTTCAGGCGGGGTGCTACACCAAGTACCTTGGACGTCTTGTGCTGGTCGAGGACAACGAGGGCGGGTACATGGTCGAGTCCTGGGAACCTATACTGATAGATGACTCGGTTCCCGGCTGGCCCGCGGTGATCGACGCTGTCGATGATTACACGGATATGCTGGGCGAGACCGCCTTTGCCGAACTCGGTGTCGGATATGCCGACAGCGTGGCAACGACTTCCTTTGACATGATGCCTGTCGAGATGTCCGAGTCGGGGATCGGCGACTTCATCGCGGACTGCGTAAGGTACTCCGCGGCAGAGTTCACCGGCGAGCCGTTCGACGTGGCCATCGAAGCCAACGGCGTCATCCGTGACGGACTGAAGATGGGCGAAACCGGCATCATCACGCTGGGCGACATCATCCAGGTGCTCCCGCTCGGAATCGGTCTCGATCACGAGGTTGGATACCCGCTGATTTCGATCTATCTGACCGCGGCCGAACTGAAGGTGGCGGCCGAGATTATCGTGGGCGTTGCCACCATGATTTCCGACTCCTTCTTCCTGCAGATCAGTGGATTCCGGTTTGAATACAAGGAGTCGGCCGATATGTTGTCGAAGGTGAACGCCATATACATGGCCGATGGAAATGGCGGCTACGAATCCACGCCGCTGGACACGTCCGAGGCGAACACGACTCTTTATCGTGTCGCGACCAACCTCTACATCGGCCAGATGCTCGATCTCGTGAAAGCCTATCTGGGCGGCTTTATTACCCTGGACCCGAAGAACGCCGAGGGAGTGCCATACACCAATATCGAGGACGCGATCATCGATATCGACCCCGCCACCGAGGGCGTGCAGGAATTGAAGCTGTGGCGCGCTGTGTTCGAGGCGATGAAGGATCTGAACAAGCCGGATGGCGCCGACCTGCCCGCGGTACCGGCCGAGTACGGCACCGATCTGGATCGCCAGAAGACCGTCAACTGACCGCTGTCCAGCCCGGTCGTCTGTGATAATCTCTGCATCGATGGAAAATCTCCTTTTTGACCTGCAGGCCGTGGGATTCTCGCTTCTTTTGAACGGGTTGCTGTGTCTTGGCGCGTGGCGTCTCGCCGGCATGGGCCCGTTTCGTCCCGGCCGGGCAGGTGTCGGGCTGTCGGCCTTTGACCGTCTGACCGTGATGCTGTCCTTGATTGTTGCGGCTGTGCCGTTGATTACGGTCGGTCTTGGAGCCTTCGGAGTCCTCGGGCGTGCCGGGGCGCTCGTGGCTGTCGCCGTGTTCGCGATCTGCGCGTGGCTGGCCAGCCGCAGGTTTGGTCACGGCGGATTCATCGGGCGTCTGGTAAACGAGACACTGTCGGCGCTGGGTTCGGACAGGTGGCTGGTCGTGGCGATACTGCCCGGGGTCGTCGCCCTGCTGATGCTGTTCGGCTGGGCCTTGCCCCGGCCGCCGTACGGATTCGATCCTCTGAACTACCATCTGCCACTGGCTGCCGAGGCGATCAGGTCAGGTGGGCTGATGCCGTTCCATTTTCCGCCGTACTTCGAGGCCTTTCCGTATTTCACGATGACAGGCGACATGTTCAGCGTGTGGGCCATGCTGTCGACCGGTGACACGTCGCTGCTGCCTCTTGCCAACATGGCACCTTTCGCGCTTCTTGCCGTCGTCTTCTACGGATTCCTGCGCGAGTATCTGCCATCCAGGGCGGCCACGGCAGCCGTCGTTTCCGCCTTGCTGACCGTCCCGGCTTTTTTCGTGCTGCTCAACGACGCGTATGTTGAGCTGCCCCTCTGGGCGTTCATGTTCGGTTCGTTGCGCCTGATCGTGCTTTCCGCCCGTAATGACCATCACCGCGGACTGTTCGTGCTGGCGTCGCTGCTTTGCGGGTCCATGATTGGCGCGAAGCTGACCGGAATTCCGATGTCGTTGGTGTTGTTCGCCGCATGGATTGCGATGTCACGCGGGCGCGGGTTCAAATGGCACGCCGGCCGGTTCGGCCTGTTCGTGGCGGGCGTGCTGCTTTCGGGATCGTATTTCTATGTCCGGAACATTGTCCTGACCGGATCGCCTGTCTATCCCTTTCCCTTCAGCATAGGTCCTTTCCAGATATTCTCGGGTGATGCGGATCATGCCGCCCGGGTAGGGGGCACGACCATTCGTCGATTTCTCGCGCCACTGGCCTTTTCCGGCGAGTTGTTCAAGGCGCTTTTCGGGACGCGCCAGGCACCGAACTCCTCATGGGGGCTGGGCGCGACCGGCTATTTCTTTGTGATATCGGCCATGCTGTCTTGTCTGGGCATCGTCAGTGCGGCCAGACGTCGGGCGGCGGATGATGGTTCGTCGGTCGTCCAGCGGAGCAGCGCCTGGCTGGGGCCGGTGTTTCTTGGCGCGTCCCTGCTGGCGGGTCTCGTTTACGTCAATCTTCCCTGGTGTGCACCCTACCTTTACGGCAATGTCAGGTTCGTCTATCCCGCCATTCCGTTCGCCGCCTTCGCGCTTTTCTCGATTCCGTCCGTTGCCCGCGTGAAGCGATGGTTTGTCGTTCTGTTCGCGCTAATGCTTCAGGCGCTTTCGTTCGTCGCCACGTATATTCCCGTCACTCCGGCTGGACTGGCTCTTGCGGCCGCGGTCCTGCTGACCGGTTTCCTGGCGGTGCTTGCTTTCAGGCGCGGTATCTTTCGCCGCCTGTCGCGATGGTTGCCGGCGACCGTGATGTTGCTGACCATCGTGCTGGTGATCGCGACGAAGATGGATACGATTCAAGCCTATGCGAGGCCGGAGTCCGCCGCCGGCCCGGCGATGTGGGCGTCGGAGCGCGCGGAGTGCCTTGCCGCCCTTGATGAGCTTGTGCCTGCCGGTCCCTTTGCTCTGACCATGGCACGTGGCGCCCCGCACGCGTGGTTCATCTTTCCTCTCTATGGCGAGCGCCTTGAACGCAACCCGGTGTACATCGATATCAGTCCGGGCGGACGTGACGGCTGTCTGAAGTGCGCCGACGCCTGGCCTGGCTGGCCCGACGCGGACAAATCGCTGTGGATGTCGGCACTTGAGTCGGCCGATGTGGACGCGCTGGTCATCATGAATGACGATGAGGACGTCCTGGTGGGTCGGACCCCGGTTGAATCAACCTGGGTTCGCGAGAATCCGGACTTGTTCGTTCCGGTGCATACCGGCAGGTTCTGCTCGGTGTTCAAGCTGGCCGCCTTCGACAAGCCGGTGACAACGGCGGCGGGGACGGCGAACGTTATGTGACCGGTCGACCGGAACGTGCTGCCCTTCTGGCCGTGGGAGGTTTTTCTGAACGTCTTTCTGACAGGTCTTGTCGCGAGCTTCCTGGCAGGCCTTGCCACCGGTGTCGGGGCGCTCCCAGCCATTTTCGTGCGGGGCGTCTCACGCGTAACCCAGAATGTCTTTCTTGGGTTCGGGGCAGGCGTGATGCTGGCGGCGACCTCTTTTTCGCTTCTTATTCCGGCGATCGATAAGGCGGGCGACGGTCTGATCGGCATGCTGAAGGTCGTCGGGGGGCTTTTGCTTGGCGGCCTTTTCCTGTGGTCGGCGGACAGGTTGCTGCCTCATGAACACTTCAACAACGGTCCCGAGGGCTCGGATTCGAAGCGCCTGCGGCGCGTGTGGTTGTTCGTTATCGCCATCATCCTGCACAACTTCCCGGAGGGGCTTGCGGTCGGGGTCGGTTTTGGCGGCGGTGACTTCGACGAAGGCATGTCCCTGGCAATCGGGATAGGTCTGCAGAACATGCCGGAGGGGCTGGTGGTGGCGCTCGCCCTGCTGAGCCAGAAGTACCCGATCGGCAGGGCTTTGCTGGTCGCGACCCTTTCCGGTCTGGCGGAACCGATCGGAGGGGCGCTCGGGGCGGGGCTGGTTGGCGTGTTCGGGGGGCTGCTTCCGTGGGGACTCGCGTTTGCGGGCGGGGCGATGCTCTACGTCGTCAGCGACGAGATAATCCCGGAGATCCATAGCGAGCAGAAGACGGCGAAGGCTACCTGGGGCATCGTCGGGGGGTTTGTGGTGATGATGCTTCTTGATGTATTGCTTGGTTGAACCGTTACCGGTTTCTGGGTCGTTGAAACTGGGGTACAATAGCGGTCTGTTGATATCCATTGCGGGGAGTTCAGATGGGAAAGAATGGCAGGGGACTGTTCGATGGCGGCTCGCATTCGTGGGCATTCGCGAAGATGGGCGGATTCAATCAGGTCGTGATCCAGACCGGCGAGGATCTGCGCCACCTGAGCGAACTGGATCAGAAACTGTGGTGTGCTTTGTCCTGCCCCACGAAGGGACTCGAGTTCGACTCGACCACGCTCGCGATGCTGGACGCCGACCATGATGGTCGCATTCGCGTCAACGAGGTGAAGGCCGCCGTAGCCTGGGTCTGTGAGTGTCTGAAGGATCCCGGTTCGATCATCCCCGGGGGCGATGTTCTGAAGCTTACCGAACTGAATCCGGATACCGAGGCCGGTCAGAAGGTGCTGGCGTCGGCCCGACACGTGTTGACCTGTATCGAGCGCGAGGATGGCGATTCCGTAAGCCTTTCCGACGTACTGAACAGGACGGCGATCTTTTCCGAGGACGACTACAACGGCGATGGCGTCGTGCCTCCGGGTGTGATTGATGACGAAGCGCTCCGGGCGGTCGCGGCCGAGATCATCGCAACGATCGGCGGCGTTCCAGATCGAAGTGGTGTCAACGGCGTCGACGAGGCTGTCTGCAAAGCTTTCTTTGAGTTGGTGGCCGCCTTGCTTGCCTGGAAGGGCAGGGTTGCGGCCGATCCTGGCGTTTGCCCGCTCGGTGATGCCACGGGCGCCGCGAACGACGTGCTGGCGACGGTTCAGGTCAAGGTCGAGGACTACTTCGCCAGGTGTCGGCTTGCCGCTTTCGACAAGCGTTCCATAGCGGCACTGAATCGCGAGGAGAAAGACTACCTGGCGCTTGCCGCCAGGGACATGACCATCTCGGATTCCGAGATTCAGGCGTTGCCGCTCGCGACGGTCGAGGCGGTGAAGCCGCTTCCCCTGGTCAACGGAGTGAACCCGGCCTGGATTGATCGCATGGTCGCCTTCCGCGAGAAGGTCGTCACGCCGATCCTGGGCCCGTCCGTCACGTCGCTGACGCAGGATCAGTGGGCGACGATAGTTGGCCGATTCGCCGCATACCGGGCCTGGGTCGCCGACAAGCCGGCCGCGCCTGCCGCCGCCGCCATCGAGGGGCTTGGTTATGAAAGGCTTGAGCAGATCGCGGGAATGAACGCGGAGCCGGCGCTGCTTGAGGCGATCGCCAGGGATCTGGCGGTCAAGGATCAGGCCGAGGCGCTGGAATCGCTCGAACGGCTGCTGCGCTATAAGCAGAATCTTTTCCGGCTTCTGAACAACTTCGTGTCCTTCACCACTTTCTATCGTCGTGAGGAACCTGCGATCTTCCAGGCCGGAACGCTCTTTCTGGACAACCGCAGCTATGACCTGTGCGTGACCGTTCAGGACATGGGAAAGCACACATTGATGGTGGGTTCCAGCCGTATGTACCTGATGTACTGCGACTGTGTTCGTCCGTCCGGCGAGAAGAAACAGATCGCGGCCGCCATCACCGACGGCGACTGCGACGACATCATCGTCGGGCGAAACGGCGTGTTCTATGACCGCGATGGCCGCGACTGGGACGCGACGATCACCAAGATCGTCGATAACCCGATTGGCGTGCGCCAGGCATTCTGGTCTCCCTACAAGAAGCTGATGCGTTTCGTCGAGGAGCAGATGGCGAAGCGAGCCGCCGCTGCCGAGGCAGCATCCGACTCCAAGCTGAAGGGAGCCGCGACAAACGCCTCGGCAACAGCCACTGCGGCCGCCGATGGCAAACCTCCAGCCGCGCCCAAGAAACTGGACATTGGCGTGGTCGCCGCCCTGGGCGTCGCGGTCGGCGGCATCACCGCCGCTTTCGGCGTGTTGATGCAGGCGCTTTTCGGACTTGGAATCTGGCTTCCTGTCGCATTGGTCGGGATCATGCTGGTGATTTCCGGGCCGTCCATGGCCATGGCAGCCCTGAAGTTGCGGCAGCGAAATCTGGGACCGATGCTTGACGCGAACGGATGGGCCATCAACGCCAAGGCCAAGGTCAACATCATCTTTGGAAAGGGACTGACCAGGCTTGCGACGTTGCCTCAGGGCGCCACGCTGTCCATGGTCGATCCGTGGGCGAAGAAGAAAAAGCCCAGGTGGCCATGGATCCTTTTGCTGGTGCTCATTCTGGCGGGTGGTCTGGGCTGGCTCTGGTACCGCGGCGATCTGAATCCATTCCTTCCGAAGTCGCTCGACCGCGATCTATACTCCGAGTGGCTGGCCACCGATGGCGCGGCCGGCGCGCAGCAGTAACCGTTGCCGTCAGCCTTGTCTGAACAACCGCCGTGTAAAGGGAACGCCCGATGTCGCTCAGGATAGTGTTTTCCGGAGACACGCAGGTACTGGCTTCGCGCCTTGCAGATGATCTTCGGGCCGATCCAGGTCAGGCGTCCATTCTTGAAACGACACGAGTCCTTTGTCCGAACCGCAATCTCGAGTTGTGGCTCAGGAAGCGGCTTGCCGAGCTTGCCGGCGTGTCGGTGAATCTGGAATTTCCCTATCTTGAACGTGGGCTGTGGGAACTGGTCGGTATCGTCGGTGTCGCCAGGGGCGTGGTGCCCGCGGACGCTGCCGGTCGACCGGCCGTTCGCGAGTCGGATGCGGTAGTGACGCGATCCCGTGTGGCGGCCGTGCTGATGAAGCAGGCGCTGGTCGGGGACGCGGGTTCGCCGATTGTCTCATACTGTCTGTCGGGCGGAGGCCTTTCCGACCAGGGCTTTGCTGTCAGGTTGTGGCAGGTGGCCGGCCGCCTGGCCGACCTGTTCCGCGAGTACGAGTTCAGTCGCACCACAATGGTCCGCGAGTGGCTGGCGGGACGTGATCTGCCGGGCGCCTCGGATGTGGCGCTTGAGCAGGCCAGAATCTACCGGATGGTGTGTGGCAGTGATTTGTCCGGCGAACCCTGTGGCGTCCCGCCTGGAATGTCCCTGTTTGAACTGGCCGAGACCGTGTTCCCCCAAAGTCAGTCCGCAGCGTCGAATCTGACACCGACTCCCCTCCAGATCGGTCCGGTGTACATCTTCGGCATGTCGTCGATGTCTCCGTATCATTGCCGGATCATCTACGAACTTTGTCGATTCATGGACATCAGGATGTACCACCTGAACGCCTGCCGGGAGTTCTGGGAGGATGCATACACACCTCGCGAGGACCGCTGGCGTCGAATCAGGAATGCAACCTGCGACGAGACTGGTGAACTGGTGCTCGCCGATGTCCCGGACGACAACCCGTTGCTGAAAGCGTGGGGAAAGGCCGGGCGCGAGACAGTCAAGCTGCTGGCGGATCTTGATGATCAGTCGGGTCTGGTCGACGTGGTCTGGGCTGACGAGGACGATGTCGCTTTGAACGTTCCGGCCACCGTGCTGAACAGCGTTCGCCACGGAATCCGTCACAGAACGTCCAGCGTCGCCGCGGCGTCGATGGATGAAAGCCTGACTGTCAGTTCCTGTCCCGGCCCGGAACGCGAGGTGGAGTGGGTTCACGAACAGATATTCGATCTTCTGGAACGTGATCCTTCGTTGCGGTTGTCGGACATTGCGGTCCTGGTGGCCGACATCGACACATACAAACCTCTGATTCAGACCGTTTTTGAAAGGGATTCCGATTCGCTTCCATACCGACTCGCCGATTCCTGCGCCTCCATGGACAGCCTCTGGGCCGCGGGCGTCAGCGCGCTGATCGACCTGGTCGACTCTGACTTTTCCAGGCGGCAGGTTCTGGAACTGCTGGTCAATCCGTGTTTCATGGCGTCCTGCGGTGTTCCGGCTGGCGACGTCGATAAATGGACCGAATGGGTCGTCAGGCTTGGCGTGTTTCACGACATGTACGATCCACCCGGGGTCGAACCCGAGATCCCCGGTGTGTTCACATGGTCACGTGCCCTTGAGCGGATCAGGATGGGCAGGGTCATGAAGCCGTTCGCGGAACCCTCGGTGCGGGATTTCGTCGCGGAAGGATTGGCACAGCCTTCAAAACCCTTCCCGTTATCGAACGGGGCTTTCGCCGATCTGTGGCCATACGTGGACATGGATACGTCCGGTGAGATCGCCGACTTGTTCGTGGTGACCATCGAAAGGCTGTGGGCGGCCGTCTCGTCCCTGCGCGGCCGTCGGGCGTCGCCCGGCCGGTGGGGCAGGTTGTTGCTGGAGCTGTTCGACGATTTCCTTGCCATCCCCTCCGATCGAGAGGGTGAGTGGACCGTCAGGCGCGCGCTGATCGACGGGATGAACCTGGTGCTGGCCGACGAATCCGAATTGTCCCGCTCGCTGGCCGCCAACGGGCTTGACGGCGACATACCGGCGCCTCTGGCCTTCGAAGTCGTGAAGGGAATTCTTTCAGGGGTTTCGGTCGGCAGACGCGCGGGGTTTGGTGAGGGAATCACCGTGGCCTCGATGAAGCCCATGCGTCCCATTCCGTTCAGGGTCGTTTTCGTGCTGGGGCTGCAGGAGGGCGGCTTCCCCGGGAACCGCCGCGAGTCGTCGCTGGACCTCAGATCCGGTGCCCGCGTGGTCGGGGATATCACCACGCCCGATGCGGGCAGGTACATGTTCCTGGAAACGGTGCTGTGTACTACCGATTCGCTGAGGCTGTCGTTCGACGGCTGGGACACCGTGCGCGACAGACGGAATGAACCATGCTCGGTTGTCAGACAGCTCGAGTCGTTCGTGACTTCCAGTGTCCTCCCGGCTTCAACCGACGGGACTTCGGCGGCTTTCGCCAGGGTTGAGGTGCCACTGTCGCCCTTCAGCCGGCGCTATCTGGTTTCACCGTGGTCGGGGCGTCGGCGCCGAATGAGGGATCGGATCCTGAGTGCCTTTGTCGAGGCCGGACGCGGGGGGCGCGGGGATGAACTCGAGAAGGCGCTGGTGGAGGCGATCAGGGTTGGTGTTGACGGTGATGTGAAGGACTACGCCGGGTTGGCGGATCTGCGCTCGGCCCTGGCGCTCCTGGAAAGGCCTGGGGCGGATTACCTGCGTCCCACGTCGTCGTCCGCGGAGTCGCACGGAAGGGCCAGGATCCGTTCTCTTGCGCTTTTCCTTGAGAATCCCTGCCGGGCCCGTCTGGAAAGGGCGTTCGGGATCACGAGCTTCGATGACGACGGGGCGGACGTATTCGTTTCCGATGAGCCATTCGAAGCCGATCGGATGGTGGAATTTGGTCTGAAGAAGAAGTTCAGACACGATCTGGTCGCCTCCGGTGGCAGAAATGAAGTGGCATCGGAGCTGTTGAGGGTCAGGGGCGCGATCAATCACGCGAAGGGACAGGCGCCTTCGGGACTGTTCCGCCGCCCTGCCGAGGATGCCCTGATCGCGAACCTGGACTTCCTGAACGACGAATCAGTCGAACAGATCGCTGCCGGCGGATGGCTGGAGCACGGGGTGCTGGGCGACGAGATGCCGGACGGCTTCAGACCGGGGCTCGTGGCGCCCGCTGTCCGTCTGACGGTTTCACGCGGCGAATCGGGAAGCACGCCGGTAGAGGTCGAGCTTTCCGGGTCGATCGAGTTCGTCTCGCCGCCCACCGATGGTCGTTGCGTC
>CAZNJW010000082.1:0-11450 GCA_964573455.1 uncultured Anaeromyxobacteraceae bacterium | reverse complement strand
GCGCGGCGGCAAGGTTGGCCTGTTCGGCGGCGCCGGCGTCGGCAAGACCGTCGTCATCATGGAACTGATCCACAACATCGCCAAGCATCACGGCGGCGTCTCGGTGTTCGGCGGCGTCGGCGAACGTACCCGCGAAGGCAACGACCTGTGGCTTGAGATGAAGGAATCGGGCGTTATCGACCGTACCGCGCTGGTCTACGGCCAGATGAACGAACCCCCGGGGGCGCGTTCGCGTGTCGGCCTGTCCGCGCTGACGGCAGCCGAGTACTTCCGAGACGAGGAAGGCCAGGACGTCCTTCTGTTCATCGACAACATCTTCCGTTTCACGCAGGCGGGGTCCGAGGTTTCCGCGCTGCTGGGCCGCATCCCGTCCGCGGTCGGTTACCAGCCGACGCTGTCGTACGACCTGGGCGAGCTTCAGGAACGCATCACGTCGACCCGAAAGGGTTCGATCACGTCGGTCCAGGCAATCTACGTGCCTGCCGACGACCTCACCGACCCGGCTCCGGCAACGACGTTCAGCCACCTGGACGCGACCACCGTTCTGTCCAGGCAGATCGCCGAACTCGGCATCTACCCCGCGGTCGACCCGCTCGACTCGACGTCGCGCATCCTTGACCCGGCAGTTGTCGGTGTCGACCACTACCTGGTCGCGCGCCGTATCCAGGAGTGCATCCAGGAATACCGCGATCTGCAGGACATCATCGCCATTCTGGGAATGGACGAGCTGTCTGAGGCCCAGCGCCAGACGGTCAGTCGCGCCAGGAAGATCCAGCAGTTCCTGTCTCAGCCTTTCTTCGTGGCCGAGCAGTTCACCGGCAAGGAAGGCCGTTTCGTCAAGGTTGAGGACACGGTGGCCGGGTTCACCGAGATCCTCGACGGCAAGCATGACGAGCTGCCCGAGCAGGCATTCTGGATGGTCGGAACGATCGACGAGGCGGTGGAACGGGCCCGCAAGATGATGGCGGAATAGTGCCCGGTTCGAGGGCGCAATGAGGTCGGCATGTCGCTGAAACTTGACGTGGTCGAGTCCGACGGGACGCGGATACACGACCTTGAAGTAACCGAGATATCTCTGCCTGGCGCGGACGGACAGCTTGGCGTGCTGCCGATGCATATCCAGATGATCTCCGTGGTCGGGATCGGCCCGATGCGTCTTGTCCTTAAGGACGGCACGACCAGGTTGTACGCAATGGCCGGGGGTTTCATGGAGATCCTCGAGGACCACGTCAGGATCCTGACCGAGGCGTGCGAGGAACGCGACGAAATAGACGTGGAACGCGCGCAGAAGGCATTCGATCGTGCCACAGCACGGCTTCAGACGCTCAGTCCCGCCCAGGAAGAGGAATTCAAGGCGGTCTCGGCCTCCCTGAAGCGTGCATCGACCAGGCTCGCCGTGGCCACCGGGAAATTCAATTGACCCTTCCTTCGCCGGGGGTTGACGCCCCGGCTTCCGCTGGCAAGAATTGACGCTGACATCAACGGCCAGGAGGTCTTTCATGAGACTGTTCCAGATCGGGGCGCGAGACGGCGTCCGGTTAACCGCGACTATCGTCGCTCTGGCGATTCTTGCGACCATGACATTCTGGTCGGCTGGGACCCGGGCACTGTCGAAAGGCGACGCCGTAACCGCGGTCAAGGTGAAAGACAGCCGGGACAAGGACGCGGCGATCCCGGACATCGGTGTGAAGGTTCTGGCGCTTTTCTACACGGATCCCGATGTTCAGAATCAGAACGAGCCGTTCCGCGAGCTGCTGAACCGCTCGGATCTGGATGTATCGAGGTTTCGTGGACTCGGTGTTGTCAACATGAAGGACACCTTGCTGGCGAACGCACTGATCAGGTCGGTCGTGCGGGGCAAGGAAAAGAAGTTCAACTCGTTGATCCTGACGGACCCGGCCCACATACTCAAGAACGCATGGAACCTTGGCGAGTGCAACGGAAAGGACGTGGTGATCATCATCGGTCGCGATGGCCGGGTGAAATACTTCAAGGCCGGCAAGATGTCCCCTGCCGAGATGGATTCAACGCTGGCTCTGGTGCGCACGCTTATTGCGGAGTAGACAGGCAGTTGCTTGAGTACGCAAAACTCAGGATCGCGGCGGTCTTCGCCCACCCGGACGACGAGGCATACTCCTGCGCCGGGCTGATGGCTATGGCTGCCCAGGGTGGAGCGGTAGTCACGGTCGTTTGCGCCACGCGCGGAGAGGCCGGCCGCGACCGCGACGGCGTGGTGAAGCCGGGTCCGATGCTGGCCAGGCTGCGGACGGTGGAACTAGGCTTGTCGTGCCGCGCGATGGGGGTTCAACCTCCGATCTTCCTGGATCTGCCGGACGGCCGCCTGTCCGCCGAGTCCATTGAACTCGAATATCGTGTAAAAGACGTTCTGGATCGGCTGAAGCCGAACGTGGTCGTAACCCTCGGCGAGGATGGCGCCTATGGCCATCCCGACCACCTGGCCGTCACGACGGCCCTGACCTCCATCATCAGTAAAATGGCCGCCCGCAAACGACCCAGGTTAATTTTTTCGCAGTTTCCGAAGGGGCTTTTCGGGAAAGTCAGGGCGTTCATGCAGCGGACGATGCCCGAGCTGGCCGGGCCGGTTCCCACCGGCGAATCCACGGACGCGACAGGCATCGAACAGGCCGACGCGGACGTGATCCTGGACATCAGGCCGTGGCGCGGCATCAAACTGAACGCAATCGCGGCGCATCGTTCACAACTGAAGGCCGGCGACCCCAAGTCATTCCTGGTGCCCGGACTGTGCGAGTGTTTGCTGGACGCCGAGTGGTACACCCGGAGTGCCGGCCCCGCCCTGCCCCGGAATGCCGTCACGCCGCTCGACGGGATCGAGGTCCGATGAACGTCCTGGTCGTCACGCGGGATTTTCCACCCCGGATAAACGGTGGCCTTTCGACCGCGGTCGGCGCCGAGGTTGATGGTCTGCTGGCGGCCGGAATCCACTGCACCGTGGTGTCGTTCGACGCGTGGCGCCCCTGCTGCGGCACGCCAGGCACCTCGGTCTGTCCGCAGATCTTTGATGTGGCGGACCGACACCTGCGGGTGATCCGCGTCTCGTCACCGGATGAGCTTGAACGCGCGACGTCGCTCGCCATCGAGTCGATTCCAGACATAGTCCATCTTCACCAGTCGATGCTGCTCGATTTCGCGACGAAAGTGGCCGCCGACTCAATTCCAGTCGTCAAGACACTGCACCTGATGCACCGGCACATGAACCGGCAACGCCGAATCGACGAAACATCCAGCAGCATCGCGCAGGATCGCGCTATCGATCGGTGTGATGCACTGATCGTGCTGTCGAACGCCCAACGCGAAGTGCTGTTCTCTGACTACCCGCAGGCCGTGTCCAGAACCGCACTGGTCAGTCCATGCGTCCCGGACACTGCGCTCGCCGCCGCGGCCGTATGGCCCCGGCCACCCGGAGTCGCAATCAACGCCGGACGTTTCGGGGATGTGAAGGCAACTGAAGCGATGTTCCAGATCGCGCTAGACCTGATCGATCGCTCTGACTCTTTCAGGGTGGTCGTGGCAGGCGGCCTGCCCGACAGCCCGCCCTCTGAACGACGGTACATGCGAAAGTTCGCGGCGACCGCCGCAGGACGTGAGACATCCCGAATCGAATTCGTCGGCTGGCTGCCCCCGGACCAACTCGGCATCCAGATGTCCATCGCATCGGTTTACCTTTGCCCCAGCAGGTTCGAGACGTTCGGACTGGCTCCGGCCGAGGCCATGCTGCACCGAACCCCCGTCGTCGGATTTCGCTGCGGCGGTCTTCAGGACTTCGTCCACGACGGCCTCAACGGCGTCCTGGTCGAACCCGGTGACACCAATGGCCTTGTGGATGCCGCCGCGACACTGATGGCAGATCCAGCCACCTGCGAACGACTTGGCGCAGCCGCCCGGGCCAGAATTCTGAACGAGTTCGGGGTCTCGTCACACGCCGTCAAGTTGACGAATCTCTATCGTTCCGTGATTGACAACCGGATTCGTCGAACCTGAGCCGGACACAATCCCAACCACCGACCGCCGACCTGACATATAATCGTCAAGACATCGCGAGGAACCGGCTGATGAAAACAGGAACGGCACCAATCCTTTCGCTTCTGGTCGCGGCCATGATTGCATTGGCTGGCGGCTGCGGCCCGGGAAATGGCGGCGGCGACCTTCCCGGTGACACCGAGACGCCCGATGCCGTCGAGGACGTGATTCCGAACGACGTCGTTGACGCGATCGATACGGATAACGGACGGCAGGACGCCACGGATGCGGTCACTGACACGGAAAACCCGAAGAGCTGTGCCGAACTGATTGCCAACCGCGACTTGATGAAACTTCTGCCGAATGAAGGCAGACTGGTCGTGCATGTCAACGCCGCCTTCGACGGCAAGGCGATCTGGCTCGGCTGGACCTCTTTCTCGGATCAGACCGGCTTCGGCACCATCAGAGCCGCCCGCATGGCATGCGACGGAACATTTCTGGTCGCGCCCTTCGACGTTGACCCTGATAACGCAGGCAATTCCTACGAGGCCGAAATCGCGATTTCCGGCGACAACGTCATGATCACATGGCACCAGGACTACCAGGGGTACTACACATTCAGGGACGGTCGCGGCCTTGTCGAACGGGAAACGGCCGACATCGTTGAGCCGGTCGACGCTGAAGACATGGATGTGACGGTCAAAACGGACGCTGTCCAGGATGTCATCGACATGCCGAACGACAACATGCGCGTCTACTACAGGTCATTCAAGCTGGACGGAACGCCGATCATGGACGCGGCGCAGCGTTTCATGCCCGCCATCGACGGTGAACCGCCCTCGGTCAACAACTGGATCCCCAAGATTGCCGCGCTGCCCGACGGCAGGTTCGTAATCGCCTCCACGTGGGCCTGGCCGGGGGGCAACGTCTTCCAGGCCGTGGCGCAGCGGTTCAATGCTGACGGTTCGAAATCCGGAGCGCTGATCTTCCCATATCCACGTGAAAGCGAGGATGAACAATACACCGACGTCGCCGTAAACGGCGTCGGGGACATCCTTCTGACCTGGTCGCACACGACGACGCTTCTTGGAAAATCGGTCACGAAAATCGCCAGAATTGACGTTCCGGCCAACTCCGGCGAAACGTATTCCGAACCGACTTTCTTCGAGACAGCTGGTGACAACCCCGCGATATCGGTGAATCCGGCCGGACACATCTTCACGGCCTGGCACACATCGAGCGACCGGCCCGGTCTTTCGCTGGCGGCGGTCAACCCGGCCACCGGCGCGGTGGCAACCACCGTCCTGACGGAAACAAACTGGTTCTACACATACCCGGCAATCGCCTCGGGCCAGTCGGGAACCGTAGTGGTCTGGTACAAATGGAACAACGAAAAAGACCCGAATACCGGAAAGTACAATACCACCGACCTGCTGATGTTCAGGCCGGCGTGGGACGGCGCAGCCGCGTCGATCGCCGCGATCGGCGACCCGCTCGTCGTCAACCGTGACGATCAGAATCAGCAGTACGACGCGATGCAATACTACGAGCCTTCAGTCATCGACGTCGGTTCCGGTAACTACTTCGTGATGTGGTCGGAAAGCTACTGTGACCCGTGCCTTGATCCCGCGGCCCCGGACGTCGAAGCCGTGTGGCACTACCCTGCCTATGGTCGCTTCGTGAAACCCTGATCCTGGTCTTCATCGACATATTCGGCATCGATGACAATCGAGCGAGGGTCTGGACGCCCCGTCCGCGGCACTTCACGAATCACAACCCGCTTCGCTGGAAAGAGCTTTCGCTTGAGCGCCTCGGAATTGACCATGTAGGCCACAAGACCTATCAACAGTCCGCCGACGAAACCACCGATGTGCGCGCCATACGCAACCCCGGAATCGACACCGACGACGAACGGTAACAGGTTGTCGATCACGAGATAGAAGCTCAGGACCACCCGCGCCGGGACGTACCACCTGGTCACCAGGAACGGAAAAAGGAACACGAACACCTTGATCCGATTGGCCCCGAACAACACAAAATACACGCCGAGGATACCCGAGATCGCGCCGGACGCGCCGATCATCGGGGTCATCGAGTTGGATGCGAAAAGACTGAAGGTCAGCGTCGCCACCACTCCGGTAACCAGATACGTCAGCAGGAAACCGACACGCCCCAGCCTGTGCTCGACGTTGTCACCGTAAATCCACAGAAAGAGCATGTTGCCCAGCAGGTGCCACACGCTGCCGTGCATGAACAGACTGGCCATCAAATCAAAGAATGACGGGGCTCCCGCTTTGTAGCCGTGCACGAACGTGAAGACATCGTAGCGGGTCAGACCTTCCAGCAGACTCTGAAGCGTGCGGCTGGGAAAACGTTGACGCAGGTACTCAAGCAGTTCGGCGACGTCCGCCCCATCGCCAAGCTGGGCCTGGCGACTCAGCGGGACCGTGACGAGAAAGAACACGGCGAAGTTCAGGAAGATCAGCAGCCTGGTCATCCAGGGTCTGAACCCCTGCGGATTCGGAGTGTCGCCGTACGGAAAAAACAAGAAGGCCCCCCTCGTGGGTTCAGCGAACGATTGCCGCGGCAAATCTACAACAACATCCAGCTCACTTAAAGTATCATTCTGTCTCCTTTTGGTAACCCGGGAGTTGGACTGCATGAAGACAATACGGATCAAGACGGTGATGGCGATTGCCGCCCTGACGTTCGTGGCCGGATGCGGCAACGATAATGGACAGCCCGATGTCGTGGCGGACACGCACGAGGACGTCACACTGCAGGACGTGGATCGCACGGACACGAACGACGGCGACGACATGGACACTATCGCGAACGATGTCCAGCCCCAGGACACATCGGATACTTCGGTTCCGGACGACGTGACGACCTCGGACGCTCAGGATGCATTCGTCAAGCCGGATCATCTGCCGACCAGCCTGCCGGTGGCGTTCACGCGCCCTGAGGCAGGCGATCCACTGACGGCGCAGGAAGTCACCGAATTCACGCAGAGATACGTTGCATATCTTAAGGACACCGGATACTTCAAATGGGTGTGGGACACGTCGCATGGCTACGATGCCTCCACGGGCAAACCGGACTGGATGGTCTGGTGGCAGGATGTCGACCTGATAAAGGAAGGCGGCAAGCTGACCTTCTATCATGGCAACGCCGGCGGCGCGCACAACGTCATGATCCCGACAACCGAGATCCTGAGCGCGGCGCAGGCCTTCTACATGCAGACGCAAGACGAATGGGCCGGACGCGTGGTAGAGCAGTACTGCAAAGGTATCACGGCGACGATGACCGGCTTCCTTTTCGACGAAAACGACGAAAACATCTATGTCATGGCCCGCAACATCATCGGCCAGAATCACGAATGGACAGACCTCCTGGGACACACCAAGGCGGTCGACTACTCGCACTGGTACACCGAGTACTCCGACTGGAATGCGGAACGCTTCGAATACGTGAACAACCCGGTGTTCGGCGACATATGGGTCACCAACCTTCGCAGCAAGGACGACGTCTGCCACATGTTCAGGACCATGGCTTTGCTGCCCTATATGGTCCAGGGTCTCGAGGATGGAACGGTTCGTGACGCATGCACGCAAACCCTTGAATACATGAAGGGATTCGCCAAGGACATCGTCGACAACGGCTACAACATCAGGACCAAGGATAAGAATGGCGTGGCCTATCTGCCCGGCTGCGAAAACGAGAAGGATCTGTCATCGTTCGTTTGTTTCTCGGGACTCGATGACCAGAGCGAGTGCACGGCGCGGGCCGCGGCCGCACTGGTGGCTTACGGCGACACGCGCGGGGTCGACTGCAGGACAGGTTACAACTCGCTTTACGACCAGTTCAGCCAGATAACGCATTGTTTCAACTACCACATCAACTGGAATTTCCACATGGCGGCGGTGGCGAACGCGCTGGTCAACTGGGAACTGGACTACGCACTGGGGCTGATGAACGGTCTGGCCCAGCGCATGGACAGCGTGCTTCATCCGTCAGCCGAAGAGCCGGGCCCGGACAACTGCACCGATTATCGGATCGAAGGCGCCCAGATGCTGGCGATGTGTGCGCCGGTTGGCATGCCGCTGACAGCGGAAGAAGTCCGCCACATCCACGCAATCTGGGATCGCAGCATCGAGAGCTACAAAACCTGGCCCAGATACGACATGTGGTCCGAGAGCGTGCCGGATGGAACCTATCTGTACCATGGCGGAGACGACTCGTCCCGGCCGAAGGCGCATGACTTCACTAACGGTGATGGAAAGACGGAGCGGCTGGAGGTCGACATCCAGGCAATGCCGATGCTGCTCGAATTCTGCGACTCCCCCCTGGTCAATCCGACCACGGCCCCGCTGCTCGACTGCCAGGTCGTCCGCGACGCATTCAACGACGCCGATTGAGCGAACTGACCCGCGTCACACCAGAAAACCGACCGATTCGGCGTGACACTCCGACGTCAGCAGGGCGGTAAATTCGGCGCACCAGGTCTCGAGATTTGTCGGTTCATAATCGTTCGGGGCGTAGATGACGGCCAGGACGTCGCGTGTCGTTTCCCGAACCTTGGTCGCCATCGAATCCTTGACCGGATTGCCACATGGCCGCCATTCGCCCTGTTCGTCCCGACGACAGACGACGATAAGGTCGGCCAGGTCTATTTCCTGGCCGGCACGGTTAAAGACATATGACTCACCAGGCCGCCCCCACCTGATCATCAGTTCAGGGCCGGTAAGGGCCGCGTCGAAAACCGATATCGGAAGCCCGGACCTGAGACTGATGGCGTTGTTGATATTCACCGGACCGCATATCGCCGGGAATTCGCCGTCAACAGCCGCCTTAAGCAGGAACTCGCTGGCCGGTTTGCCCCGCCCCGACGGATGGTACCTGCCGTGTCTGACCATGTCCCGGACCCTGGTCTTGATACCACGGGGCCAGAAATCCTCGCCCTGCCACGACGCGGCATCCACATGGGGTTTCAGGAAGTCGGGCATCACGTCGGAAAACACCGGATCGATTCCCGTCGCCCATATGAACCCGGCAATCATCGGTGACGGAAAGAAATCCTCGGAAACGACAAGCTCAAATTCCACGCGGTCCTCCTGGCCCGGAACCAGCCGGTTTTATCACATTCCAGCAGACGATGTCTGGTAGAATCGGGATCCGCCAGTTGGAGGGCCGTCGCATGAGACCGGTGCCACGCCACAACATCAATATGGACGAGGCGGAACTGACCGTCGTTCTGACCGAGATCCTGCACGGCCACGCCGACCCTGGCGAGTTGCTGTCTTTCGAGCGCGAGGTGGCCGCGTATCACGGGGTCGCGCACGCAATCGCCGTTTCATCGGGAAGGGCCGCTCAGGGAGCCGTGATGGCCGCGATGGATCTGCCGCCAGACTCGTCGGTGGTGGTCCCGGCATACGCTTTCAAGACTGTTCCGGCTGTTGTGCGCGGGCTTGGATTTCAGCCATCATTCACGCCGTGTCATACCGGCCATTTCGCGATGGATCCCGATCGCCTTGAACGCTACACGCCGGCCAACGCGGCCGCCGTGGTCGTGATACACCCGTTCGGCCAGCCCGCTCCCGTCGATCGAATCTCCTGCTTCTGTTCGAAACGTGGCATTCCGCTGATCGAGGACTCGTCACAGTCGATCGGCGCCAGTCTTGCGGGACGACTGGTCGGCACCTTCGGAAAGGCCGCGTGCATCAGCCTGGTCCACGGCAAGAACATGATGACGTTCGGCGGTGGTCTGGTCCTGACCGATGACGCGGTGCTGGCAGGCAGGGTGCGGCGAACCGTCGCGTCCGCCGGGCCGGAAGCGGATTCCGCGGTCAGGAAACGCGCGATGACCGGACTTGCGAACTGGGCTCTGACCACCAGGGCTGGTTACACCGGGGCCCTGCTTGGCCCTTTCCTGACGCTGAACGCCATCGATCGCGCCCGCCTGGATCGCATGTTCGACGAACCGGACGTGGCGTTCGATCCTTCGTCGATCAAGCCTATGTCGGCTTTTCAGGCCAAACTGGGACGCCTGCAGTTGAAACGACTGGATCTGCGCAACGCGGTCAGGCGTCACAACGCTGAACGGCTGCTCGATGGCCTGCGTGATGCCGGCATCCCGGGGAGTTCGGCCAGACTGCCGGAAACGCTCCCGGACAGCGTCTGCACCTGGAACGCCTTCCCACTGCGGGTACGATGCCCCTCCGCGGTTCAAAAGGCTCTGCTGAATAAGGGCATCGATTCGCGTCCGGACTACATGTCGGTCTACGGTTTCAAGGACGAATGGGAGAGGGACGGCACGGTGTTCTACCTGCCGAACCATCCAGGCATGAACGATCGCGACGTGGACTGGGTCGTTCAGGCCACCGCCGACATTCTGAAGCGCGCCTGATACGCTGCTGTCAGTTCTTACCGGCGTTTATGAACGCCACTACCGTCAATTCCGCGTGACCTTGTCCATCGCCTGGTCCGGGACTGGCTGGGCCATGACAAGCTTCCGGTACGGGAGCGGAATCTCTATGCCCTTCTCTTCAAAAGCGAGTTTGACCCGCCTGAGGAACTCGCGTCCCACCGTCCATTGGCTTCCGGGAAGCGTGCGTATCCTTCCCCGGATCTCGACCGAGTATTCCGCCAGTCGATTGACCCCGAACACCTCGGGCGTCCCCACAATCTTCGGCCCCAGCTCTGAATCCTGCTGGAGCTCGTACAGGACTTCGTGAATGGTCTGGGTGACGATGCCGATGTCCTCGCGATAGGCCACACCCACGTCGAACACGTATGCCGAGACCTCCTTGGTCTGGTTGGCTATGGTCGTGATGGTTCCGTTCGGAAATATGTGAACGACGTCGGACACGTCGCGCAGCACGATGGTACGCATGTTTATCTGTTCGACCACGCCGGGGGTCCCGTTGATGACAGCGACATCACCGACCCTGACCTGGTTCTCAAGGATCATGAAGAAGCCGGAGATGAAGTCACGTACAAGGTTCTGGGCGCCAAAGCCGACCGCCAATCCGACGATACCGGCGCCGGCAAGTATCGGCGCTATGTCCAGACCCAGTTCCGTCAGAACCATGAGTCCTACCAGAACCCACACGACAACCGAAAGCACCTGCCTGGTCAGCCTGATCAAGGTCTGAACCCGCTTGTCGTTTTCGCTCGGTGACCCATCCGGAGTCTCCGCGTCCGCGGCAAGCAGCCGTCGCTCGATCCGCAAGAGCGCGCGCTTGATAATCTTGTACAGAAGCAGGGCCACCGCCAGAATCACAACGATCCGCACCGAGCTGGACAGGAGCCTCTCCCAAGGAATGGTTTCAAGCCATTTCAACACAATCTCTTTCATCCAATCCTCCTGCCGACCCTGAAAGAATATACATTGAATCAATCCCAGGACACCACATTTCCGCCGTCCGGAAAGGGCGAATTGTCATTCGCCC
>CAZNJW010000081.1:220-11702 GCA_964573455.1 uncultured Anaeromyxobacteraceae bacterium | reverse complement strand
GGCGTTATCGTCGGCCCGCATGTTGTAGCCATCCTCGACGCACTCGCCGTCGCCGGATGACACGAACCCGCCGATGTAGTACTTGCCGCCGGAAAGGATGAAGCCTGGCCCGCCCGAGTCGCCACCGCATGTATTGTGGGGATCCTGCCTGCTGGTGTAGTTCCAGAAACCGTTCGCGTCGATGTCCTGGATCGTCAGTGTGACCTGATACTTCAGACCGTAAAGCTGCTCTGTAACCGAGCGTTTCCCATATCCGACGAAGATGATGTCATCGCCGTCGAACGTTGTGAAATCGCCGGTAAAGAGTTCGGCGGGCGTGACACCGGTGACGTCTTTTTCCAGAATCAGGACACCGACGTCGTGACTGCCCGGGTCATTATTCCAAACATCTCCTTCATCGTAATCCGGATGATAGTACGTCTGGGCAACCTGGTAGTCGGTCCCGTCATCCATGTCGTAGCCAAGGGTGAACACGGTCGGGTTTTCTTTCTTGATGCAATGGGCGGCGGTAGCGACCACCCTGGGCGCGATCAGCGTGCCCGAGCACATCGAGTCCGGATAAAGCGTGATCCCGCCTACGGCGGGCCACGATCCGTCAGACACCGGGTCTCCGCCGATAATCGGAGCATTGACCTGTCCGACCGATTCAAGTCCGGTTTCACAGGACACCGCGAACAACGCCACCGCCATCAACCACCACGAGCAACTTCGCATTACCGCACCAGCGTGAAGGAAAAGCCAAAGCCGGGCGGAATTATACAGTCCCCGCCCCTGCCCGTCCAACGAGTTTGGATGACAGATTCACCGTCTGGCAGATTGAGGCGAATAGTAATAATTCCGGTCCGTGCGCCCGTAGGGGCGAATCACATTCGCCCTTCCGGGACAAGGATTGTCAGTGGCCGTCGGGATGTGGTCAGGCGCGGGCGCGGAAAGCCTTCATGAAGTCGATAAGGTATTCGATGTTGGCCACGGAAACCGCGTTGTACATCGACACGCGCACACCGCCCATCGTGCGGTAGCCTTTCAGACCGGTCATGTTGCTCTTGGAAGCATCGGCGACGAACTGGGCATCCAGTTCCGGAGTCGGCAGGTGGAAGTCCACGTTCATCAACGACCTGTCTTCCTTGACCGTGACCCACGGGCGGTAGAAGTCGGCGTTCTCGTCGATGAAGCCGTAAAGCAGCTCGCCCTTGCGCCGGTTGTTCTTCTCGATCGCGGCCAGACCGCCAATCGACTTGTTGTATTCCAGCACGTTCTTCAGCAGATAGATGGCGAACGTCGGCGGCGTGTTGAACAGACTGTTCTTTTCCGCGTGCAACTTGTACTTCAGCATGTTCGGCAGGTCATCGGCGCACTTCTCCAGGAAGTCGTTGCGCATGATCGCCAGCAGGACACCGGACGGGCCCAGGTTCTTCTGCGCGCCGGCGTAGATGAACGCGAACTTCGACACGTCGATTGGCGCCCACATGATGTCGGACGACATGTCCGCGACCAGCGGAATCGACCCGGTCTCGGGGAACTGGTGGTACTGGGTGCCGTAGATCGTGTTGTTCGAACAGATGTGCACGTATTCGGCGTCTGGGTTGATCGTGTACTCACCCGGACGCGGCAGGCGACGGAATTCCTCGGACTCGGTGGAGGCGATCACGCGGGCGTTTTCCTTTCCAGCCACCTTGCAGGCTTCCTTCCACGCGGACTGGGCCCAGTGCCCCGAAATGATGTAGTCGGCCTTCTTCCCACCACGAAGGATGTTCATCGGAAGCATGGCGAACTGCAGGTTCGCGCCGCCCTGAAGGAACATGATCGTGTAGTTCTCGGGTACATTCATCAGTTCCCTGACCAGCGCGATAGCATCGCAGTGAACCTTGTCGTACGCCTTGGACCGGTGAGACATCTCCATCACCGACATCCCGGTTCCCCCGAAATCAAGGAGTTCGTCCCTGGCTTTTTCGAGAGCGGGCAGCGGCAGACCGGCTGGGCCGGCGGAGAAATTGATGACCCTGGAACCCATCTGGAACCTCCAGTGAAGAGATCGCCCCGCCAGCCATGTGCCTTGACGAACCTCCGGGGAACGGGGCCGCCCGGTATTCCGCCGATGATACTATCAGGGGATCGGGAGGTATGCCAAGCCCGATCGTGGACCAATCAATGGAAAAACAGCCTGAAAATACACAAAAAATCGATTTCAGTTCTTCCTGCGAATCAACCCGAACCTGATATTCGTATCAATCCACGGGAATACATACATGTCCACGGGGTTCTCGTACTTCTCGCACTCGATGTCCTTTCTGGTCATCATCTTCAGCAGTTCGTCGTGTACCGGCCCCCAGTGATGCGCGTGAAGCGGACGGGACCCGATATCACAGCGCCTGAGCACGCCTCCCCGTTCGCCGAGCACCCTGGTTGAATATCCGACTTCGTCCACGGTCGCGACCTGGCTGTCGCAGGCCATTCCAGGCATCAATCGTTCGTGCATGCCGTATACATACTGCAAGGCGTCCGGGAGACGTTCCCGGGTCACCGACGCGCGAACGGTCGAGGTCGGCACCCCGTCCATGAAGGTACCGTCCCGGTGCAGGTCGATCGCGCGCTCCATCGTCAATGACCAGGCGCCTGCTATCAGTGCCGTGGCCTGCCTGGAATCCAGCAGGCTGCCGGTGGCCCTGCGGACCATCTGCACGAAATCCCGCGAATACAGGCTCTGATAGGGCTTGGCAAGGATTTCGGCCTGCGTGAACAGGTTCGCGACCACCGTCGCCATGGACGAACCATGCGCGGAGCCGTTCGCCGCCGAGAACAGCAGATTGCGACTGACCAGCCTGCCGGCGATCTCGCGTCCTCGCGGCGTGCCCGTCATCAGCATGTGTTCGGCGCGCAGACCGTTCGCGCACCCCTGGGAATAGCCGATGTACCCCCACGGCCCTTCAACCTCGCGCACGGTCGCGATGATTGTGCGTGCGTTGAATTCCAGGTCGCGGAAAAGGCCGGTCGGCGCCCGCAGAACCGAAATACCCCGCAGCCGTGAAAGCCGTCTGAAAGCGCCCTCCAGTTCGCGCCCTTCCCTGCCGTCGGAGATGACTCCCATTCCCGACACGACCGTGAAGTCGTATTCGCCCGCCGGCTCTTCCATCAACAGGCGCACCAGCGGATCCGCGGCGATCGCCTCACGATCGGACTGTGAAAACCAGATGGTGTCCACAAACGCGTCAACCAGTGCCTGCAGATCGTCGTACCCCGTGGCGGCAACCCCGGCCAGACGGCGACCCGCGCCAGTCCGATCCCACTGCGCCAGCCAGGCTCTTACGCGATCCTCGTCGTTGACGTGGCATCTGACGGACGAAGCGACCCTGGATGCCTCTTCGCTTCGCCGCCAGAACTCCTTCAACCAGTCCTGCTGGAACGCGAACCGGTCGACCCTGAGCAGATCTGCGCACCGGTCGAACGCGTCACGGTACGTCTGGCGCAATGCCTCGAACGTGCCCGGGTGAACACCGACCTTCCGGGCCAGCGCGTCGGCATGCTCTATCGAATCCCGGGCTCGTTCGGCCAGGAGTGCCGGGCCGTCATGACCATGCACCCGCTGCCGGGCCGGCCACAGGGCCTCGCGCAACTTCATTTTGATCGCATGATATCCCGCGCCGCGCCTGATCACCTGAATCGCGAGCCGATGCAGTTCCTGGAAGTAACTTTCGCGTCCCCTGGTGCCGCCGGCCACGAAGTCCTCGAACCTGGGGACGCTCAGGCCGGTCTTGTCCGCGAACAGTGCCTCGGTATCCACTGGGACCTTCATGTGCCCCTGATCCTGCCGGAAGAATGACATCAGGTTCAGGGCAAGGTTCACAGGGACGTCGTGACTCAGCTCGCACATCACCGCGATCAGGAAGTCTCCGTCGCGGCGCTTGAGAAGTTCCAGCACCATGCGGTTGTTGATCTGGTGACCGACGCCCTGCCATGCGCCGCTGAGGTTCAGTTCAAGGACATCCGCGATGTCTTTGGGACCCATCACTGATTCGGGCACTCCCGCGCCGTCATCGGGGTCGATCCCGGGGATCGGACCGACCAGGTCGCCCAGGAAACCGGCCAGCACGGACGTACGCGGCACGATGGTCAAGTCGATCAGGCGTTCGCTGCCGCACGCACGGCTGATAGCCTTCTTCGCCGAGATCACGAAGCTGAGTTCGGCGCACAGATCGTCGTGACCGGAATCAGAGACCTCGGACAGGATGTACGAAAGCTGGTCGATGTACATCATCGGCGCCAGCTCGAGAATTCGTTCAAGATTGGCACGGGAAACCGGCCTTCTGGAACACCACTGATACACGGTGCCGGCCGATGGAATTCTGCGAAGCCTGTTGGCCATTTCAGGGTCGTCCATCAGCGGCGGCGGCGACGCCGGAGCAGGCGGTTCGAACGCCGCCGCGGGGGTCGTGGCTATCTCGGCAAGCCGAAGCGCCAGTCCGAGTTCCGAGTTGTCCGCCAGGTCGGGCCGGTTCTTCAAGATGAACATGCGTATGGCGGTCATGTTCAGCCCGCGCCCTTGAAGTGCCGGAGTCACCAGGGAAAGCGCCTCATCCACAAGCGACTCGTCGCCAGTCATCAGCCGCGACACAAGCCTGGAGACCAGTTCGGGGTCAAAGATGTCGCCAGGACTGCTGATTCCGGCCTCGCGAGCATGATGGCGCACGGTTCCTATGCGATTGCGCGTCTCAAAGAAACGCGCCCCAATGGTTTCATTAAAGATGTCGACGAGTTCCGCGGCTGAATCAAGAGTGCCGTCCAGAAACTCGTCATCGTCCAGCAGTTCGAACAGCGCGCCTGCCTGGGTGGCGGGATTCATCAGAGCGTTCCAGACCTCGGGACGGACAAAGGAACGTCGCCCCGACGAAAGCTGCAGCCGCCCGCCTGGACTGATATGAACGCACTGGGATCCACGGGCGAGCCACGGAGGCAGCCGGTGTCTGGTCGTGCCTTCCAGCGTTTGAACCTGAACCTTTGCTGTATGCGACGACCAGCGCAGATCGACCGCGAAGTCACCTTCGCCGTCAACCGACACAACGCCCTCGCGCACAACCGCCTTTAACGCGATGGCGCCCGCGCTGGAGATCACGCGTCCCGGCGAATCCAGGCTCCAGCGCTCAACTGTGATGCTGGCGCCTCCACGCGGCTCGACCGACATGGCGCGGCCTTCGCCGCCCGGCACCACGAACGCCCCGAAATCGCCCTCGACCGTGGCGAACGCGTCCAGATGAACCGGCCCGGGCACCATGTTCAGTTCCGGAATCGCCTTGACTCGCGTGGTCAGCACCATGGCGGTCGGGAACACCACTGTTGACGACACGTCATAACCGTCGTCCATGGCTTTGACCGAGCAGTCGATCCGGCCCCTGGTAACCGAACCGGATACCGTTGCCGACGCGAACTGCCCGAATTGCTGATCCGGAAGCGAGAATACGCCGGTGATTCCGGCTCCACCGTCGGGCAACTTGAAGCTGGGGTTGCCTTCGGGATCGACATCGAAAGAAATGCTGCCAGTCGACCGCACCTCGTCGATCTGGATGGTCAGCGCGCTGCCTGTATTTACGAACGGATTTTCGCCGCTCAACCTGACAAGGAACACCGGCAGGGCGCCTCGATTTGTCTGTCCAAGTGTTCCAGACAGATTGGAAAGCGTGGGACGGCCGCTTTCGATACCGACCGTGCCGGCAAGGGTGGCACGACACACGAAAGTACGCCTTGACCCGGGTGACTTGACGGTCAGTTCCTGCATCTCAAGAGCCACGTCGGCCCCGGTGATACTCGCATCGAAATGAGCGCCAACAGAAAGGAAGGGCTGCTCGGTCCACACGGACACGCGAGAGTCGGTGCGGTCGGCCGACAACCAGGAAGCCTCGACTATCGGCATGGTCACGTCGGCATCCACCCTGCCCGAAACCGAGTCAATCATCATGGCGATATCGGCAGCCAGAACCGCCGGCTGGATGTCGGACAACGGATGGCCCTCGTCCCCGGCAGACGGCGTCAGGAATCCGGAAAGGCGCGTGGATGGACGCGGCATCACGACTGCCGGAACTTCGAGGTCCTTGAACGCGACCCTGGCACCGGTACGCGAGATGACGATGCTGCCCGACACCGACATGACCAGAACGGGCTCGGAATCCGGCTTGAGGCGATCCGCGCGGGCCACCCCGGTGATTCGCGAAACCTCGACAGCGAGAGGCTCACCGACCATGGATGACAGAATGGCTCCGGCCCGATCCAGATTGCGCCTGGCAAAACCGGCCACCTCGGGAACACGCTGGGTCGCGCCGCCGACAAGTCTGCGCAGCATCGATGCCAGCATACCCGGAGGAACCTCGCTGCCCGCGGTGCCATCGGTTGCCTGAGTTCCCTGCCCGTTATCGCAGGTGTCGCCCGGCCGGGCCTCAAAAAGCCCGGAAAAGCGTTTCAGAATGCCAAGCACGTTGGTTACGGTCAAAGGCTTTTCGAACGTCGCGGAAAAGCTTTCGAGCCTGGCCTCGCGGGTCACGTCGTCGGTCGAGGTGCGTATCGAAACGCGGGCGACGCCGCCCGGTGCCACGTCGACCCCGACGCACATGGTCGGGTTCAATCTGACCCTGTGGCGACCACCTTTCAGGGCGACGTCCATGCCGAGCATCACCTGACGCAGCAGGTCAGGCGTGGCCTCACTGAAGTCCCAGTCTACCGGCACGGGAATTCTGGCCGGGGAAAGCACATCGGCGCTGGCTCGCGACGCGAACCGCGCCGTCTTTATAGAAATCTTCGGTCTGAGCACGTTCATCTGACAGCCACCACCCGAAATCGCAGGAGTGCCATATATTACACCACACCGGGCGCTGTCGGCGACAGTTGACCGTCTACCGGCATTCGATCACAATGTTGCCGGATTATCCCGCAAGTTGACGGTTGATGCAATGCGTCAAACATTACCGGACAGTTCGCTCAGTATCAGGCATTTCGGGCGCCCTGGTCTTTTCCTCCGCGTCATGGCGGTGCTGCTGGCCGCGTGGTCCGCGACAGGCTGTGACGACGGCTTTGGGCGGTTTCGGCCGCCGCCATCATGCACCCCTGGTTGCGTGAATCGCTTCTGCGGCACGGACGGGTGCGGCGGTGATTGTGGAACCTGTGAAAACGGCTTCTTTTGCGAGCCGGTCTCCGGTCTCTGTCTTGGAGACTCGGAGTTTCACGTTTCGGGCAGCCTGTCGGTCGAGTACATGTACGGAGACGTCCAGGCCGGACGGGTGGTTGTGACAGGCCCGGACGAGATGCCGGTACGGGACGTGCTGGTAACCGTCGTTGACGCCGATGGCGCGGTGATCGGAGCCGGCTATATCGCTGATGACGGGGGTGCTTTCAGCATTCCCGTCCCCCGTCGTCCCGTCGGCACCGAGAAGATGGTCGTCTCGACGGTGTGGGCCCCGGAGGGTCGGGTTCTGATGGCGGTTCTTGATCCCCTTACCGAACCCCGCGACAACGGTCTGCGGACCTTCGACCCTTACGTATGGTATGTCGACGTTCCGGCTGGCGGATCCGTTGGACAAATCACCATTCCGATCGAGCAGCAGGCCGGCGCCATGTTCGTGTTCCAGATGAACCGCCTCAGCTTCTCGCGTATCGTGCAGCCGCTGGTCGATCGCTCCTTCGATGGAGTCCCCGAGACTCTCGCGGTGATTTACGGCCCGTGGGACGACACATTCGTCCCATGCACCTGCTACCACGGCCTTGAACCAACCTGGATCGGCACCAGCCGAGGGCCGAACCTGGCCAACGTGATCTCGGTGATTTCGGCCCAGGGGTGGTCGTCCGCCTGGGGATGGGCGGTCCTTTTCCATGAGTTCGGCCACTATGTTCTCGATTCGTACTCCAAGGACAACTCAACCGGTGGCTCGCACTATCTGGGTCAGACACTGGATCCCAGGTTTGCCTTCAGCGAGGGCTGGGCGACCTTCATGTCGCTGGTGACCGCGACGCTCTGGTTCGATACGACCTGGCCGTTCTACTGGGACATCCAGAACGACTCGTGGTTCTACGTCGACTTCGAAAACGGGGAGTACCTTTCCCAGCAGGGACAGTCCGAGATGGTATTCCCTTCCATGACGGGGTCCTCGACACAGAAGCTTGACGAGAACTGGGTCGCGCGAACCCTTTACATGCTGTGGGACGAATCCGGAACCGCAGGCACGGCTGACGCCTCGATGACCCTCGACGAAATGATGGACACGGTTTCGTCCGGGTATTTCCTGACAAACATCGCCTGGGCGCCGGAGGCCGACCTGTACAGCTTCCTTGACTCGGCGCTCTGTCTTTTCCCGGAAAAGGCCGACGCCATAGCGGACAGGGTCAGACGCGAGTTCAAATTCCAATACGCCGGCGATCCCGACTGCCCGTCCCTGGTCCGTGCCACGGCACCTGTCCAGAAGGGCGAATTTGCATTCGACCCTGCGCCTAAACCCGACACTGTCCCTGTCTCCGGCCCCCAATACGCCGACCGCCCCGACTTGTCGTCGACCCCGGTTCGCGTGCCCATTCCACCTGTGTCGCTCAACGGGATTACGCTGGATTCGGCGATTCGGCTTGAAGCGAAGACACCCGGAGCAAACCTCGAATGAACGGACGGATCGGATATGTGTGTGGCAATTGCGGCCAGCAGTTGTCCGCGCCCGAATCGTGGAGCGGCCGTCACGCCGCCTGCCCCGTCTGCGGTGCCCCCGTCCCTGTCCCTGACCCCGCCCCTGTCCATGTCCCAGTCGATGTCCCCGTTCCTGCCTCCGCCCCTGTCCCTGCCCCTGTCCCCGCCCCCGTCAATGTCACCGATCCCATCATCTTCGCCTCCCCACCGCGTAGAACATCCAGCGCCACGCCCGTGCCACCCGCCGGACCAGGTTTCTTCCGTCGCAACCGCTGGTATCTGATAGCGACGCTCGTGGTGCTGCTGCTGGTCGGCTGGTGGGGGTCCTGGCGCTGGTATTACCGGAATTACGTGCGTGCGGACGCGATCATGCGCAATCGCGGATACGGTGTCCAACTGGAAAGAGCGCCGGCCCCCGTGCGCCAGCACGCTAATCGCCATCTTGCCGAAATCAAGCGTGGACTCATTGCCTGTGACGCCAACCCGGCCAGTCTGGACGCCGCCATCTCCCTTTCACGCGACCTGGACGCGGCCCTGCGTGATATCGACCGCTTCATGCCGGGCGAGGCAGCCTGGGTCATGAACAACGCAGCCTGGATTATGACCACCAGCCCGCACCTCGGCCTTCGAGACGCGCCGCGCGCACTCGATCTGGCCCGCGCGGCGGTCGATCTCTCGGGTCGGAACAACTCGGCCTTTCTGGACACCCTGGCAGAGGCACTTGCCGCCAACGACCTCCCGGATCAGGCTGTGTCTGTGTCGCGTGAAGCACTGGCCCTGTCACCGGAAGACCCTTATCTGCAGAAACGTCCGCAGGAATTCGAAAGCCGCGTCGGCAACCAGTCAGGCGATATAAATTGAATTGATTCGCCGGACGAATTGACATCCGCCCGGGTGTCGGACGAGTGCGGAACTACTCTTCTTCTTCCTCGAGCTTGGCGTCGGCCATCAGCTTTTCGGCCAGGTTCGGGGGCAGTTCTTCGTAATGGTCGAATGACATGCTGAACGATCCGCGGTCCGACGTCATCGAGCGAAGGTCGGATGCGTAGGTCTGGCACTCCGACATCGGGACGGTCGCCTTGACGACCTGCTTGCCACCGATGGCGTCCCCGCCCATGATGCGGCCGCGACGGCTGCTGATGTCGCCCATGACCGTGCCCTGGTACTCCTCGGGAACAACGATGGTCAGTTCCATGATCGGCTCAAGGATGATCGGGGTGCAAAGCTTGAACGCCGCCTTGAAACCACGCGAGCCGGCCATTTCGAACGACCGGGCGTCGGAGTCGACGTCGTGGTACTTGCCGTCGATCAGCTTGACCTTGATGTCCACGACCGGGTAACCGGCCACAACGCCGCGGGTCATGCAATCTTCCATACCCTTCCTGATCGGCGGTATGAACTGCTTCGGAATCGATCCGCCGAAGATGGCGTCTTCGAAGTCGAATCCCTCGCCACGAACGTTCGGACTCATATCGATGTAGCAGACGCCGAACTGTCCACGACCGCCGGACTGCTTCTTGTGCTTGCCTTCGACGTTCTTCGCGGCGCCACGAATCGTCTCGCGGTACGGGATGCGCGGCAGCTTCAGCTCCACGTCGACGTTGAACTTGTTCTTCAGCTTGTCGACTGCGGACTGAACGTGAACCTGGCCGAGACCGCTTACAAGGAATTCCTTCGATTCATCGTCGCGCGAGAGCTGCAGGCCGGGGTCTTCCTCGACGATCTTCTGGATGGCCGCGGAGAGCTTGTCCTCGTCGCCGGAGGCCTTCGGCTTGATGGCGTAGGAGATGCACGGCTGGGGCAACGGCGGGATCACCAGGTTGCCGAGGCCATCCTCGGAACCGATCGTATGACCGGAGTTGGTTTCCTTCAGCTTGACCACGGCCACGACATCACCGCAGACGGCCTTATCGACCTGCTCCTGCTTCTTGCCCAGCAGCTTGACGATGGAGCCGAAACGTTCCTTGGCTCCGGTGGTCAGATTCACGAACTGACCGTCCTGGGCGATCGAGCCGGACGCCACACGGAACACGCTGATGCGACCGGTCTGAAGGTCCACGATGCTCTTGAAGACGCTGCCGATGAACTTGCCGTCCGCGTCAACAACGAGTTCCGTGACCTCGTCGCCCTTGTGCACCTTCAGGCCACGGCGATCGAGCGGAGACGGACCGTAAGCGGCGATCACATTCATAAGGAAATCGACGCCCATGCATGTGGCCGCGTTCAGCGGAAGCACGGGGATGACGCCGGCCTTCTTGAAGCCGATGGTCAACGCCTTGACCAGATCCTGGGTCGGCAGTTCGCCGTCGCTGAAAAACTTTTCGGTAAGGTCGTCATCCTGCTCCGCCAGCTTCTCGACCAGCGGCTCGCGCGCGGATTCCACGTCACCGGCCATGGCGCCGGGGATATCGCCCTTAACGCCGGCCAACGGGTCCGCGTAAGTGAAGGCGCAGTTGTTGACCATGTCCACGATGCCCTTGAACCCCGCCTCCGATCCGATAGGCAGAGCCATCGGAACGACCGCGTTGCCGTACCGGTTCTGAAGATCGGCCACGATCTTGCCGTAGTCCGCGCGCTCGCGATCCACCTTCGTCACGACGACCATCATCGGGATGCCCTGCTCGGTCAGCATCTCGATGGCCTTCTCGGTACCCACCTGAACGCCGTCGACGGCGCTGACCACCAACACGGCCATGTCGGTCGCCATCGTCGCCATCAGCGCCGCGATGACCGACTCCGCCTCGTCGGCCTCGGAGATGAGCAGGAAGTCGGTGTCGCCGGTCGTGAAATGAAAGCTCACGACCTTGCCGCCGGCTCCCTCGATCAGCTTGCGCA
>CAZNJW010000081.1:0-210 GCA_964573455.1 uncultured Anaeromyxobacteraceae bacterium | reverse complement strand
CGCGGAGATGGAAGAACGACGGCGAATCTCTTCGGAATCGAAGTCGAAGTTCGAGTTACCATCCTGGACGCTGCAAAGCCTGCTGGAAGTCTTGCCAAGAAACACCATGGCCTCGGCCAGAGTCGTCTTGCCAGAGCCCTGATGCCCGTACAGGCCGATGTTGCGAATCGATCCAGGTTCGAAGGTCTTCATTGTCTTATCCTGTTGAAA
>CAZNJW010000080.1:0-12067 GCA_964573455.1 uncultured Anaeromyxobacteraceae bacterium | reverse complement strand
CGTAGGGGCGAATGACAATTCGCCCTTCCCAACGGCGAATGTAATTCGCCGCTACACGGGCGGGTTCGGGTTCCGGCGTAGGGGCGAATGACAATTCGCCCTCCCCGGACGGCGAATGTAATTCGCCGCCTTGCAGGTTTGGCGGGGCAATGGCACACTTAACGCAACGCGGCACCGGCCGCGAATCATCCATCTCCCGGGGGGGTACATGCCCGACAGCAATTTCGCAGGTAATGTCGTTGAACGTCCAAAGGGGTTGACCAGGTGGCAGGTGCAGATCTTTGCCACGCTGTGGGCGGGATACGCTTCGTATTACCTGTGCCGGATGAATTTCTCGGTTGCGCAGCCGCTGATCATGGCGGAGTTCGGCTGGGACAAGGACATCATCGGTCTGATCCCGACGGTGTACGCGTTTTCGTACGCGATCGGCCAGTTTCTGAACGGCCAACTCGGTGAGAGATTCGGCGCCAGGCGCATGATGACGGCTGCCATGACACTGGCTGTCGTCGCCAATATGCTGTTTTCGTTCGCAAATTCCTTGCCGCTGATGCTGGTCCTGTGGGCGATTAACGGCTACGCCCAGTCGGCCGGCTGGTCGCTTGTGGTAAAGACGCTGACGAACTGGACCACGACCAGGTATCGTGGGCTGCTGGTGGGACTGATATCGACGTGCTACCAGGTCGGTAACGTCCTGGCGTGGCTGCTTGCCGGTTATGTGGCGGGTAACTACGGCTGGCGGGCCGCGTTCATCGTTCCGTCCGCGATCCTTGCCGCGATGACCTTGTCGCTGTGGCTTTTCCTGCGCGATGACCCGCGCCTGGCCGGTTTCGCACGAGTCCGGGACGACCTTGGTGACACACCGAAACACGCGACGGTCGAAGAGGCGATGGAGGCCGAGAAGCTGCCTTTCCTTGAGACGATGCGTCTGGTGTTGACCAACCGGGTTCTCTGGGTTCTGGCCCTTGGGTACTTCTGCATGAACGCGGTCCGATATTCATTCATGAACTGGGCCGTCACCTACATGGCCGAGTACCACGGACAGAACATCAAGGAGAGCGCATTCAAGGCGGTCGCGCTGCCTTTGATCGGCGCGATCGGCGCGGTGCTCGCGGGCTGGCTGTCAGACCGGGTGTTCAAGGGTCGTCGCGCGCCCCTGTGCGCCATCATGCTGTTCGGGCTGGCCGCGACGTGCATCGGATTCGTGTTGATCCCGCGTGGCGAGACGCTGATCGCGACAGCCATGCTGGGCCTGGCCGGTTTCCTGGTCTATGGTCCCGACATGCTGATGAGCGGCGCCGCCACTGCAGACGTGCATCCCAGGGCCGCGGCGGCCGCGACTGGTTTCACGATGGCGATGGGGAATTTCGGCGCGATGATCTCCGGCGCAGGCATCGGTTGGCTGATCAAGAAAACCAGACTTGGCGAGACGTCGATCAAGGCGGCGCTTCCCGACTGGGTGTCCGCGTATTTCAGCGAGTGGTTGCTGGTGTTCGTCCTGCTGGCCGTGCTGGCCATCTTCTCCGCACTGCTGATGACCACCATCTGGAACGCCAAGCCAAAGGGCGCGAAGTAACCGGCTTCAAGAATTTCCCAATGGTTTTTCGCGGTTTGGTGAGGGTTCCGGACCCAATCCAGAACAAATCATTATATACTTGGGGCGTTAACCCAGGTTGTCGAGGGATTCATGACCCGGATATCAAGGATCGTTTTCACTGCTGCCGTCTGTCTGGCGGTTTTGACCATTTCTGTTGCCGGTTGCGGCCCCGAAGGCGAGCCGATCACGATGGACACCATCATGATCGAGGATCTGGCCGAATCCGACTCAATCGAGAATTTCGATACGACGCCGGACATGATCGACGATCGCGACTTGATCGTTGATCAGGATAACGCGATCCCGGATGTGCCTGACGATGATCTGGCAGTGGCCACGGACGATGGCGTCATCGACGTCGGGGATGACGGCGTGGCGGACGTCCCGGTTCCTGATGTCGTCGTGCCTGACACACAGGAAGAGGACACGTCCGAGCCACCGCCCTTCTGCGACGGATATGACGATTGCACCGACAGCGAGTCCTGCCTGCTCAGTCTTGGAATGTGTCAGACCAGGGCCACCTGGACCTCGGCAGCGCTGGGATTGTTCAGTGTCCACTCGATGGACGGTGCGGCGAACGACCGCTTGATCATCGACGGTGAACGTTTCACCACAGGCGGTTTGCTGGCCGGTGACGTCAAGGTCAAGGTTGGCACGGTGCTGGTCAGCGGAAGCGCCGTTGCCAAGGATGAGAACCGCCTGTATATCGCGGTGAACGGCACGATGCAGGGCGCGATCACGGTTTATGACTCGGACAACAAGGTGGCGACAATTCCCGGTCCGTTCAAACCGTCTTCGAAGGGAAAAGTGGCTTGCGACGGCAGCACGCCCGCGGCGAGCGGCACGATCCCGGACAACCCGTGGGAAGCCGGTCCGTACGCCGCCGGATATGTGGATATCAAGTCGGACTGGGGAACGAACAAGACCCGTGTCTACTATCCGGCCGAGTGCGGTTCGATCCGGCGGCCGCCGGTGGCCGGAACCTGGCCTCTGGTCGTCATCCTGCACGGAAACGGGGCGTTGCACCTTCAGTATGAATACCTGGCCGAGCTGTTCGCGACGTGGGGCTTCGTTTCGATCATGCCGCTGACCATATCGAATCTGGTCGGTGACGAATACTCGCAGTTGATCTTTGACACGGGCCCGGTGATTGAGCGTTTCCGCGGCAAGGAGCTTTCCGCCGAAAACGCGGTGCTCACCGGGGTCACCACGACCAGCGATATGTTCTTCGTCGGACATTCACGTGGCACCGGCAGGGCCGAGGAACTGACAAACGTGTATGAGACGGGCTTCTGGAACGACACGCTGGGCGCGATTTACCTGGGACCTGTCGACGACAGTGGCTGGAGCGTGCCGGGATATCTGATGGTCTTTGGCGGTGGCAAGGACCGACAGTCGATGGAGATGGCGTACAAGGCCGCCTACAACGAGCATACCTGGGAAAAGTGGCTGATCGACATTCCCGGCGCCAACCACGGTTCGTTCTGCGACCACAAGGTCTATGGGTACGGGCCCTGGGACCGATGGGCGACGCCGAGCCTCTGATCTCGCGCCATCGTCAGCACATGATCGTGCAGATGTTTGCCGTGCCGCTTCTTCAGCGCGCGTTTGGTCTTGATGAACCGTTCTCGGACTACCTGGACCAGCCGCCGGCCGGGGCCGACTACACCGTGGCGCACGCCGAGGCCCAGGACTGATTCGAGGCGGCATCAACGCGCCGCTTATCCCGGATGATGGAGGTTCGCGATGACATCTGGTTCTGATCGTAATTCGAAAGGCACCGGAAAGAGGGGTATCCCTCCCGGTTTGATCGTCCTGTTTATCCTTGTGGGGATGGCCGTCTGCGCGGCGGCGATCGGCGGTGTCTGGCTTTTTGGCAGATGGATTGGACTGATGACCTCGTCCGATGAAGCGTCTGTGGAGTCTGCCGCAATGGCCCGGGGCTCCGTGGCGCAGGGGGTAGAGCCTGCCGCTTCCCAGCGCCAGAATGCTGGCAGCACGACCGTATCAACCCCAGTCGCCGAACCCAGGAAGGCAGGCCTTGGCGAGTACTGCCGTTCTAACGACGACTGCGCTTATGACGACTTCAATACCGGAATGATGTGTGTCGATGGAAGGTGCATGGTCGACTGGTGGTGCATCTGCTATTACGAATTTCAGCAGTCCGGCAGCACCGTGGTTCCTTCGACCGGATGCCGTCGCGGACGCTCGACTTGCCAGAATCTGAGCGCGACCTCGATCAAGGGCTCGAACACCCTGGTTCCTAACGGTTTGATCCGCGACTGTGTGTCCGTTCCTTCAGCGCATCCTGCCGAACGACTGGGCGGTTACCAGGGGTGGTCAGACTCGAAGCGTCCAGGCGCGGTTCAACGGATTGGATCGTGCGTGTTGCCGTGAAACAGGTCCAGTGATTTCCTCCGTGGTCGTTGTCGGCTCTCTTTGTAGCGAATCGGAATTGTGATAAAACGTCCGCCTAAGCCAGGAATGTTTGGAGAGGCCGTCCGAGAGCCGCCGAATCCCATCCCCGGTTTGTATCTGATGGGGTGTATGCATTTGAAAAACGAAGTCATCGAAACGTTGCGGAGCGGTACCGGAACCGTGGTTGTCAGGTGGAGGCGATGGCTGCCGTCCGTTTATGTGGTGTTGGGAGCGGCGCTTCTGTGGCTCATGATTTTTGCGGGCACATGCGGAGGGGGCAGGGTGGACGGCTCCGGGCGGGCGATCGCCAAGTGCAGCGTCGATGACGTGAATGCAGGAAACGGCCCGGACAAAGGCGGCTTCGAAAGTTCTGGCGAAGCAGATGGAACGGCAGAAAAAGTCGGCTCGGACACCCCCGCGGTTTCGGTCGACGCGGAACATCCCAGATGGGCGGTGCCGACAACGGCGGGCCTCAGGTTGAGGGCTCAGCCGGGCACTGATGGCGCGGTTCTGATGACCATGCGGCCTGATACGTGGATTCGCGTGACTGACTGCTCGACCGTGCCGTCCGGTCGGGAAACCGCCAATGCATCGTGGTGCCGCGCGAACGTGACGCCCGTTCAGTCGGGATGGGTGGATTCCTCTTATCTGTCCTTCAAGACGGACGAGGAGTACCGGGAACACTTCCGTGTCTCGCGCGGCAAGTCGCCGTTTATCGGGCGTGAAACCCCGGTTGACACCACGACCATTTCCAGACTGCTGTCACAGAGGGGATATGAGCCGTCCCCCACCTTCAAGGCTTACGTGGTGGCTATCGAGCGGAAGCCGGACGGTGGAATCGTTTATCATCGCTTCGACTACAACGGGACGTCTGTTGATCGCGACAACTGGTGGCCTGCGTCGTCGGTCAAGCTGTTCGCGGCGGTCGCCACCCTTGAGTATCTGCGGTCGATGGGCTTCAGCAGCAAGGCGGAGCTGACTTTTCACTACGAAGGAAAGGATGTGACCAACTCGGTCGAGTGGCTTGTAAAGCAGGCCATAACGCCTTCAAACAACACCGCTTTTGATCGGCTGGTGGAGTTCGTCGGGTTGGAACGGATGAAGGCGTGGTTTGTGCGCTCGGGGATACCGGATACGGTGTTGCTCAGGGCCTACTCAGGTCGTGTCAGGGATGTGGAGACCGGTTTCGGGACTTTCAGGAACACTCCGGCGGTCACCATCTGCGAGGGAAAACGGCCCTGTAAGAAGTTGAAGGCGCAGAAGGGCCAGGACAAGCCGTGGACGTGCCCGAACCAGGGCAACTGTTCGACGCTGCAGGACCTGACCGAGGTACTCAGGCGCGTGATGCTGCACGAGTACCTGCCCGAAAGCGAGCGTTTCGACCTGGGAAAGGGTGAATTGACGCTGCTCCGGGGAGCCCTGTCCGGGAAACGTGCGCGTGGGCTCGGGGTGGTCAACGGCATCAAGGCCGGATTCGGGTCGGTTCAGATTCAGACCTTCAGCAAGCCGGGCTTCGCGTACCAGTGGTTTTCCGATCATGTCTATGTGAAGTGCCCTTCCTGTACCGGGCCGGTGCGTGAGTGGCTGGTCGCGATGGCCGGCCACGGTGGTCGCGATGTTCTGGACGAGGGGGCGCGACATATCGGCGCCATGATGGCCGAGGGGGCGTTTGGTCCGACGATTGAGGATGCGGGAGGTTCCAGATGACAACGGGTACAGGCATGGACGGGCAGGGGTCCGGCAGGAAGCGGCTCAGCCCCTGGTTGGTGATTGCGGCGGTTCTTGTCGGGATGGCGGTCAGTTCGGCCGGGATAGGCGGATTCGTGCTTGTGGGCAGATGGATCGGGAAGAAGGATGCGTCCGGTAACGCGGGCAAGACACAGGTCGCGGCGAGTCAGCAGCCCCCGACCCCGACACCGACACCGACACCGACACCGCCCAAGCCTCCGACACCGGCCCCGGCCGCTGTGACCCGCCCGGCACCTGTGCCCGCCCCCAAAGTCCGTTGGGTTGCCGTCCCGGGCACCGGTCTTGAATTTTCCAGAACCGAGGTCACCGTCGAGCAATACGAAAGGTGTGTCAGAGAGGGACGGTGCACTCCACCACACTTCGACGACGGCGAGTGCAAGATCTACGATGGCCGCAGATGGGTGACGTCGGGCGGCGTCGTCAGCCCGGAATTCCGTCGCGCGGATCACCCGGTTGTCTGCGTAACCTACAACCAGGCCAGGACATTTGCCGCATGGGCCGGTGGCCGCATGCCCTCGAGGTGGGAGTGGCAGACCGCGCTGGACAGTCAGCAACAACCTTATCTTTCATGCGATAGCGCGGTTATGAAGCGGGGGAGCGGAGAACCGGGCGGCTGTGGCTCGAACAGCACCAGAGAGGTGTGTTCACGGGACAAGGGCAGTTTGTTGTGCGATATGCGTGGAAACGTCTGGGAGATGGTCACCGACACAGGTCTTTACAAAGGTATCCCCCATCAAATCAACTGTGGCGGTTCCTGGACCACCTATGATTCAGTGAAATTCGGCGGCTGTGACAATTTTGACAGACCGGATCTGGGCGTCAACAACCTCGGATTCAGGATTGTCCGTTGAATCGGTCGCCGGCCCAGACAAGCATTCCGGTCGGCTGCAGCGTGACATCTCCGTCTTTCACGGCCAGTTCGACAGCGTAGTTGAAGCATTCCTCGATTGTGGATCCGAATCGTCCGTATCCGAGCAGCCGCGAGACCTCCTGCCCGAGCGATCGCCGGTCCATGCTGAGTTGCTGGCTCAGGACAGACCTGATGGCGTTCGCGATTTCCTCGGGAGGCAGATCTTCGGGGTCCAGCTTGAATCCCGTTTCGGGATCGGGCACCCTGAATGCCCGCCAGCCCGACGGATCCTTGTCGGTTGGCCAGTACCAGACACTCTCGCCGTGGCGAATTCTGTTCAGATTGCACCCCTTGCATGCCAGCTCGACGGTCTCCATCATGCGGCGCGAAGTCTTTGAGAATCCCCACGCCTGCGCCAGTTTTCGAGCCAGCAGGGATTGACTGATTGGACCCTCGAATTCGGTAATCTCAATTGCTTGTGCCCTGATGGTCGGAATGGACGCAGGCATGAAGAAGTAGTCTTGCCCCCCGCTGACCTTCCTGACGTTGTATACCCGGTATGGAACCGCCGGGTTCAAGACGGTACTTCCAGTCACTGGTGCCATCGGATACACGGCAGGAGTGGCCGGTGCTGGCTCGTTCTGTGACGCGCACGATGGCACGTCTGGTGACGCATCCGGCGGCGTCCTTCGTGTCTCGTCGATCGCCTGTTCGATCCGCCGGAGTTCGCGCTCGGGGTTCTCCCACCAGTCGGTCGACCAGACATGAATCAGTGACCAGCCGAGGCCCAGCAGTACCGATTCGCGCAGTTTGTCCCGGTCGCGAGCAGTGCGCGCGTCCCGGTAGGACGCTCCGTCGCAGATGACTCCCAGGATGTACCGACCCTTATCCTTCTTGTCGATGATGCCGATGTCTACCCGGTAGCCGGATGTACCGACTTTCAGCTTGACTGAATGACCGCGCGCCTCAAGCGCGTCGCGTACCGACTTTTCAAACTGATGCTGTCCGATTGTCGGATCATCGCGCCAGTATTCCTCCCTGGTCGCCAGTTGACCCCTTTCCGCATATTCCAGGAAAGCCTTCAGATCCGCCACGCCACGTGACATCGTCCGGGACGTGTCGATTTGTTCTGGCCTGATGGATGAAAACACGATCATTTCGTGGCGGGCGCGCGAAACGGCCACGTTGAGACGGCGCTGGCCTCCCTCCTTGTTGATCGGTCCAAAGTTCATGCTGATGCGGCCCGCCTTGTCTGGACCGTAACCGATTGAGAAAAGGATCACGTCGCGTTCGTCGCCCTGAACGTTTTCAAGGTTCTTCACGAAGATCTGTTCATGGTGCTCGCCCAGGCCTTCAGACACCAGTTTCTCCAGTGCCGGCGTGCGTCGGATCTGTTCGTCCAGCATGTCTTCGATCAGCTTTTGCTGCGGCTGGTTGAAAGTGACGATTCCGATGCTGAATCCTGACAGAATCGGGTCCTTCAATCGCCTGACGATCTCGTGAACAACCGCCTGCGCCTCGGCCAGATTGTGTTTCCCATGACCCCGCTCGTAGCGCCCTTCAACCTGGATCAATCTGACCTTGCGTGTCAGATCGTCCGGCGAGGGGAAAGTCATCAGGCGGTTCTCGTAGTATCTGGTGTTGCAAAACGCGATCAGGCTTTCATGGCGGCTTCGGTAGTGCCATAGAAGGTGACGCTGATCCAGGCGGATCGCCAGGCAGTCGTCCAGGACGCTCTCCAGATCCTCGGTCATCTGTTCATCATCGGACTCGGCCTCGCTGTATCCTCGTGAGAAGAACGTGGTCGGTGGAAGCTGCTTCGGGTCTCCAACGATGACGACCTGTTTCCCGCGCGCTATGGCTCCGACGGCATCGCAGGTGGGTACCTGTGACGCCTCGTCGAAGATCACCAGGTCGAACGGAATGAACGACGGGTCGAGATACTGGGCCACCGATATCGGGCTCATCAACATGCACGGCTTCAGGCGGACAAGCAGGTTCGGTATTTTCTGAAACAGTATGCGCAATGCCATGTGGGCACGTTGTTTCTGCAATTCGCGACCCAGGATGCCCAGCTCGCTTTTCTGGCCCAGATCGGTCGAGCCGCGCGGCACCCTTGCCGCAAGCCGGGCATAGATCTCTCTGCAGCTCAGGTCAGCCCATTGTTCATCTATCTTGCGGAATTTATTGATTTTATCCTCAAACAGGACACGCGAAAACTGGGACAGAACCGTGTCGTTGGCGATCTGTTCCTCGACCCATGTCGAGTAGAATGCCTCGACGAAAGCCGGTTCGACTTCGGGTGTCGGCACGGAACCATTTTCGACGCACTCGACCAGTACACCGAGTCCTGCGGCAACGGCGGCATCGCGTACGCGGTTCCAGGAACACCAGTCCCGCAGGTGCTCAAGGCCATGTTCCCAGTTCTGAAGCCGGGTCCGTGCTTCCTGGAACCACGGGAGCCTGTTCCTGACCACCTTGAGAGTGTCAGGATCCATCTGAAATAGTTCGACCAACTGCCCAAAAAGCACGTCGACTCCGGCGATCGACTCGATGAAATTCTGAAGGTCGTTGGTGCCGACGTTCCGTGAGTCATCGTCCGGGTCCAGGAATCGAGCCACAGCCTTGCGCATCTGACGCTCGTCAGATTGGTTTCCTGCCGCGACATCCTCGATCACCTGATGCATCGCACTAAGCAATGGCAGCAGATCCTCGACCTCATTCCAGTTCGCGTCGCCTTTTTTCCACAGCCTTTTCAGAAGCGGCGAGATGTTGGCCTCGGATTCCCTGAAGTATTGCTCGAGCTGTGTCAGTCTGCGGATGTTTGCAATGTCCAGGTCGATGTCCACCTTGTAGGTGGATTCCGGTTTCAGATACGATGCCAGCAACTTTGCGATACGGCGTCGTCCGAGCCACCTGGGCAGTGCCCACTGTTGCGACAGTGTCCGTAGCTCCCGAATTACTTCGTTGGCCTGGATCTCGAGGACATCGTGTTCGAAGTCTTCAAGGACATCGAGACGGAGGCGCTGACGTTCGCGGCCCAGGGAGATGTAACCCCGGAGCGAATCCAGCATGGAGTCGATATCGCCGTCCAGAGCCATCGCCGGCGTCAGCGGAGGTCTCTTCGCGATAATCTGGAACAGGTCGGAGTGGTACTGCAGGGTTTCCAGGGTGCAGTTCTGATCCAGCATGAAGAAGCCGGGGTATACCGCGCCGACACACTTCTGCAGACTGTTGTTCGCTTCCGACAGTGCATTGAGCGTCTCGGTCAGCCGCTGCCTGACGTTGGGTGTGAAGTCTTTCCTGCGGCATCCTTTCAGCGGATGGTCTTCCATCCGTCCGCATGTCGAGGCTGCGACACCGAGATCGTGCGCCAGTCTTGTCCATTCCGAAAGCCCGTCGGCTGTCATGGCGCTGATTACGGCTGGGTCAAATCGCACCACTCCCTTCCGGCCGGCGACTTCGCACAGCCTGCCTAGTCCGTTAAAGACCGAGTGTCCAATTCCTCGAGTCCTGTGGAGCGCGTCGACATAGTGGTTGAGTTCCTGCCTGAGACCCCTGAGCCTTTCAGCTTCGGCTTCCCATTGGTCCGGCTGTCTTGTCTGTGCCGTGTTCAGCGATCTGCCGAGCTGTGCCAGAACCTCGGTCTTGCGGCTTTTGTTCGAGTGAAGTTCGAGACAGAAAGGGCCCAGTCCAATGCTTTCAAGGCGACGCTGCACGACCGAAAGTGCCGCCATTTTTTCAGCTACGAAGAGGACGGTCCTGCCATGGGCAAGAGCGTTGGCGATCATGTTCGTAATCGTCTGGGACTTTCCGGTTCCGGGCGGTCCGTGCAGAATCAGGTTTCTGCCTTTTTCCACGGCCTCGATCGCCTCGAGCTGCGAGGAGTCGGCGCTGATGGGACACATCAGTCCGGATGGCCCGCATGCCTCGTCTAGGTCACATCCGCAGTCGGACGTGGGCTGTTCGAATTGAACGCTGCCCGCCATAAGGCTTCTGACCACGTCGTTTCTCTTCAGGTCCTCAGAGCGTTCCCGAAGGTCGTGCCACATCACGAATTTGTTGAACGAGAACAATCCGAGACATGCATTTTCAATCACGTCCCAGCCGGGATTGTTCATCACGGCCCTTCTTATGATTGTCATTACCGTCTTCACGTCGATGCCGCTGTCGTCGTGAGGCAGCTCGTTAAGACTGGTGATGTCGATCCCGAAATCCTGCCTGATCATTTCCAGCAGGGTGATATTGAAGATCGGCTCCTCTTCCCGCTGTCGAAGAACGAATCCGGTTCTCATTGTCTTGCGAGTCAGTTCCACGGGAAGCAGGATCAGCGGTGCGAAGCGCCTGTGCTTATCATCGATCGGAAACCAGCCCAGCATCCCGACCGCCAGGTATAGCGTGTTCGCGCCGTATTCCTCGAGCGAGGTTCGCGCCGACCGGAAGATCTGGGTAAGACGCGGAGCCAGTTCGGTTGCGGTCAGATTGGTTCTGAGGCGGCGCGCGCGAAACTCTTCTTCGAGCTGGGCGCGTTCCAGATCCGTATGCCTGCGTTCCTCGAAGATGCCGGTGTTTCTGAAAGACGCGGCCCACTCGGCGGGCCTTGGATGAATCTCGAACTCGACCCCGTCGGCCAGGAAGTTTTCGAGTTGTCCGACGTCGGTCGACATCAGTTCCAGACCGGACTTTGTCATCCGGTAATTCAGCAGCGCGTTGTTGAGGCTTAGATCCAGCAGGCGCCTTTCCCACTGATCCAGCCGTGAATGCTCGGTTTCGTTGCAAGGCGCGTCCATGAACTTCACCGGGGAATCGACCTGGTCCGGTGCCGCATGAGTTACATCCGGCATTCCGTCTCCATCAGCGTCATCGACCGGTCTTCCCTTGATACGGCTGGGAAGGGGCCTTATCTGGCCGATACGGCATCGTCTGATGTCGACCAGAAAATGGAAGTCTTCGATATTTCGTACGCGGTTTTCGGCCAGTGTCACCGCATCGTCAAATCGACAATTTTTGCCGGCGACCGAGGCAGTCGTCTCGACTACACATAATTCCTGCACACCAATGGCAATGCGCTTGGAGAGTACCGAGACGTCGTCCTGAACAGCCTCGGGGAAGGATTGATCCACAAGCCATCCCCCGACAAACGCGTGCTGTTTGACAAAAACGATGATCGGATTGATCCCGCAGGCCTCCATGCAGGCCGCGAACAGGCAGGTCAGGTCCAGACATGTCGCGAGGCGGTCCTCGACTATAACGTCGGGGGTACGAATCTTCTGGCCGTGCGTTTCGAAACTTGGAGGTGGAACCGCGTAACTGACCTCGTATTCCTGGATGGCGGCGTAGATCGCGGCCACAATCTTGCGGACCCTGACAGGATCCTCGGACTGGTATCCCTCGAGTGAAGGGTCCTCTCCCCAGTCGGTAAGGATGCAGGATGCGCGCTTGATAATCCTGGCTAT
>CAZNJW010000079.1:0-12379 GCA_964573455.1 uncultured Anaeromyxobacteraceae bacterium | reverse complement strand
TGGCGTGTCGATGCCGGTTTCACCCGCAAGGGAGTCTGTCAGATCGCACATCCTGCAGCGCTGATTGCATCGCAGTGATGGCGAGATCGTAATGTTTCGCGGTCTGGATTCCAGGATGTCGGCGCCGTCGACGAACTCTGTCAGATTGCGTAACAGGTTGTCGTGAAAGACCTGAGTTCGCGGCAGCTTGGTCTGGGGGCGGTTTCCGGCCGGCTCCCCGAATCGCGGGCAGTGCGGGTTGCAGGACGCCTCGCGGCCGCCGGCCATCATCGCGCGGCGCATCCTGACCATGGCGGGAGAATTGAACGATCGCAGAAGACCATCGTTCATCCATCCGCATCCGTGATCCGGGACGTCCCCAACCACGTCGCGTCTGGGCCATGAGCCTTCGCACGGTGCCACGCGTCCAGTCCTGTCGTGAGCTTCCAGGGAATCCCAGGGCGCTGTGCAGCGGTCAACTTCTGCGGCAGCCACCAGCAGGCGGTTCAGATCGGTTCTGCGAATGAACAGGGCGGCCGACGACTCGGTCGACAAACGATCTCCTGGTGTATCGGAAGGAACGGTCGCCACGCATGCTCCCTGTCGCAAGACAGGTTCGAGGGGCCGGTCCGGGGCGGGATCGAAACCAGGGGCGTCGGCGACACAGGCCCCGGCCGCGTCACAGGATGCGCATGTGGCGAACGGGCGCGCGGTGATGTCGATGGCCAGCCGATCAAGTTCGGGATAGAGGTCCGCAGTCGCACCCCGGATGTCGAGAACGCACGGTGGAGCGCCTTCGCGGCCACCAGTCCTGACGGGAACCCCGGCGGTCCTGGCAAGTTCCACTGCCTCGATTACCTGGCCGGCCGCGAGTCGATAGTCCCACCCCCGCGGGCCGTTTCCGTCGTGGCCAGCCCTGAACGGGAATTCGATCCCGGCAGGCTCTCTGATTATCGCCAGGGATCTGGCGACAATGTCCGGGAGCGAATGAAAGTTCTCGAACAGAACCGGCACTTCCAGCCGTATCGGCATGCCCAGCAGATTTGCTGCCCTGATCATGGTGGCCAGTTTTTTCAGGCTGGCGCGCGGACCGCAAACCAGATCAAGAGTCTGGCGATCTACGGCGGGGACAAGCAGATGCAGACCGGTCACGCCCGCGTCGAAAAGTGCCTTTAACGCGTCGAGGTCGTCGCAGGCAGGATGTGCGTACAGGAAGATTTCTGGCGTCCCGGCGGCGTGAAGCGCGGTCACTGTCGGCACGATCGCGTCGCTGATCACGTCGCCTGCCATGATAGTCGCCGACAGGAATGGCTCCATCACGGCGATCTGGCAGGTCAGTTCGTCGGGACTGGCGCCAAATCTGCCGTTCGAGTGCGTGCAGAACCGGCACCCGGCCGAGCAACCCCTGCCGACGTTGAGTATCCTGTGGTTAAGTCGGTCGCCCATGATAACCGCCGCGTCAATGGCCTGCCCAGCGGCAGATTCGCCACGGGATTCTATCAGATAGCGGTAGCGGGCGCGACGAACGACCGGTTCTGTTTCGGGACGTTCCCTACCGAGTCATGGTTGTCCTGGTGTCAGTTCGGGCGAACGGATACCGGTTTCACGGGCAGGTGCCCCAGACCGTGCCGTCAAGACATGAACAGACGCTGGTTTTCAGCACGGCCGTCGCGATCTGGTTGATGTAGTCCGGGTCGTCCGAGAAAGGTAGTGTCGCCATAATCTTCAAGGTATCGCCGGCTTTGGGCATTTGCTGACGAACCGACGGACACAGATATGCCATGCCATCCCGCGTCGGTTCCGAGAAGCCTGTGAAACAGAGTTTTTCGGGCGTCTTCGTTCCTTCGGCGTATGAGATCTCGGTACGGGCAATGAACATATCCGCGGAGTTCTCCAATGCAATCGTTTTCGTGCCGTCAGCGTTTATATCCGAGAACAGTCCGGCGCCGATCTGTACCGTCAACATCTCGAGGTCGGCTTCGCCTGTAGCCGGCAGACCGTAAGACAGCACGGTTATTACCTGTTGCCCGTCCTTTTCCTCGCGGGTGGCCGCAGGTAAGAGACCGACGGACGGTTTGACCTGCCCCTCGTTGACGATGCGGAACCTGGAGATGCCGTATTCCGGCGTCGTCTCGCCCGTCTGGTTGATGACGCCCTTGAAAGCCAGGTTCATGACCTTGCCGGCTGTCCCGTCACCATAGAAATCCTGAGGTGCCTGGCATGGCTGGTAAGAGGCATCACCACCCTGCCGGACCATCGCGACAACCTCATTCTGGAAGGCGTCGTACCAGTTCAGCAGGAAGTTGTGGATATGCGAGATCGTGATCCCGTGTTCCGGCAGGTACCAGGTCTGGGTCTGGTAGCCGAAATTGAGGCCGCCATGGCCCCAGGTCAGGCCTTCATCCGTTGGGACGTTCTGAAGGCCGAGGCCATATTCGGTTATACCTCCCAGCAGGGCGGCAGGCTGTGTCGCCGACATCTGCTCCATCGTCTGTGGCTTCAGCAGCTTGCCGGTCATCAGTGCCCTCACGAACGTGCCCATGTCGGCAGATGTCGATACGAGGGAGCCGCTGGCCCATGTGACCGTCGGGTGCATCAGGTGGGTACCGACGATCATCCCGTCAACGTAGCGAAGGTTGGGCAGCAGCGCCAGATCGGCTGGTCTGACGTTGGCGATGGCTCCGGCCGACGTGACATCGACGTACCCTTGCACGATGTCGGTGTTGTCGAATTCGCCGAGATCCAGATAGGTATCCTCGAGTCCCAGAGGGGTCAGGATTCTGTCCGTGATCTCCTGATCGACGGTGTTCCCGGTGACAGACTCGATGATCATTCCCAGCAGAACATAGTTCGTGTTGGAGTAGCTGCCGTCAGTGTCGGGAGCGAACATGCGTCCGTTGTCGGTGTCGTCGACCACGAACTGCATCACCTGAGCGGGCGTCATCGCGGTTTCCGGATTCAGCATGACGGTCAGCAGGCAGGCCGGAATAGCCAGAAATTCCTTCAGTCCACTGCGCATGTTCAGGAGCATGCGGACCGTTATATCGGACCAGACCGTGAACCCGGGAAGATAGGTTGTCAGGGGTTCATCAAGCTCCACAAGGCCTTCCTCGACGAGCTGCAGAAGGATTACCGCCACGATCGGTTTTGTGTTGCTGCCGACCCTGAACTGGCTGTCCGGTAGCATGGGCGAATCTGTTTCAAGGTCCTTCACGCCCGCAGCGCCGCTCCACCATGCGCCGTCGGCCGTGCCGACCGTCATGGTGAAACCCGGGTCCGCGCTGAACTCGACGTGTTCCAGCATCATTCGCTCAAGCGTTCCGGCCAGGATCTCGTCGAACTCGGGAGGCGGCAGTTCCAGATCCGTGTCGGTCTGAACCGTGTCGGAGACGTCAGCTTCTGAGACGTCCTCCACAGTGTCTGTCGGCGCCGTGTCCTCATAAACGTCGTTTCCCGTGTCGCCGTCGGAACATCCGAGTGCCGCCAGTAATACCGCCGGAACCAGAAGAGCCAGATAATTTTTCATTAATCACACCTGTATAATTTGTCGAAGTCCTTCAAAAACGAAGTCTGCGTGACAGCAAGCCGCGTATTCTACTGTCTTGCTCGCTGGAAATCCACCATGCATGGCTACTTTGGTGTCGAGTCTGGTTACAGGCGTCGCTGGTTGGTCTGTTGTTTGTCATTCGTGAAGCCGTTTCGCGGCATGGCAGGCGGAGACTACAGGTCGAATCCGAGCAGGTAGTCGGTCTTCGCGTCCGCTTTTTGGGCTGGAAAAATCTTTATCCAGACGGTTCCTGAGTCGTCGAAGCCGATGCCGCAGACCGGAGCCAGGCTGATGTCCTCGGGCATGCCCCAGGATCGACGGGATTCGAAGCACCTGGCGTCGTTGATGGTCGACGCTACCTCGAAGGCGTCATCGAAAACGGAGAGTCCGGGGTCGGACAGCGGCGGATCGTCGCACCGGTAGCACACCATCATGTTAAGGTCGGCATCTTCGGACATGCCGTCGATCGTGATTTGAATGTCCAGCACCTCGCCCCAGGTGTCCGCGACCGTGAATGTGAACCAGTCCCGATCCTCGGCGGTCAGGATGGCGCCGACAGCATCCCAGTCGGGCGTGCCGTCCGCATCGGTGAAGGCCCCCAGCGTCGCGGCGTCCCCGGGGTAGTCGTTCGGTTCATATTCGTCGGTCTCGAAAATGGCCGGCTCGCACCCACCGTCGTAACAAACCTGAGTTTTGGTGCATCGCGCGCAAAGACAGTTGCCGATGGCACCGCATTCGACATCGTCGCACACCACGTCGCAGTCCGGCATGCACAAGCCGTTTTCACATTTCATCCGGTCCATGCAGGCGCCGTCGTGGTTTCCACAGGTGCAGCCGTCCACAGTACCGCATTGACGTCCGGCTGACGCGCATATACACCGGCAGTCTTTAATGATTTGACCCTTTTCGCAGCTTTCGCATGCCTCGGTCTGTCCACAGTCACATCCGTCTTTCGCGCCGCAGTCGATCCCGCGGCAGATCGTGGAACAAGCCCGACAGACACCGGTCGAGCAACCCTGAGTTTCCAGGCAGGCACAGTCCACGGGACACGTAGCGCAGTCCTCGAAGGGCTTCAGGCATTCTTCGTCGCCGCACTGACCGGGAACGACACATCTGCCGACCGTGTTGCATTCAAGGTCGTTCGCGCAATCTCCGCAGTCGCATCCCAGAAAGTCGCCGCAGACCCTGTGGTCCTGGTCGCAGGCTTCTTCACAGGACATGCATTCGGCATCCACGCAGGCATGTTCGTCGTCGCATGCACAGTCGTCCGGTGACGTTCCGCAGTCTTCCAGCCGCTCGCACACGCCGTCGCCGTCCACCGGTTCCGGTACGCACCGGCTGTCGTGGCAGGTCATACCCGCATCGCATTCGCAGTCGGCCGGACACGTGTAGCAGTCTTCTCGATCCGTGTCGCAGCGTCCATCGCCGCATTCCGTCAGCGTGCCGATACACTCTCCCGATTCATCGCATCGATCGCCGGACGTCAGCGCGTTGGAATCGCTGCACGGATGGCCCGCGGGCTGAACCCTGACGCCGCAGAAGCCAAAATCGCAAAGCGGCTCGGTGCATCCGGTTTCGTCCGGCAGAAGGTACCGGCAATCCTTGTCCGCCGTGCATCTCGCGACGGACTCGATATCGGCGGCCGTGACCGAGTCAGTTGCACCGGTGCCGGTGTCGAGCCCCGGTGCCGGCGCGTACTGGCACGAGATCAGCAGTGTGGCGGTGAAAGGCAGGAACCGGGTGTACTGGATGATACGAACGTGGATTCGGGATGGCAGCATGATCTCCTCCGAGTATTGCGCCGGACCGGGAACCCGGCAGGGACGGAGGATTTGTCGTGTCGCGGACCCTTGATGTTTCAGTCAGGTTGCTGTCGGTGACAGGAGCAAACTGTCGCCAGGGGACAGGATGAGCATCCCGGGCCGGCACTTCCGTCGCACCGGCCGGAAATCCCCAGATGGGAGATGGCGAAATCGTAGCGCACTGGATCGAGCGGATCGAACTCGGCCAGACGGGCGGTAACCATCCGGGCGTCCTTCATGGTTGGACCGGTACGGCGACAGGGCGGCAGCAGGCCGATCAGTCTCGATATCCTGAAAACATGCACATCCATCGGTATAAGCAGGTCGGAGCGCGGGATGTCGCGCCACAGCCCTGTGTCGAGACCATCGTCACGGACCATCCAGCGCAGGAACATGCAGAGTCGTTTCATCGGGGAGTTGTGGTTCCCGAGCGGCACCAGGAAGCCGGGGTCGGTCGCCACTGCGCGCGATTCGGCCGCGAATCGTCTGATACCTGCGGCCAGAGTATGCAATCCGGCCACCGTGCCACCGCGTTCCCAGCCTTCGACGAAGAGCGGCTTGAGTGAAGCGTGCCGGGCCAGAGCGCCACCGATTCCGATAAGCAGCGCGGAGATGTTGTCCTGAGTGGCGAACCGGTAGACGGTTCCATTTGCCAGCATCCGGCACTCGTCGGGGCCTGCCTCACGAAGGAAGGCGCCTGGATGGCCTTCCATGCGTCCAAGCAGACGTTCGATGACCGGCATGAAGGCCGCGACACGCCCGAAAGCGAATGACGCGGCGATCATCGCTACCGCCTCGATGTCTTCCGGGGTGGAGTAGCGGTGCACGAAGGACAGCGGGTCGTGGGCCAGTGAGTCCCTGGTGTTGAACTGTCGGTAGACCTCGTCGAGAAAAGGCTTCAGGCCGTCTACTTGCGTCCGCATCCGGCCCCCTGCCTGAGTCTGTAGACCGATATCGGAAACTGTTTGAAATGTTTGAGCTGTCCATCCCTGAACTGCCGATCGGGCTCAAACATGGTCGAGAGCGTCCGGCTTGAAGACATCCTTTTTTGTCCGAAATAGGAACTCTCGGCGGAGATTAGCATCTTGACGCCGTCACTGCAGATTCGGTCGACGAAATCCTGTTCCGAAAGCATGCCCGAGTTGAAACGTTTCGCGTTTGTGTCGGCCTCGTCGCCGGCCATCCTGCGGCCAGCCTTCAGTGCCACCAGCGGTGCAAGGGTGGATGCGCCGGTGATCGTGTCGTCCGACTCGCTGTTGTCACGTACATACGCTGCGATTTCGTCGACCGACGAGAACGTGAGCATCTTGTTCCACATGTAGTGGCGGTAGAACGGGGTCACCGTGCCGCGTTCGCGGGAGTCCTTGAAGAACAGCGCCTTTGTGAGGCGTGCCGGGCCCTTGAGAATCGCGGGATCACGCCATTCGTAGGAAACCTTCTGTCCACGTGCGGCCTGTTCCTCGGGCCAGAGGCGGGCGTTGATCGACATCGCGATTGGAACCGCAACCCAGGCCACCGCCAGTATCACGGCCGGAATCACGAGGTGTCCCGCCCTGGCCGCCGTCGAGATGCCCTGCAGGGCGCGGTTGGCGGCGCATGCGGCCGCCGGAACCATCAGCGAGATCATCGGAACCAGATAGAAGTCGTATACCTCGTTGACCGACGCCCACTGGAAAAGGAAGAGAAGCAGCGACAGCGACGATGCCAACGCCAGGTGCGCCTGATTGGTGGCGTCGAACCTGAATCCGCGCAGGCGGCCATTAACCAGCCCGATGACGAATCCCGAGGCGGCCAGGAGGAAGATTGCCCCGTGGTAGTAGACGGTCTTTTGAAAGACCCCGCCCTTCAGGAACGCGCCCAGGTTCGCGAACATGATTCGCGGCATCAGCAGGATGTTGTCGTTTTCGAAGATGGACATGTGCCCGGTGCCTCGGACCTGTTTCTGCGTGTGGTACGTGAAGACCCCGGCCGTGAAGTCCGGGCCGCCAATCAGCCTGAACGTGATCAGTCCAATGATGGTCAGCCCGACCCATCCAGCCAGAAAGAGCAGGCCGCGCCTGATGCCGTGACAGAATGCGATCACGCCGGCCGTCAAGACGCCCGCAAGCGCGTAGATGCCTGTGCCGGTCGCCAGGGCCGCCATCACTCCGGCCAGGATCGGCCGGTTTCCAGTCGCGGCCCAGACCGATGCCCACAGAAACATCGTCATGATGTTTTCGCCGTTCATGTCGGTCGAGCCCATCAGGATCTGGTATGCAAGCAGGTGCGTCAACAGTCCAATCAGTGCCAGTGTTGTCGACGATCTCCGCAGGGTCAGGTACAGGAAAAGCGCTGCGATGGTCTGGGCCATCACTGGGATCAGCTTGGCGAGCCCCACTGAAAAACCGAAGACCTTGAAGATGGCGGCCGGCACCAGAAGGTGTACCGGCGGGTGCGAGAAGAAGAAATCACGGTACGGCACCGCGCCATCCGCCATCCTGGCGGCCATGTAGAAGTAGATGTTGTCGTCGGTGCCGGAGGCGTGGAGTCCGACCAGCTTCAAAAGCGCCCATGTCAACAGGATGACCGTAAGGGCCGCGGCCTCGGCGAGGCGGGCGATGGGGACACGCGTCGGAAGCCTGCCGGCCAGCAACGGAGTTCGTGTCATCAGAACTAGGAACAGGATTGCCAGGAGCGGCCAGAGCATCACAGCCGGAAGCGCGTGAAAGGGACCGTACGGCACGGCCGCAAGGATCGCGATCGCGAGACATGCGCCACCGACCAGAACAGTCGAGGGCTGAGCGGCGGAAGCGTCCGCGGTGGTCGCGGCTGTCGTGGCGATCCTGCCTTTCTTCCTTGAAGCTTTTCCCATTACGGTTACCGCGGTGCCGGATGACGTCTAGTGTAACGCAACCCGGTCCCGCTCCGACAGCCATTCCGTTGGCGGCTGGAGAAAACAGGATGGACGACAGGAAGGTCGAAGGACTCCGGATGGAAGGAATCGTTGCCGACGAGCTGGCAAGACGGGGATACCGGATCGTGGCGCGCAACTATACTAAGCCCATGGGTGAACTGGATATCGTGGCCATCCGGGATCGGGAACTGGTCGTCTGCGAGGTCAGGTCCAGGTGCGGAGCGGATATCGACGATGCCGCCGATAGCGTTGGGCCGACCAAGCGTCACAGAATACGCCAGATTACCGAGGTCTTTCTGCAGGATTTCCAGGGGGCGTATGACGAGGTGCGTTTCTTTGTTGCCGCGGTTGCTGTCGGCCAGGACGGTGTCAGGTTCGAGATCTTCGAGGACGCGTTCTGACTACAGGTCCAGTTCAAGCTCGCAGGTTCCGCCCGTTCTGGAAATCCGCTGGCCAGTCGCCTCAAGCAGCGTCCTGACCGGAGCGAATGTCCTGCGGTGAATCGGGCAGGGGCCGAGGTCCCTCAGTGCGTCCATGTGCTGTTTCGTGCCGTAGCCCTTGTGCTCCCTGAAACCGTACCCAGGATATTCCGTTTCAAGGTCGCACATCAGACGGTCACGTGTCACCTTGGCCAGAATCGAGGCCGCCGCGCAATTCAACGAAAGATGATCGCCCTTGATCCACGGTGTCTGCGGCCATTCCAGACCCGGAATTACGCTGTTTCCATCGACAACAACCATCTTCGGGATCACGCCTGCCATCCCGACTGCCTGGCGTACGGCGCGCCCCATCGTCTCAAGAGTCGTCTTCAGGATATCGGTCGATTCGATCTGCTCGACCGAGCCGAAGGTCACCGCATAGCCGACTGCGGAGGCAATCACCTGGTCAAACAGGTCTTCGCGGCGCGTGGGGCTTAGTGCCTTGGAATCATCAAGTCCGGGTATGACGCAACCAAGCGGAAGAATAACGGCGGCGCAGGTCACCGGGCCTGCAAGGCAACCCCTGCCTGCCTCGTCAACTCCGACCAGTGGGTAGTACTGATTGCTGGCAGCCCAGGCCTCGACGAATCCCGGGCTGGGTGAAGGGGGGTCAGGAAGCAGATTCTGCTTCTTCATCCTTCGAGCCCATATTCATCAGCCAGGTCTTCTTTTCGCTGATTCTGGCGGCCTTGCCCTTCAGGTCGCGCAGGTAGTTCAGCTTGGCTCTGCGGACACGGCCCCTGGTGACCACTTCCATCCTGGAGATCATCGGGCTGTGGACTGGGAAGACTCTCTCCACTCCGACGCCGTAGGATATCTTGCGGACGGTGAAGGTCTCGTGGATGCCGGCGCCCTTACGGCCGATAACCGCACCTTCGAAGACCTGAAGACGTTCCTTGTCGCCTTCACGAACACGCACGTACACCTTCACGGTGTCGCCGGGCTGAAAATCGGGGAGATCCGACCTGACGTGGATCTGCTCGAGCATCTGAATTGTCTGATGCATTGTAACGCCTCGTAATCCTGCGCTGTTTCAAAAAATCGGCCAACGGGCCGCTCCGACGGGCGGTCAGGGGAGCACCCTTACGACCGTCAGGGCGAGCTAGTATATGCCGATACCCATCAATCGGTCAAGAGTGATCGCGGCGGCCGCGCGGACGGACAGGTGTCGGTACTCGGTGGGTCCGGCTATCGGCTCCAGGCGCAGGTCGGCGCCGTCGGTCAGTTCGCGTGTAAGGCCCCATCCCGTGCCGAAGACGATCAGTATGCCTCGCAGATCGTCTGTGCGCATCCGATCCCGCAGCGCCCGAAAGGTCACGTCGTCGGGCATGTGGTTCGCGCTGGTCACGACGACAGTGGGAGTGAAACCGTGAGTCGCCTCGAAGTCGGCCTTCGCCCCGGCCAGGTCCGGCATCGTCTTAACCAGTCCCAGCGCCTCGCTCCTGGGGTGCCCCGCCTTGTTTCCAGCGCCTTCGGACCAGTGATCGGCGACCCGGTCGATCATGTCCCGCTGAGCAAGTATCGGTGTAACCAGATAGTAGCGAACGACTCCGTAAGTCCTGCATGCGCGGGCGATGTCGTGGATATCAACCGATGTCACCGACGTGGTAACCACGTCACCGTCGCGGTTGTAGACCGGGTGGTGTACCAGTGCGACCGACACGAGGCATTTGCTGTCGTCAGCCTTCATTCGGTCTCCCCCATCCGGGCGGCACGGCCCGGGCCGTCGCGTTTCCGGATGCCGGGGCTTCAGTCTCTGCCGGGGCTTCAGTGTTAGTGCGGGCCAGGTCGGGTCGGTTCCGGGCAGTCTTGATCGCGGCCTGCTGCCTTCTGAACGACGCGATCGCCGCGTGGTTTCCCGAGAACAGAACCTCGGGGACCTGATGCCCCTCGAAGTCGCGTGGTCGGGTGTAATGCGGGTACTCCAGACAACCGTCGTCGTGTGACTCCTCGTCGAGAGAGTCGGCATTGCCAAGAACGCCCGGTATAAGGCGCGCGGCCGCGTCGGTTATCGCAAGCGCGGGAAGCTCGCCTCCACTCAAAACGTAGTCACCGACACAGATCTCTTCGTCGCAGTAGAATTCGGCGATACGTTCGTCGACACCCTCGTAGTGGCCGCAAACGATGATGAGTCCTGCCGGACATCCGGCGAAGCGCCTGGCGTCGCCTTGCCCGAACAGCCGTCCGGATGCAGACATCAAGATGACCGGCGCGCCGGGAAGCTCGGCCTTCGCTGCCCGGATCGCTCCGGCGAGGGGCTCGGGTTTCATCACCATTCCAGGTCCCCCGCCGAACGGGACGTCATCGGCGGTCTTGTGGCGATCGCTGGTGAAATCGCGTATGTCTACGGCCCGAACATCCAGCAGTCCGGCCGTGCCTGCCCTGCCTATGATCGAATGGGACACCGCCTGGGTAATCATGTCTGGAAAAAGTGTCAGGATGCGGACAGGCCAGGGTCTGTCGCCGTCGGTCTGTCGCCCGTCGTTCATTCCATCTCCAGCGCGCCCGGTTCCAGAACGACCGCATCCGAGCCAATCGAGCGCACGAAGCCGTCCACGACCGGAACCATCCATTCGTCACCCTCGGGCGACTCGATCTCGATGACCGTGGTCGCCAGCGAGAGTACCTGCGTGACCCGTCCGATCCGCGTGCCGTCCGGCCACTGAACCGGCAGACCGATCACGTCGCTGTAATAGAATTCATCCGGATCAAGCGGTGGAAGTTCGGAACGCGGACAGGCCACGATGGCACCGCGGAACCGCTCGGCCGCGGTGCGGTCCGTGCAACCCTGAACCGTGAGCAGTCTGAACTTGACCTTGTCCCGGACCGCAGTCACCAGTGCGGTGACCGTGCGTCCGCCCGGAAGGCGAAGAATCACGGTCGTGTCCGGCAGGGGAAGATCTGAAGCCTGGTTGAATGGAATGTAATTCAGTTCACCGGTCAGGCCGTGCGCTGAAACGATTTTGCCGAGGTCGATGAGTTTGTCCGAATCCATCGAGGTTGACCGCGAAAGAAGTCAAAGTCCCGGTATCACTCGATGATTTCGAGTACGGCGCGCTTGGACATCTTGGTCGCCGCCGCATTGACGACGGTCCTGATTGCCTTGGCCGTGCGCCCCTGCTTTCCGATGACCTTGCCCATGTCTTCCTTGGCCACACGCAGCTCGAGCACGGAGGTCTGCTCACCCTCGATCTCGGTGACACTGACCTCGTCCGGCTTGTCGACAAGCGCCTTCGCGATGTAGGAGACCAGCTCAACCATAGCGTCGGGGGCCATGTGAACCTCCTGCAAAGGCGGGATCATTCGCCCTTGTTAGCCTTCAACAGGCTGGCAACCGTGCTGCTCGTCTGCGCGCCGACGGACAGCCAGTATTTGATGCGCTCGCCGTTAAGTCGGACTTCTGGCGGGTCTTTCAACGGATCGTAAGTTCCCAGCAGTTCAATGTAGCTGCCGTCACGCTTTCCGTGTGAGTCGGCTGCGACGATTCTGTAGAAGGGGCGCTTCTTCGCGCCGAATCTGGCCAGTCTGATCTTAACCATAAAAAGGAGCCTCCGCGGTCCACCATTGGACAATCAAAAGCCGAATTAGTTTAGCACCGAAATCTTAGAAGGCAACCCCTCTTGAACCTGAGGCATCCCCTCATAGAAAAGTGTGTACGCCCCACGTTCAGCGGGAGGCG
>CAZNJW010000078.1:0-12478 GCA_964573455.1 uncultured Anaeromyxobacteraceae bacterium | reverse complement strand
AATCACGATGGCGCCGCTGCCCTTGAGAACCACCAGGTTGTCGTCACAAGGTTCGGCGTCGACGGCCGCGCAGAGGAAACAGCCGCATTTCTTTTCGGCGTTGGTCACGTATGCCATTCTCCACGGAGCGAAAAGCAGATCCATCGTTATCTCAGGCGGTTCGAGCGACACGCCCCTTTTCGATCCCGGGCGCCCCGCCTCTGACGACATCACCGGTGATCACTACCCTGCCGACGTCATCCCTGCCGGGCAGGTCGAACATCAGGTCGAGCATCACCATTTCAAGTATTGAACGTAGTCCGCGCGCGCCCGTTCCGCGTTCGACGGCCTGCGCCGCGATCGCCTGCAGGGCATCCGGCGTGAACTCCAGTTCAATGCCTTCCATCTCGAACATCGCCTGGTACTGCTTGACCAGCGCGTTTTTCGGCTCGGACAGGATCCTGACAAGGGCGGGTTCATCGAGAGTGTCGAGGCTGGCGGTCACGGCGAATCTGCCCACGAACTCGGGGATCAGGCCGAACTTGATCAGGTCCTCGGGCTCGGTGCGGCGAAGTGTCTCTCCGACCGAGGTTCTCCACGTCGAAGACGAATCTGTGCCGAAACCGATGGTACCGCCCCTCAGACGCGTCGCCACGATATCCTCAAGTCCCACGAAGGCGCCACCGCAGATGAACAGGATGTTGGTGGTGTCAACCTGTATATATTCCTGCTGAGGGTGCTTGCGCCCGCCCTTGGGCGGCACGTTCGCGACCGTGCCCTCGAGAATCTTGAGCAATGCCTGCTGAACTCCCTCGCCCGAAACATCCCTGGTGATCGAAGGGCTGTCACCCTTGCGGCCAATCTTGTCTATCTCGTCGATATAGATGATGCCGCTCCTGGTCGCCTCGAGATCCCATCCCGACGCCTGCAGAAGCGAAAGAACTACATTTTCCACGTCTTCGCCGACGTAGCCCGCCTCGGTCAGGCAGGTGGCGTCAACTATCGTGAAAGGAACCTTCAGGACGCGGGCCAGGGTTTGCGCCAGCAGGGTCTTCCCCGACCCGGTCGGCCCGATCATCATGATGTTGCTTTTCTGAAGCTCGACGTTCCTGCGCCAGGACCTGCGACCACCGAACACACGACGGTAGTGGTTGTAGACCGCAACAGCGAGGACTTTCTTCGCGTAGTCCTGACCAATCACGTACTCATCGAGGGTACGCACGATCTCGCGAGGCCGAATCAGAACGCCCGGTTCCGCGGATGGCGAAGACGGAAGCTCGTCCCGCTCCCCGTCCTGAATGTCCCTGCTGTTGATGATCGCGCTGCAGTTCTCAACGCAGTCAGCGCAGATGCAGACACCCGGTCCGGAGATCATCCTCCTGGTTTCCGAGGAGGGTCGCCCACAGAATGAACAGAATGTCTTACGGCCTCGTTCTTTGTCCTCAGCCATTCATTGAACTCCGGATTCCTTTTTGTGACCCTGCCCGCAGGGAGACCACATATTCTATTTGCATCGTCTGTCGATGGCAAACCTGTGAACCTGTTCAAAGCAAGTTCAAAAGCTGTGGACCTGGTTGTCGAAGATCATCTTGATATCGGTTCAAACAAATCCGCGACCGATCCCGGGCTGGCGAAAATCATCATTCATCTTCAAAGCGACTACAGAACGCACACACTGATTTGAACAACGCTCATACCAAAACTTTATTAGCAAATTCAATGAATTATCAGATAAACGTCACTGCTCTGCACACCCTTATTACTCTTGATTCCACTGATATTCTGAAACAATCAGGCAGGGGCAACGGGAAATCTCTCAACGCGGCGCCGTCGACAAGCCGTGTTTCAGAATCTAGAATCGGTCTTCATCCGGAACGATGTCTTGCCGATGTCCGGCAGGAGGGTCGATGGACGATTCAACTTCCCAAAATCTGTCCGTAACGACCATCGGTCGTCGCAATTTCTTTTCGCTTGAGATGACTCCGGCCGGCGTGTCGCTGCGCCTTGACGCGGCGGCGGTCAATACCGTGGCTGGTCCGGTGGTCGTTCGTTCCCTTGCTCTTAATGTCCCGGGCGTTGGCCGTTCATTTGATTTCCAGGCCGGTCCCCGTGGCCTCAGATCCCGTCTTACGATTCTTAAATCGGTCGAGATCGAACTGGGTCTTTCCACAATCGGAAGGATGATTCAGGAGGCCGGCACGGTTGTCGGCGCAGGTCCTGTCGAAGTGGAACCTGACAGGAACGATTCCCTGATCCTGGGTGGGCTGATATCGGGCGTACCCTGGTCGAGCAGGATCCTTTTCTCCAGGGGCCAGGCGGGCGAAGTCGTTTCCATGGTGGTGGCTCCCAGGATCTTCGGCGTCTGCGATATTTCCTGGCACAGCGTGGCGTATGACCTGGCCGGGGTTTTCTGTCGTTCGGACAGGATTGGTGGAATTCTCAGGTTGTCCATCAAACCTCTCCTGGCGGGTCTCGGGTTCAAGATTCCATTAATGGATCAGGCAGGTCTGGTTTCGGTGACGGTCAGGCATGATCTTGTTTCACTGAAATTCGCGGCCGGAACCGGCTCGGACGGCGAATTCGAACCGGTCGCATTGGCTGAACCGCTTTCCGCCAGCGAGCCGTCTTCAGAGCCTTCCGAGATATTTTCCCTGCTGACCTCAGGAGAGGTCGATCAGGACTCGGTCGTCGGATTCATCGAAGCAGGCATGGCGTCTCCGGTGCTGTGGCCCGAGGTGCTCGCCCGAGCCCTGGCCCTCGGTCACGAACATCCTCAACTGGTTGCGCCACTTCTTGCCGCCGTGATCATCGGGGCGGAAAATCCCGGATGGCTCTCCCCTTCGGATTTATATCAAACCTGTCGTCGTCTGATGTCGGCCGCCTCCGCGGAAGGTTCAAGATCGGAAATGGGACGTTGCGCAGCCTTGGTGGCCGCGGTAGTCGACAGGTTCGTCCCGTCTGACGCTCTCGCTCTTCTTGACGAGCTCAGAGCCTCGGGACTGGAAGGCCGGGAGATCCTCGAGGCGCTGGCGATTACATTCGATCGGCTTGGCCGCCATCAGGACGCGTCCACCACCCGCCTCAGGGCTCTCGCCATGGTTTCCCCGGAGGGGGCCGACCGGTCGGTCCGCAACATGATCGACAGAATGGACGCGAACAGCTTCCAGTCTGAGGCGGACGCCTGGCTGGGTACGCTTGGCGCGCTTGCCGGCGAGGCTCGTTTCGGCTCGGCCAGCCCGGTGATACTTAGAACGGCGATGATCCTTGTCGCCACCCGCGGAGCAATGTCTCCGGGCCGGGACGCCAGGAACGGTCTCAAGCGGATTCTCGAATCCAGCCCGGGGGATGCCGAGGTTCTGGACCTTCTGCTCGCGCTTTCCAGGGAAAAGCACGAGGTGGTCGAGGCGGTGGAGCTGTTCACGAAGGCCGCGGCTCTGGCATCGGGCGCCACCAGATGCGAGCTGCTGCTTTCGGCCGCCCGCGCGGTGCACACCCGTTTCGGTCTGCGGCGGCGGGCCGTTGAACTGCTTGAAGCCGCGGTCGAGGCGGATCCGGGGTGCGCGGAAGCGTCGTCCATGCTCGACTCGCTGTATGCCGCGCTGTCGCGTCACGCCGAACGGGTGAGCCTTGCATTGCGCCGGCTCGACTTCAGCCGGGATCCTGTTGAGCGTGCCGGTCTTCTCGACATCATGGTCGCCGCGGCCCTGGCGTCCGGGATGTATGACAAGGCGGCCCTCGGGATCCATGAACTGCTCAGGCTTGACCCGGCAAACGTGGAGTACCTGCGTCTCGGGGAAAAGGTCTTCGCCGGCTGCGGCGACACCGATTCCCTGAGAGAGGTCAGGGAGGCACTTCAGGACCTGACGTCCGAAGAAGTGACCTCAGGGATTGAGGCCGCTCTCGCGGATGGTGACATCCCTGCCGCGCTCGACGCGGTTCGAACCGCGCTGGCCCGCCCACTACAGGGCGCCGACAGGCTCGAACTGCTTCTTCAGGGGGCCGATCTGGCATCGCTTGGAGGACGTCACGCGGATGCGGAATCGTTTCTTGTCGATGCATCAAGGCTGGACCCGGTCGCCGCCATGGAAGCGGCCTGCGGATCATGGGTGTCGTCCAACGGCGCTGATCCCGCCACCCGGGCATCACTGATCATGGAACTGGCGGGTGCCGCCAGCTCCCCCGCGACCGCTGGTCAGGTTGCGGACATGCTGCTCGGCGCGTCAGAGAAGATCGCCGTCACGTCAATGGAAGAAGCGAGGGCGCTGCTTGAGGCGGCGCTGATCCTCGATCCCGACAACGGGGCCGTGGTGATGGCCCTGGGCGCCACATACGAGGCGCTTGGAATGAGGGCTGAGGCGGATGTTCTCCTGGGTAAGGCATGAACGTCTCGGTCGGTCGGTGCTGGCCGTAATGACGCTTTGCACCGCGCTGCGGGCGTTCGCCGCGGAAGATCGGCAGGAAGACGCGGTGCTCCTGGTTTCCGGAGCGCTGGAAAACGACAGCCGCGCTCAAATGATCATTTCGGCGGCCCCGGAATTGCTTTCGAACGGATTCCGCATTGCTGAGGCTTCCAATTCGGCGAGGGTCTGGCCGGTCCTGGTTCCTTCAGGCTCTTGTCCTGAAGGATCGACCGAAGGCGTCGCCGCCGGCATGGCCGAGCGGATTCGTGTCGGGCGGAAGCTCTTTTTCGAAAGCATGGACATGGACGGCGCGATTTCGGAGCTGGACGGCGCCATCACGCTCTATCATTCCTCTCCATGCCTGGGCGTGCTGCAGCCGGAACTCAAGATTTCGGTGTGCCGTGCCGGGGTCCTTCTGACGAGACTCTACCTTCTGGCCGGCAAGGTCGAAGCCGCCTCGATGGAGGCCGGACGTGCTGCGGCCCGCTGCGACGAGGCCGAGTTGGCCGCGGAGGCGGTACCTCCCGAGACACGCATCTTTGTCGACAGGGCCGTGAACGGCAGGGCGGCAAGATCCGGGAACGACGACGCGCCGCTGAAGGTGGTTTGTCCACTGTCCTGTCGGGATGTCCAGATCGACGGCACTCCCGTTCAGTGTCAGGATGAAGGATGCCTGACGGCCATCGCCAATGTCGGGCCCGGGCTCCACACCGTTGACGCCCCGGGCGGCGGTTCGTGGTACTCCGGCGAATTCAGGCTCGCAGGCGGTGAAGAACTGCTGGTCGTGGCTCCCGGCGCCTCGCCGCAACCGACCGGCGCCGTTTCCCTGGACGACGGGACAGGTCTTTCGCCCGAACTTCTGGTGTCCATGCTTGGTGTCCCCGCGCTGTACCTGTCCATGTCGGATTCTCCGGGGCAATGGGGTCTCGGCGTCACCCCCGTCGATGGCGTGCCGTCGCGCATAGCCCGGATCCTGCCTTCGGGAGACGCGCTCAAGTTCACCCTGGAACCGGCCTCGGGATTATCGATCGAGGAGGACCGCCCGTGGCCGTGGCCCTGGGTTTCGGGTTCCCTGGCCGCAGCCCTGCTGGCCGCGGGCATCACCATGAACGTCTTTTCGGAAGGGGCGCTGGACGACGCGATCGAAGGAAGAAACACGATGGCGCGGTACGAGGCCCTGAAAGGTGGGGCGATCGCCGGGTATGTGACGTCCGGAGCCGGCCTGCTGGCGACTATCCTGCTGATCGTCCTGAGGCCGCGGGCAGACCAGTCCGTGCTGATTGAACCGTCCGCATCGGGGTTCAGGCTGAGGTTCTGAAGGTGGGCGTGCGACTCTAGCCCGGTGGTTGGCAGCTTCCGGTAAAGACAAGGGGAAGCAGCAGGACCGCGGCCATAAAGAAAAGAATCACCGCAATCTGCTTGAGCAGGCGCTTTCGCGTTTCATCGGAATCCGAAACCGCGCGACGGATCTCGGCCAGCTTCAGCATCAGCTCGGCCATCTCGGGAGTCATCTGCCCGGATGTTTCAGGCTTGCCTTCGCCGCCGCCTTCCTCATCCCGGCTGTCCGCGTCATCTTCCGCCATGTGGTTCATCCGCGTTGTACCAATCGATTCTATCCCATACTCCCGCACCTGCGGAATCGAATGTCGTGGAGCGGCATTTCAAACCCTTGTTTTTCAAGGAATCACCCCGCATTGACAGTGTGCATCCCCGGCTGATATCTTGTCTGGGCATCACGTCCGGAATGACATGTCCACCATCGGAGAAATGCTTCGCGCGAGCCGTGAGGAAGCCGGCCTCAGCCGCGAGGATCTTGCCAGGATTCTCAGGTTGCCCTGTACCACCGTGGTCGCCCTCGAGGAGGAGCGCTGGGAGGCGCTGCCGCAACCGGTGTACATCAGAGGATTCGTCAGCTCCTGGTGCCGCGTCACCAGCCTTGACGATGCGCTGGCCCGTGATGCGCTGATGCGCGCCCTCGATATACCGCCGGATGACGGCGGCAGATTGCCCTCCCTGCCAGACGGCCCCGGTATCATGGTCGGAGTAAGAACGTTCAAACACTCGCGTCGCCCCCGTTTCGGCCTGTGGGCCATTCTTATAGCCGGTGTCCTGCTCGGTGTCGCGCTGGCTCTGGCGATCGGTATCGACGACGATCCCCGGGCTCGAACAAGCGAATCGGTTCAGTCGTCACTCGATTCCGGGGACGGCCGATGAACCAGGATTGCAGCGACAGGGCTTTAGTTCTTTCCAGGGTACCGTACCGCGAGAGCGATCTGATACTGGGGCTTTTGTGCAGATCCGCGGGGCCCCTGTCCGTGGTCGCCAGGTCGGCCAGGGCAAGCCGCCGTCGCTTTCCCGGAGTACTGGACTTTTTTGTCGTGTTCGATGCCGCATGGTCCCAGGGACGGGGCGGTCTTCCCGTTCTCGCCTCGGCCGAACCGGTCCGATTCTTTCCTGGAATACTTGATCAACTTGAACGGCTCGAGGCTGGTCAGACGATGGTAAGGATGGTTCGCGAGGCGACCAGGGACTCGCCTGCCTCGGTCTCGCTTTTCGATACCGTGGTGCTGGCGTTCGGATATCTTGAACAGGCTCGTCCCGATCTGGCCCACCTGGTCTCGCTGGAGCTTGCCCTGGCGCTTGCCACCGAGTTGGGCCACGCGCCATCAGACGCTGTCTGTCCGGCGTGCGGACGCCGCGCGGCCCGCTTCCTTGTCGCCGTGGACGGTCTGGTCGTCTGCCGCGATTGCTGTGCGACCGGCTCCGGGCAAGGGCTGGCCCTGCCTGAAATCTATCCGGAAAGAAGACCGCTGGCGGACAACCCGTCGCTGGAGACAGACCCGCGGATGCCGGGAGCCGCTGAGTCTGAAATCATGATTTCTTCAATTGTTTCGGGTATTACGGGTGTCCCGTGGCGGACGGAGCCTGACCACGTATAACAACGCGAGCGCAAGCAGCAGGGGAATGGGCCAGGCCGCGTTACCGGCGCCGCCGGACGAACAGGATCCGCTGGTTGTGTCACATCCGTCTTCGTCCGTATCCCCGTCGCAATCGTTGTCCAGTCCGTCCTGGCAGAGTTCCCGGCCCGGTTGACCAGCGACAGCCGGACAGACGACACCCTTCAGGTCCTCCGAACACACGAAGCGGCTTTCGGATCTGCATGAACCGGTGCCCGCGTGGCAAGCCTTTCCGACCAGGAAACCTTCATCCGTGAAGCCGTCGCAGTCGTTGTCCAGCCTGTCCCCGCAAAGCTCCCCGCCTGCCCGGCCGGGAATGGCGTTGCATCGCGACAGGCCAGAGTCGTCGCACTCGAATATGCCTTTTGCCTCGCACACGCCCAGGCCGGTACTGCAAGGACCGCCAACGTTGAAACCTTCGTCGGTGTCACCATCGCAGTCGTTGTCGAGTTCGTCACACCGTTCCTCGGAAGAGCCCGGTGCGGTTCCGTCAGGCATCGAGGAACAGGTGGCTTTTTTCCTGGCCGGGGAACAGACGACGATGCCCGCCCCGCACTCGCCCGGAGCGATGCAGGCGGCACCCAGCGGGAGGCCGTTGAACCCGAGTTTTTCGTCGGTTGCTCCGTCGCAGTCGTTGTCCCGCCCGTCGCACAGAGTCTCTTCTCCTTTTTCCCAGCCGGGAACGGCATTGCACGACCAGCCCGTTAAACCGGAGCATTCCGGCACCATCCCGGAACACACTCCGATCACCGGACATGCGTCCGGAGGCGCCTCGACGTCCTCGTCCGTGTCCTGGTCGCAGTCATCGTCGATGCCGTTGCAGAACTCCGTCGCGCCCGGTCTGACCGCGGAGTCGCCGTCGTCACAGTCGCCCTCATCCTCGGCGAACGTGTCCAGATCGTCGTCACAATAGGAGTTGAAGTCCCCTGGAGTGCCGTAATCGCCCGCGCCGAACGGCACCCGCGCCAGGCACCAGTTCGCCAGTTCGTCGGCGGTCGACGGTTCACGGTTGAGCGAAAATCCCTCCTCGACAGTGATCTGAGATGAACCCCAGGCCGATCCGTAATAGACGGCGTCGACAGCCTGGTTCTCCCTGAACAGCAGAATGAGGTCGGACTCGGGATTCAACTGGATATCGTTGCCGTAGCTGTAAGTCACCGGCGCTCCGCCGTTGAGTTCCATTTCCGTCCTGGCGCCGATGACCAGTACGCCTCCCGGTTCCAGCAGCAGCTCGGCCGACGGGCTGATGGTGTGAAAACCCCTGAGTGACATGGTCATCACGACCATTCCCTGCAGGTTGATCGTCGAGTCCTTCAAGTTCTGGAGTTCCACCCACTGGCCGGAGATCTCGTCCGCCGCAGAAGGCCACGGCATGACCTCGGTGATGGAGACGCTGTTCTGATATGGCGAAGTCTGCGCCAGAAGTGTTGCCGGAGCGGCCGACAGTGTCAGTGTTAACAGGGTGGCGACGGTGTGGATCTTACTTACCATCATGGTCGTGATCGTACAGGATTACGCGACGGGCAGGAAAGTCCGATGTCGGGCCGGCTTCCATTGACACGGGGCGGCGTTTAACATTAGGATTCGTGGACCGTTTCCGGGCAGGCTTGGACTTGTCAATCCCGATTACCGGCATCATGAAGGAACTGACTGGCGCGATCGTCGCAGTGATTGCGATCGGAATGCTGGCCGGTACTGCCAATGGACAGGTCGCCCCGGTCGAGCAGCCCGAAACCCTGCCACCGGACGCCATGGCCCTTCCTGTCACCCACTACGACTTCGACGTGCCTGTTACCCCGTTCGTAACTTTTGAAAATCACGGATATTTCCGTTTCAGGTTCAACACGCTCCACAACCTGGACCTCGGGACGACCGCGCCCGGCGGCGACGACCCGTGCACCCCGCCGACAGCCGTGCCGTCCGGCGCCACCGGCGCGCTCGGCAACGTGAGTGACACGGCCACCTCCGCCAACATCAGGTTCCGCTGGGAGCCTGAACTCAGGATTGGCGAGTTCCTGACAATCGGTACAACGGTCGACTTTCTCGACAACCTGGTCCTCGGTCAGAATCCGTGGCTCGGTGATGCCGGTTTCCCGATGGGATGGCAGACCAGGACACAGTCGTGGGCCTCCGACGGCATCTCGGGCTTCAACGACTCGCTCAGGATCAAGGCCGCGTGGGCTCACCTCTACCTGTTCGGCGTCGTTCATGTCATCGCGGGTCGCGTTCCCGAGCACTTCGGTCTTGGAATCGTCCGCAGCGGCGGCCGGGATCCGGACTCAGACTATGGCGACTACGTCGATGGCATATTCCTGAAGGCGAAAGTCGGGATCACCTATGTGAAAGCTGGTCTTGAAATAGTGGGACAGGGAGTTTCGTCGGACTCGCCGTTCGGCTATTTCGTCTATCCGTCCGACTACTCGACGATGGACGACACGCTGCGCTGGACCTTCGGGGTCGACTCGACTCCGGTGACCGGTGAGGATATCAGGCAGCGACAGGCCAGGCTGGACGGCGGAAAGCCTGTCGTCGACTGGGGCATGTACAACGCTATCACGACCCAGAAGCTGTCTTCGGATCGCATTCTTGCGACGAACACGGCGCTGGCCGACGGGGATCCCGACGCCAGGGACTACGACTGGGACAAATACACGACCGTTCCCCGCGGGGCGTTGTTCTGGACACCAAGTCTCTGGGCAAAACTGGAATACCGTCCGCGGCCCGGCCTTCGCTTCAGACTTGAGGCGGAACTGGCGATGGTCTACGGTTCGGTCGACCACATGCAGAGCATGGTCGAGGACGTCGATACGTCGAAGGATTTCCTGTCGTTCGGCGGAGCGCTTGAGTTCGATATCGACATTGGAAACAACCGGGTTGAGTTTCTCGCAGGGGCCGCCAGCGGCGGTAACACGCTCGGCTACTTCGGGATCAACGACCGCCACACGCTGGCCTGTCCGGACAACAACTGCTATTCGAACGCCAATCCCGAGGTCTACCTGACCAGGGATATCCATCATTTTGTGTTCAACCGCGACTACCGGGTGGATTCGATCCTCTTCCGCGAGGTGATCGGCACGGTCACCAACGCGTTCTATTTCAAACCGGGATATTACCGGACCTTCCTCGACCGCGACGGCTGGAAACTTGGCGGCGGCGCCTCTCTGATGGCCTCGTTCGCCTGCATCAAGGAAGGAACGCCGGGCCGGAGCATGCCTCTTGGGGTTGAGCCTGCCTTGAAGTTGGACGTGTCTTGGCGCGGCATTATTGACATCTCGGCGGACGCGGCCGTGCTTTTCCCCTTGTCAGGGCTGCGTTATCCAGGTCAGGACGATCCTTCGCCCGCCGCTGGTTTGAGGGTCAGGGCGCTCGTCCATTTCTGATTCGAATCATCCATGGATGTCGGGAAGAACGGCTCTGAGCGCGGCGCCTGTGTGCGATCCGGGCTGGCGCATGACCTCTTCGGGAGTGCCGGCGGCAACGATCCGTCCACCCTGCTCACCTCCCTCCGGCCCCATGTCAATCACATGATCGGCGACCTTCAGGATGTCCAGGTTGTGTTCGATCATCAATACCGTGTTGCCTTTCGTCACCAGGCGATCGATGACGGAAAGAAGTTTTGCGATGTCGTCGAAGTGCAGTCCGGTACTCGGCTCGTCCATTATGTAGAGGGTTCGTCCGGTGGCCGTCTTCGCAAGTTCGCGGGCCAGTTTGATCCTTTGGGCCTCGCCCCCGGAAAGTGTCGTCGAAGGCTGTCCAAGATGTATGTATCCGAGGCCGACCGACTGGAGAGTTCCCAGGATACGGGCGACCGTCCTGCTGTTCGAGAACACTTCGGCCGCCTCGTCGACCGTCAAGTCGAGTACCTGCGAGATGTTCAGGTCCTTGTAACGAATCCGGAGTGTCGCCTCGTTGAACCTCTTTCCGCCGCACTCGGCGCAGGTGACGAAGACGTCCGGCAGAAAGTGCATCTCCACCCTGGTCATGCCCGCGCCCTGGCACGTCTCGCATCGGCCGCCCCGCACGTTGAACGAAAACCTCGCGGGCTGGTATCCATACGTCCTTGACTCGCGGGTGGCCGCGAACAGTTTTCTGATGTGGTCGAACAGTTTTGTGTACGTCGCCGGGTTGGATCTCGGTGTCCGCCCGATAGGCTCCTGATTGATGACGATCACCTTGTCCAGGTTTTCGAGTCCCTGGATCGCGTCGAATGGCAGGCCGTGAAGCCTGGCCCGGTTCAGTGCGTTGGAAAGGGCCGGGCTGATGGTGTGCGTCACCAGCGAGGACTTGCCCGCACCCGACACGCCCGAGACCACGGTGAATGCGCCCAGAGGGATCACCGCCTCGATGTTTTTCAGGTTGTGTCCCGTCGCTCCCCTGATTGTCAGCGAGGTTTCCGGCCGTCGCCGCTTTTCCGGGATCGGTATGACTTTTCTGCCTGAGATGTAAGCGCCGGTCAGCGATTCCGGGGATTCCAGCATCGCGGCCGGGGTACCCTCGAAGGTCACGTATCCGCCGCGGGTACCGGCGCCGGGTCCGAATTCGACCACATGATCCGCGGCCATTATCGCGTCCCGATCGTGTTCGACCACCAGGACCGTGTTTCCAAGGTCACGCAGGCGACGGAGAGTCTCGATCAGGCGTCCGTTGTCCCGCGGATGAAGGCCAATCGACGGCTCGTCCAGAATGTACGTGACACCGGTCAGTTCGCTGCCGAGTTGGCTGGCCAGACGGATGCGCTGCGCCTCTCCGCCGGACAGCGTGGCGCCACCGCGTGCAAGATCCAGATACCCGAGGCCGAGGTTGGCCAGCAGGCCCAGGCGGGACAGGATCTCGCGGGTGAGATCGTTGTACACGCCGGACAGGGCGTCGGCGGGGCGGACTTCATTCAGCACGCTGATAAGGCGGTCAATCGGCATGGCGGACAGCTCCGCGATACCCCGTCCGCCGACGGTTACAGCCAGGGCCTCCTTTCGGAGGCGCTGTCCGTCGCATTCCTCGCACGGACTGTCTGTCAGGAATTTCTGGTAATAGGTGCGCATGTCGTCTGACTGCGTCTCGCGCAGACGCCGCAGGAGCACGTTGGCCACGCCCTCGAAGCGAACGGCGTAGGAACCGTTAAAGCTTCTGGACTTCCATTCGACG
>CAZNJW010000077.1:0-12725 GCA_964573455.1 uncultured Anaeromyxobacteraceae bacterium | reverse complement strand
ATCCGGCGAGCGAAAAAGCGACCAGGGAAGGGTCGCACAGGCCCCTGATTTCGGTCCGCTCGCGTCGGTTGTGAAGAACGATGTTGTAACCGCCATCGCTTAGTTCGATGACACTGGCCTTCATGTCATAACGAAGCTGATCCGAAATCAGGTTTTGGATTTTTGTTTCGATCGCTGGAATGTCTTCCGGCGCCAGGAAGTACAGCAGTGATGAGCTGCAACGGGAAACCCAGCCGTACCAGCTGTTCCAGACCCGGCGGCAGGTTACGTCCTTCGACTTGCCCGCGTCGTCGCCGGTGGTGCAGGCGCCGCCCATGCAGGTTCCTGAAATGCCGATGGTCGTCTTGCATTCGGTTGAATCGGTTGTGTTCAAAATTTTGCAGGCGCCTGACTGGCAGAAAGCAATGCGACACGGATTCATGACGGCGGGGCAATCGGCGTCGGCGACACAGCTAATGGCGTCATTCCATTCACAGTAGCCCGATGAACACATACCCGTTCCGGCGGGATCCAGTTTGCAGGGCGCGTCCTTGAGTGGTTCACTGAAGCAGGTTCCCTTGTCGCACCTGTCTGCCGTGCACAGGTTGTTGTCATCGCAGTCGATGTCCTGGGAACACAGGCCGCCTGACAGAATACAGCGGTCCCTGATGCACTCCCCGGGATGCCCGAACCTGATACATTCCGTGGCTTTACCAGTACATTCTGTCAGCGGCGCAAGGGCCGGGGATTCCTGGACGACGGCCACAGCCCCCGGATCAGGCGGAAAGCAAAATGGATTGTTGCCGTCGCATCCGAACACCGCGACGGCAAGGATGAGCCCCCCGAAGCCGATGATGTTGCGCGCCTGGGGAAAACGGGTTTTTGTCATGGTCATTACCCACGTGCGTGTGCTGGCCTTCCGGACATCAAAGGGCGTCCCAGGGCCATAGAATGAATGATCGCCGATTTAACGGCAAACTATTTGCCGGTATTGTTTTATTGTACGGCTGATACCCTGGCCCCTGTTGATATGCAGATGAACGGAAAATTAACAGGCTTTGCGCTGGTCGCGGTCGCTTTGATCGTTTGCGCATGCGGCGACGGTCAGACCATCTCGGATCAGGGCAATTCGCCAGACACGGTCATCGGCCAGGATCAGATTGAGGCGGACAACGTCGTGAATCCCGATGCCGTGGACCGGGACGCTGACACGCCGGAAGACAACACGATGGTCACCGATTCGTTAAGCGATTCGTTAACCGAAGGGGTCACGCCGACCGATTCCGTCACCACGGACAACGTTCATCCGACCGTCTGCGAAGGCGACTGCGTGGCGGGCAGCGACATCATGTGGTGCCTGGAGGATGCGCTGACAGTCTGTTCCTGCGGTCAGGACAACATCTGGGTTCCAACCTCCTGCGCGACCGTGTGCGCCGAAGGCGGGATGGCCGGCGACCAGTGCATCACCGGTACGGACGGCCAGGCATGCGACTGCTTCGACAACTGTCCGTCCGATCCCGAGAAGATGGAACCCGGCATTTGCGGTTGTGGCGTGGCGGATGTCGACACCGATCTAGACGGTACACCTGACTGCAACGACCTGTGCCCCCGCAGCCCGATCAAGACCGAGCCCGGCATCTGCGGCTGCTTCCGTCTCGATGGCGATACCGACCTCGACGGCACCCAGGACTGCATGGATGGTTGCCCCTTCAACCCGAACATGACCCAGTCGGGCGTCTGCGGCTGCATTACGCCTGTTGATGTCGACGGGGACGGATACCCCGCCTGCCTGGAGCAGTGCGACACGGATCCCGACAAACAGGAACCGGGCGTTTGCGGCTGCGGGGTGCCGGACGACAACACCGACACGGACGACGACGGCACGCCCGACTGCAATGACGCGTGCCCGCTCAATAAGTATCTGGCGACCGACCTCGGGGACTGCGGCGACTGCGACTGGATCTGGTGGACGTGCCCACCGGAAGGGCAGAACTGCTATGAATTCTGCCACGGCGACCCGATCAACCACCCCGATCCATGCGAGCCTTGCCTGTAGCCGTGAATAGGACACCTGTATACCTGCTCCCGATTTGATTAACGTGCCGAAAGCGGACAAGTCGTTTCTGAGGGCGAATTGTCATTCGCCCCTACGGGGAAAGGGCGAGTCGTTGCCGATCACCGCGCCATCGCCGATGGTCACAGGTTTCGCGAACTCGATGTCGTGCGCGGTCTTGTCGGGTTTGACCCGCAAGTTGCGCTGTTCGGCCAGAAGGGCGCGCATAGGCGGCACGATGGTGACGTTCGGGCCAACATGAAACCAGAATCATCCGGCATGCACGTCGCGGCCGTAAGCAAGAAGTACAGGGACAAGGTTCAAAATCACGCTCAAAGGAACCGGACGGAATTACGTGCGGGAGGGCGGATTGTGAGGAATCCGTTAAAAAAGTGTAGTCATTTTCTTGGCATCCGACGATCAGCGGTGATATTCAAGCCGAACCATGTGGTTGAAGCACCTCGTGACAGTCGTGTTGTTCTCGCTGGGGTCGGTCGCGGCCGTAGGGATGTACTACGCCAGCACGATTACCGGCGAGGACAAGGAATATCAGGTGCTTCTAGAGGAGCATGCCGCCCTCCAGGAGAGGACCGACCGGCTTCTGGACGACGTGACGAGCCTTGAGGTGGACCAGCTCGCGCTGCGCAGCAACGATGTCGAGGTTCGCGAGAGCATCATCTGGCAGGTGCTTGAACTTGCCCACCCTGATGACATCATCATCCAGTTCAAGAACTGATCCACTGCAAAAATCTGGAATCAAGGGCTAGCTTGCAATTGCTGTTGTCGTCATGAACGTATCCGTTCAGACCAGTGGATTGCTGTCGGCCGCTATCTGCTCGCGCAGGGTCCGGCATACGGACACCGTGTTCGCGTGGATCAGGCCGTTGGTGACGACCACGCCGTCAACCTTCAGTGTCCGCGAGTTGATGAGAATGCTTCCGCCCCGCGAGTCGGAAACCTCGCCACCGGCCTCTTCGACCAGAAGCATTCCGGCGGCGATATCCCAGTCGTGGCGGGGGTTGATGGTGAAGGTCGCATCTCCTTCGCCGCACGCGACAAGGCACATTTTGTAGGCGATCGAGCCGACCGGTCTGACCAGGATCTCGGATTTCACGCGGTCGAGCATTCCTTTGACGCTTTCATGTATTGAGACCAGGTAAAGCGCGTTGCCGGGGTCTCCGTTCGCGGACACGTGGATTCGTTGACCGTTGCGGAAAGCGCCCCGTCCGGACTGCGCGGTGAATATCTCACCCGAGAACGGGTTGTAAATGCACCCCCAGACGACACCGGGGCCCTTCTCGTAGAGAGCGACGCTCACGCATGCTTCGGGACGGCCGTGAAGAACGTTGCGAGTACCGTCGATCGGGTCGACGATGAAACAGAACCGTGCATCCGCGCGGCCAGGTGGAGGCTGACGTTCCTCGGAGACCCAGAGTGCTCCGGCCGGAAACGCCAGGCTCAGACTGTCCTGAAGGATCTCGTCAACCTCGACGTCCAGGTTCGTGTGCGGGTTCTCGTCGGCTGCGTCCGTTCCGGCAAGCGCGGCTATACGGTCTGCTTCACGCCTGAGGTGTTCGCCGGCGTGAACGATCGCGTCCTGCATCCGTTCGAGCGTGGCGGGGGCAAGTTCGTCAAGTCTCGTGTCAGAGGTAGGCATGTTGACCTTCCAGGTTACGGCACTTCGCCTGAACGCAATGATAATGCGTTTACGCGCGCGTAGAATATTTATCAATCAACAGTAGTGCTTTCATTAAGAGCTATTGATGCCATGTCTGAATTGGCTTGAATTTGGTGTCGCGTCCTCTATGATTTGCCGGTTGTTTCCTCTGCGGAGGCCGTCTTGCGACCGTCTTATGAATTCCGTTCGATCCATTCGATCAGTAATACGCGCCTGGCCCAGACCAGTCGGGCTTCGCTGACCGTGCTGCTTGTCACCGTCATCTTGTCGTTGCCCGTTTCGGCGACAACCGTGCTGAATCGAACCGTGCCCGAGATGACCGGTGTTTCCGAACTGGTTCTGTCCGGCGTGGTCGTTTCGGTCGAGCCCAACCGCAGCGCGGTCGGGTATCCCTTGGCAACCAGGGTAACGGTAGCCGTGGATCGTGTGTACAAGGGATTCGCCAGCGGGCCGACCATCAGGTTTATGGTCCCGGGCGGCGTCAGGGATGGCAAGGCGATGTTCATCCCGGGGATGCCGTCGTTCATCGAAGGCGAAGAGGTAGTGCTGTTCCTTGAAAGGACTCCAGGCGGCTGGATCCCCTCGGGGCTGAAAAACGGCAAGTATGTGGTCAACGAGGACGCGAACGGCCGGCGGCTGGTGTGGCGCGAGGCCGTTGATTTGACGCGCGTGGCCCGCGACAGGTCGTTGACGCGGGAGGCCGCCGCGGAGTCCGATGTGATGACGCTGGACGAACTGGAGGCGTTGATCAAGACGGGCCTGGGATGCGAAGTCGATGAACCGGCCGTCGTGTCCGGACAGGAAGGGGGTGCCAGATGAAAGCGCGCCGCATCCTGTTTGGAATCCTGACCGTGCTCGCGCTGAACATGCCGACGCACGTCCTGGCCTTTTCGATCCAGAATCCCTACTTCGACTATTCGTACAAGTACGTTTCCCGCTGGCCGGTGTCGGATCTCACCTACTACATCGACAGCCGTGCCGTGGACGGCTCCGGCATTACCGCTACCGAGTCCCAGAACATCATGAAGGCCACTTTCAAGGCGTGGCAGGACATCGATTGCAGTGCCTTGACCTTCACGATGCTGGGCAATTCATCCAGCCAGGACGTGTTGCCTATCACGATGAAGGAAAACGGCAAAAATGAACTGGTCTGGGTGTCGGGGTCGACCGAGTGCCAGAAGTGGCAGTTCGGAGAGTCGGCGCTGGGCGTGACCCTGCCGATGCAGGATTATTCCACGGGGCAGATCACCGAGGCGGACATCGCTTTCAACAACTGCAACTACCGTGGGAAGTGGGTCGAGGACGGGGCGAAGATGTCCGACTGGGACGACATCAGCTTCACAGGCGTGTCGGTTCATGAGATTGGACACTTTTTCGGCCAGCAGCATTCCTGGCTGGAAGATGGGGAGTGGGTCAGCTACGAGACGCAGCCGACAATGGCTCCGTTCATCTCGCCCTACGGGTATTCGGACAGTCTGGAGGACGACGACAAGAGGGGCGCGTGTTTCCTGTATCCAGACCCTGATTATTACGCTGGAAACAAGGGGTTCTACAAGTGCACGCGCGACTCGGAGTGCCCCAGGATTGTTACCCATGACGACAACGGGAACGAGCTGTACGACTACAAGAACTTCACCGGCGGCCGCCTGAAGTGCAGCGGTGGCTATTGCATGGGCGTTTACGGCAGTTCGCCCGGTTCTTCCCTTCTTGGCGTTTTCTGTACCAGCGCCCTGCAGTGCGACGGCGGGTACTGCATGGATCTGGGGGATGGGTATGATCGTTGTACCAAGGTGTGCAACGTTGGAAACGACACGTGCCCGTCCGGGTATCACTGCGAGGACACGGGCAGCGGGCAGTTCTGCGTGCAGGGACAGGCCTCCGGTGGAATCGGAGCCAAATGTTCGTACGGCAGTGACTGTGACACCGGCTTCTGTTTCACCGCGCCGGACGAAACGCGAACCTGTCGCAAAAAGTGCTCTAGTGATTCGGGCTGCGCCTCGGACGAGTACTGCTGGAAAAAAGGCTCGCTGGGTGGATGTTTCGAGAAACCGGTTCAGGATCTGAAGGTCGGAGACGCATGCACCGGCAACGACCAGTGCGAGTCCGGTCTGTGCAAGGCCGGCACCGATATGGCGTTCAAATGCAGACAGGCGTGTCAGGCCGCCGGAACTTGTCCGGACGGGTTCTTCTGCAACCTGTTTATTGGCGCCTGCATGCCCGGTGACGAGGTAACCGAGCCGAACGACCCGAAGGAAGAGGGCGAGGAATGCCTGTCGGACGACGAATGCCGGTCGGGGCTGTGCTTCGCGGCAAATGAGGCCGATACCCACTATTGCAGGGTCGAGTGCGACCTTGCGGACTGGTTCTGTCCAACCGAAGGTACCGCCTGCGTCGGGTACGACGTGGTCGATTCCGGGGTATGCATGCCGGTCGATAATCGCGGCGTGACCGGCGACGAATGCTCGGCCCACTCCGACTGCGTGTCGGAAATCTGCCTGGGAACCAGTCGTGACGAGCCGTTGTACTGTTCACAGCAGTGCGTTGAAGAATGGTGTCCGGAAGGTTTCACGTGCAGGGACGCGGGCTCGCTGGGCCGGGTCTGCGTGAAGTCCAAAGCCGAAACCGAACCCGGCGAAACCGAAGGAACGGGTGGCGGGTGCTCGGCCGGTAGTCCCGGGACTGGCGGGGCAGGGACGGGTGCTGCCGGATTACTGCTGCTGCTTGTCGGATGGTTCGTTTTCGCGACCGCTATTCGTCATCCCCGGAACCGGGCGGAGAGAACCTGATCAGGTGCACGGCCGGACCCTTGATGTAAGCACTGAAAGAGAAGTTACCGTCGTCGACCGTGGCGGGACCGCGACTGATCAGCCTGTACGACGATGAATCATGGTCTATCTCGGCGACGCGGACCTCCCAGCCGGTGGTCCCGGCCTGGACGTCGGTGACGTTGATGACGTACTTCATGTTCACGCCGTTACGCTCGACGGAAGCGGGCGGCAACGCCACTACCAGAAACTGGTAGCCGCCGTCGGCAAGGCGGGACGCAAGCACCGATATGTCGTCGCCCTTGTCACCGGTGACCTCGATCTGGGCCGGGGAATCAATCGGATCCTGGTTGGAGAAGCTGATCAGTTCGCTGCCGGCGCTGCTGAAATCCCTGACTGCCTTGAGCGCGAACATCGCGGGCATCGCGCTGCCGTCCGCGCGCTGGAACAGATCCTCGCCTGACCAGGATTCGCCCGGCGCGGCCGGAAGAGTCGACCAGCGGTCCGGGCTGATGAGCGAGAGCTGGCGCTGGAGACGGGCGTAACCTGCCGCCGCGAAAGCGCCCAGCCACATGCTGCGTTTTTCTGGAGTGTCCTGAAATACCTCGAGTTGCTGCCATGTCGCCGGCGTGACCGAGGCGCCGATCGCGGCCAGCGGAATCGAGGCAAGTCCGTTGTCGTCCAGTTTCGCGCGAAGCGCCAGGGTCGTATCGACAAGGCTGGCCAGGGAGTCGACCTCGGGCCTGAACGAGAACACGTCCGGGCGAAGGTGTTCATTCGACGCGAATTCGTCGATGAAATCGTTCATGGCCGAGTACTGCGTGTCCAGGTCATCCGGCGATGAAAGCAATATTCCTGGCGCCATGATGCCTAGGACACGCTTGCTGGGAGTGCCGTCACTGGGAACCTGAGGCACGTATTCCTCGAAGGTGGACTGGAAAATGCCGTATGCCTGAAGCAGGCCAATGATGCTGAGATCCCCGTAGGCGCCGGCCACGGTCGCGTCGGGGTATACCTCGACATAGCCGGCGAACATTCCGGAATCGTTGATCCGCGCCAGCATCTCGGCATTGTAGTAGCGCCTGATGAGGCTGTTCAGGCGATTGGCGAAGAAGGCTGTCACCTTACCCCACTGGTCCGGACTGGAGATCGGGCGGCTGGCCACGCCGATGGTCGGTGTCTTGACACAGCCGTCATAGCCGATATCCCAGGCTGCCTGCCAGATGGGGAGTATCTGGTATTTGACCAGTTCATCGGCAAGACCCTCGATGGCGTTAAGGTTGTACGATTCGGTCGAACCAGCTTCAGCTAACTCGTCGTCGAACACGAAATCGAGCGTCAGGTCGCAACCCCAGCCAAGCGGAAAGCGAGCGGCACGTACGCCGGAACGCTGGTAGAACGCCCCGAGAAGCTGGTCGCCGGGCACAAGGGGTGAGGCGTCATACAGCCCGGAAGGACGGACTTGTACCGGTGAGCCGGTTCCGTCGGTCATTATCGCCGATGACCTGATATCGAATTCCCTGACATGCAGCGAGTTGTGGTCTTCCTCAAGCGGGACGGCGCCGCCGGAGCAGCCTGCCACCGTCAGAAGAACCAGTGTCGCGATTGTCGCCGGGACCAAATGTCTGTTCATGTTCAACTCCGTCTGGTCGAACGAGTATCCAACTTTACCACGTCCGCGCGCCACAGATATAGCATTGTAAGGGGACATGGACAGGATCGGGAACGTGTTCCGGCGTAGGGGCGAATGACAATTCGCCCATTCCCCAACGGCGAATGTAATTCGCCGCTACGAGGACAGGGACCAGGATGGGCGACGGATTCCGGCGTAGGGGCGAATGACAATTCGCCCAGATAAAGGTTGGGATGACTTACGACGAAGTCGTTCGCATCAATGGTAGGGCGGGCAAAGTCGACGCCACCACAGAAACGCCCAACGAGACCGGCCGCAAGGTGAAGGACGAGATCGTTATGTGGGTGACTCCCAACGGCATCGTGGGTGTGGACCTGCTCGACGGGAAGGTTTTGCTGAAGTACCACAACGCGTCCCACCTTCGCCAGGATCCCGTCCCGTTGTGACGTGCCGTGCGCGCACGACGCCCGCGAGGGCAAACAATCCCCGATGACGGCGCGGCCTAACGATGCTGTTCTCCGTTTTCCCAACCAAGCCACGCGCGGATGTCGTCGGGATGTTTTCCCGTAATGACATGCTTGAAGTAATCGAGGACCGCAACGGGCCCCCCCGTGGTGGATCAATTATTGGTGGCCGACGGGAATGCCAAGTGGATCAATTTCCGGTGGCCGGCTTACAATGCTCAAATGTAATTGTCGTCGGTGGAAAATCCGGCACTTAGCTCGTTGAAATTATCAGGCTGCGAAGACACCAGGTGGCTGCATCGTCGCTACGCTCCGGCGAGCGTGTACGACATCACCGGAACGGTGTACGAGATCAGCCGGACTTTCACACGAATTCCTGCGGAATCGTGTAGCCCTTCGGCCGGAATCAGTGATCGACTTCAACGGAATACGCATCCTAGTTCTCATCCGATAGCCCATCTCGCCCGCGACATGTCTCGGAATAGCCAAGAGTGCAGCACCTTTCAAAATAGGCTTTACAGTTGAAATTTCTCGGATTGCACAGCCTCTGTATTCGGTCACACGGACCTGAAATCGAGCCTGTATTATCGACGCTAAACAGCCAGAAGTCGCACGCCGGCATATAACCTCTACTACATGATTTCTCCAATGCAATGTATCGCTTTTCGGAAGGAGCTATCAACGAGTGATTTATGCATGCGATATCATCTCCTTGGTCGCATTTGTATGAACATATGCTCTGGTCAACATCCAGAACGCCTACCAAGCCGTATAGCGGTAACATCAGGAAGATGCTCGTGAGCAATACTGCTACTGTAGTCCATGTTGTGGTCAGCAATCGCATCAGCAAGACCGCACCAAACAATATCCAGAACGCAATTGCAAAAGAAGGAAGACATGTATTGTGGCCGTTAAATAAAAAGCGGTTGAAGTCCACAGCAAAGACGCAACTCCAGACAATTCCGACAGCCCACTGAATTCGTTTGGCGAAACGTACGCGCTTCTGAACCTTATTTGAATTCTGAACATTGCCTTCCATTACTCGTCCTTCTTAAGCAGCCGCAACTCCATCGCTCCCCGCTCGGCCCCCTGCCTACCCCAGTACCGTTGGTCTGGAGAGTCACGACTGGAGCCCTTATCATGGTTCCGGGATTCAATGAGTTTCATGATGACATATCTTGGGGAACTTAGAAATGTCATTTCCGCCCTTGAACGGGCCGTGAGGTTAAGGAGAGCCGAACTTGAAGAACTCGATATTCTCGATCCAAATAGAAGTTGGCTGAATAGAGAGGTCGCTACCCTTGAAGAGCGCCTAAAGGAAGCCAATACTCATTTCGTACAGGAGGCTTGTGCTGAAACTGGTGCTGCTTGGCTTGAGGGCAAGCTTAGTCCAGACAAGGAACGCTCCGTGGAACGTTTTTTCCGCACACCAGAAACGCATTGAATATTCGACATGGATACCATCAGCTTGATCTCCAATATTCGTAATTTTAATTGGGAATTTTTCGAATGAGCATTTCGTCGAACGTTTCTTTCATAATCTTTAAGGCGGCCGGAGAGGTTTTAGCGTTGATACGTGCTTCAAATTCTATAACCCTTGGGTCAACACATTGAACAGGAAACACTATTCCGACTTGTTCCGCCACCATCCTAACATCGACGCTACCACGCTTTTTACACCACAAAACCCCTTCGGGGGAAACCTCGATGATCTTCGGCTGGCTTGAGTTATATATGACTTTGATGTCGTCCAAGATTTCACCATTTTTGTTCTTGACCGTAGCTTGAAGCGAAACGTGATCGCCCGGTGCAACTAGAACACCTTGCACGGAAAGCATCGGACCGGTCAGGTCTATCTCGGCTGGATTTTTGTCCTGGCACCCTAGGGCTAATAGTATGAACGCCAGCCAGACTGCTCCGCGCGGAGAGTTATTCATGGAGGTCTCCGTCAGATGGGGGTTCAAGCGTAGGCTCGCACATCATTTTCGGGACGTCAAGCTATTGGACTTCCCAGGTCTGGTAGATAGATGCGGTTTGCTGCAACCCGGACGATTTGACGTATGTTGTGTCCACAGTAGACGCTGGAAGATTGCTATCGTTAGAGTCCCGGATAATCCGGAACAAGGCTAAATTCAACTCGATGAAGTTCTTGTCACGATGCGCCGGGACCTTGGCCTAACCAATCGCGAGGTGGCCAGTAGGCGGGGTGAAAGCCGCAGAGATTTTGTGCTGAGGGTGAAAGGATTTCTGGCATAATGCGATGGAACATCTTGACCTTTTGGCCAGAACATTTGCTTTCCAGTGAAAGAAATGTTTTACTAACGGTTGCCGTTAATAACGGCCATCGTTATCGTGTTAACGATGATTCGGAGCTTTAAAGACCCGGAAGCCAAAAGATTGTTCGATCGTGAACAGTCAAGGAGGCTTCCGCCCGATATCCAGGGGACGGCACGTAGGAAGCTGGAGCAGTTGAACGCTGCGATGGCTTTGAACGATCTCCGTGTGCCGCCGGGTAATCGGCTAGAGTTGTTGGAGGGGGACCGTGTTGGTCAGCACAGCATCCGAATCAATGATCAATGGCGAATCTGCTTTGTGTGGATTGACGGTGGTAGCGTTGAGGATGTTGAGATCGTTGATTACCACTGATTTGTTGTGTTTGAGGTAATAATATGGGAACGAAGCTATCTCCAATACATCCTGGTGAGATTCTTCTGGAGGACTTCCTGAATCCCATGGGTATTTCGCAGTATCGGCTGGCCCAGGACATCAAGGTTCCACCGCGGAGAATCAATGAGATCGTCCATGGGCTCCGGGGAATTTCGGCCGATACGGCAATGCGCCTGGCTCACTATTTTGGGATGACGGCTGAGTTTTGGATGAATCTTCAGTCTCGTTATGATCTTGAAATTCTGCGTGATCAGATTGGTTCAAGGCTGATGAGTGAGTTGAAGGTTTATCATCCTGCGGCCGATGGAGCTGTGGGGCACCAAGAAGCAACTCGATGGAACGAACCAATCCATCTTGGCGTCTTCCAGAGCTTTTTTACTCAGAAGGAAGAGCCCATTTCGGTTGAAAATCAGTCATCTTCGAAATCGCCCGTCTCGCAGGACAACAGGTTTCTTAGTTGGAAGAGGCTCATGACTACTTGTCCAAACGGAAATGTTGAAGTCACGGGCCGTGAGCTGTGCGATAGCTCGCAGGAAGGTAACGAATCTCAGGCTTCCAAGAAGTCAACCGATTCGCCGGTTCAGAAGGACCCGTGTTTCGGGCTGGCAGCATAGAACGTCTTGAGGGGAATCATGTATAAACTCGAACCAGATCCAAAGGTGATGAAGGCGGCCGCAATGGTGGCTGAGTCTTCTCGCTTGAGGGAAGTTCGGCTGTCAACGGTCAGAGTCAAAAATCGCCTGGATGCGGAATCTTCCCCCGATGGTTTGTTTCCAGAATTGGGCTATGGTCTCGTGGGCTTCAAAATCGGCCTCAAAAATCTGCTTTGCGTCGAGGTTGGGGTTAGATTGTTTATTGGGACCAAGTCCGAGAGCTCTTCAGTTCTGGCTGAAATGAAGGAGTGTCCAGAAGGCGGCATCTTGATTGAACTCAGTCTTGTTGGGGAGTATGTACTTCCAGACGGGCCGATTCCTGATGAAGCAATGCAAGAAGGCATTCCGGCTTTCGCAAGTTTGAATGGGCTGTACAACTGCTGGCCCTATTTCAGGCAGCATCTGCAGTATCTGACGTCAAGTATGGGATTGCCGGCCTTCAATTTGGGTCCGCTTCTTGTTCGTGCAAAGAAGCCTGAATCCGACGAACCGGAGCCATGTGGCGAATAGGCATCTTATCAGTTGCGTGGCGTCCTTTCGCTTTGGTTGGGCATCTGTTTTTGCGTATTCCGAGGCAAACTGATCACTGATTCCGACGAAGTCGATCACTGATTCCGACGAAGTCGATCACTTGATGGACGCAGCACAGCGATGGGTGTTACCTGCCCCTTTGGTCAAGGGACTGAAGGAGTCTGCAATGCCCGGGAAGAGGATCGAGATGAGGAAGATCAGGGACGTCATGGGTTTGCATGCGGAAGGGATGAGTCACAGGTCGATTGGTGTCGTTGAACGTTTATAACTGAAGAAATCTGGACATAGCAGTCGGATAGTAG
>CAZNJW010000076.1:9666-12877 GCA_964573455.1 uncultured Anaeromyxobacteraceae bacterium | reverse complement strand
CGGTCTGGACGACAACTGCGACCTGGTGATGGACCCCGAAGGCAGCTTCGGCTGCGCGGACTGGTTCGCGGATCGTGATGACGACGGATGGGGCGTGATGTTCGATTCACGATGCCTGTGCCGCAGCGGAGATGTCTACACCACGAAAAAGGTCGGCGACTGCGACGACACGACGCTGGACGTCAGGCCGGACGCGCACGAGGTCTGCGGCAACAACATCGATGAGGATTGTGACGGCAGCGTCAGCGAACCAGGGGCGTTGCTGTGTCAGACGTACCTGGCCGATTCCGACGGCGACGGGTATGGAACAATCGCGGATCAGCAGTGCCTGTGTTCGCCGGTCTATCCCTGGACGGTCGTGGTCGGAGGCGACTGCGACGACTTGACGGCGGCGGTCTCCCCGGTCGCCCTCGAGGTCTGCGGCAACGCGGTTGATGACGACTGCGACGCCATGACGGACGAGGCGGGTTGTTCCGGGTGCAGCACTTTCTATCTTGACGTGGACCGGGATGGGTTCGGTGTCACCGGCATGACTGCCTGTCTTTCCGCGCCGGACGAGGTATCGGGATACGTGGCGCGCGCAGGCGGCGACTGCGTTGATTCGAACAACCGCGTCAACCCGGCCGCGGTTGAATCGTGCAACGGTCTCGACGACAACTGTGACGGCCTGACCGATCCCGACAATTCTGGGGAATGCACGGTCTACTACTTCGACTTCGACGGCGACGGCTACGGCATTTCCGCGAACAGCCGGTGTCTGTGCGCGCCTGTCGGGGACTACTCCGCTGTCGAGGGTGGTGACTGCGACGACAACAACGACCGTGTGGGCGGCGGTGCCGAGTCCTGCAACGGTGTTGACGATAACTGTAACGGACGGGTGGACGAGGAGGGCGCCATCGGGTGCCTCGTCTGGTACCTCGACGACGACGGCGACGGTATTGGCGTTACCTCTTCACAGCGTTGCTTGTGCGCTGCCGATGGGCGCTATTCGACAAGGGTGGCCGGAGACTGCGACGACGGCAACGTCTCGGTGCGGCCCGGTGTCGTCGACTCGTGTAACGGAGTGGACGACGACTGCGACGGGGCGACCGACCCCGAGAATGCCGTGGGTTGCCAGGACTGGTATGTCGACGGTGACGGCGACGGTTACGGCGTTGACGGGCAGGGCAGGTGCCTGTGCTCATCTACTGGGGCGTGGGTGACCAGGCGTGCCGGCGACTGCAACGACAATGTCAGGTCGATAAATCCCGCGACTGTCGAGTTCTGTAACGGCGTGGATGACAACTGCGACGGTCAGACTGACTCCCCGGGCTCCCTAGGGTGCCAGGACTTTTATGCGGATCGCGACCTGGATGGTTGGGGCAATTCAAACGACAAGGCCTGTCTTTGCGCGGCGGTGTTTCCCTGGACCGTAACGGTCCCTGGCGACTGCGACGACAGCTCGGCTTCGACAGGCCCCGGTGGCAAGGAAGCGTGCAACGGCCTTGATGACGACTGCGACGGCGCAACCGACGAGTACGGCGCCACAGGTTGTGTCAACTACTATCTGGACACCGACCGCGACGGCTTCGGACTGAATGGTTCCGGACTATGTTCCTGTCATTCCGAGGGTCTGCGCGACGCGACCGCGGCCGGTGACTGCGACGATTCAAATCCGTCTTTGAAACCGGGCGCGACCGAGGTCTGCAACGGCGTGGACGATGACTGTGACGGCACGAAGGATCCGGCGGGCGCCCAGGGATGCGTGGAGTACATGGTTGACCGTGACTCGGACGGGTTCGGCGTGGCTGCGGATACACAGTGCCTGTGCGCGCCCAGCTATCCATACACGGCGTTGAATCCCGGCGACTGCGACGACACCAGGGCAATGACCAGGCCCGGACGTCCCGAGTCGTGCAACGGTTTCGATGACGACTGCGATGGCGTGACGGACGGCCCGAACTCGACCGGTTGCAAGGGATACTATCTGGATGCCGACGGGGATGGATACGCTGTCGCGTCCGGCATGTGTCTGTGCGCTCCCGAGGCACCGTACACGCAGACCGAGGCGCTGGGTGACTGCGACGATTCGAACGTGGACGTGAACGCCGGCGAAACGGAAGTGTGTGACGGCATCGACAACGACTGTAACGGCACAAAGGACGACGACGGAAGCGTCGGCTGCCTGACGCGTTATCTGGACGGTGACGGTGACGGATGGGGCGTGGCCACATTCCATGTCTGCCGCTGCCAGGTCGAGGCACCGTACACTGCCACCAGGACAGGCGATTGCGATGATGGCCAGCCCACGGTTGCTCCTGGCAAGCCCGAGATATGCGACGGGCTGGATAACAACTGCGATGGCGTCAAGGACCCGGCGAACACGACCGGCTGCGTCAGCTACTACATGGACTTCGACAAGGACGGCTTCGGCATCGACACCGACTACCGCTGCCTTTGCGGTCCGGCCGGTTCGTACATTTCTGCCGTCGCGGGCGACTGCAACGACTACAACGCCGCGATAAACCCGGGCAGGCGCGAGATCTGCGGCAACGACGTGGACGACAACTGCAACGGCGGCCAGAACGAAGAGGACTCGTACGGTTGCCTGACGTACTTCAAGGACGCGGACACCGATGGCTACGGGGACCCGGCGGGCACTAAATGTCTGTGCGGTCCTACCCTGGAATACAAGGTCACCAACGGATCGGATTGCTGCGACAAGGACGACAAAGTCCATCCGTTCTCGACCGAATGGCAGTCCTCCATCGGGAAGTGCAACTCGTGGGACTACGACTGCGACGGCCGGGTGCTCAAGCGGTACAATCTGTCGGGCGGCGGCTGTGACGGATGGTGGGATGGCTGCGATCAGACGCTTGGATGGTCCGGCGGCGTTCCCGCCTGTGGCGTCCGGACCACGTATGTCATCGGTGGCTGCGGTCATTGCGGCTTCCTGGGAACCAGTTGCTGCGACGAGGAAACCGAGCAGCGCACGCAGATGTGTAACTAGGCGCGTGGTGTGTTGACGACGCGGGGCGTCGTTTCCGGGGTCTTCTGGGATGGATGGTTTGAACGACACGGTCCTGGTGACCGGAGCCGCCGGCTTCATCGGCACCTGGGTGTGCCGGAAGCTGATTCAGCAGGGTCGCCATGTGATCGGGATCGACAACTTCTGTGACTTCTACGACCCGGCAGTCAAGCACCGCAACGCCGCGGACCTGGCTGCGGCTGG
>CAZNJW010000076.1:0-9566 GCA_964573455.1 uncultured Anaeromyxobacteraceae bacterium | reverse complement strand
GCGACCAAGATTGAAGGCGAACGTCTCTGCGCGCGGGTCCGCGAGGATCACGGCGTTTCTGTCACAAGTCTTCGTCTTTTCACTGTTTTCGGTCCTGGCCAGAGGCCCGATCTGGCGATCCATCGATTTCTGCGAAGTGTAGGCCAGGGCACTCCAATCAAGGTTTTCGGCGACTGGGCATCAAGCCGGGATTACACTTACGCGGGCGATATCGCGGCCGGCATCTGCGCCGCGGTCGATCGCGCGTGGGACTGCGACGTAATCAACCTGGGCGGGTCGCACCCTGTCAGGCTGGATGAACTAATTGGAGTTATTGAAGAAGTAACTGGGCGGACAGCCGTGATTGAGCGACTCCCGCACCAGAGAGGCGACGTTGAGCGGACCTGGGCCGATATCGGCCGGGCCGGTCGGTTGCTGGGCTTCGCGCCGTCGGTGGCTCTGCTCGAGGGCGTCAGGCGTCAGTGGGAATGGATGAGAAATTAGTGGTCAAGGTTGCTCTGTGGATGTGACTGTCCGGAGGTTGGTCATGACAAGGTGTTCAGGGTGCGTGCTTCTGGGATTGCTGGTTCTGTCTGTTTCGGCCGGTGCCCGCGCGCAGGAGACCGCGTGCATGGAGCCGCCCGAATTTGTCGGATGCCCGACCGGGGCGCCGGCGTTCAATCTGTCCGGTGAGCCGGACAAGGCTGGCGTGGTGCGGTACCTCAACGTCGGCGACGAGTTGATCGTGACCGGTGGCGAGGGCGCCATGGAGTCGGTATCGATCTGGGGCGTGGATTCGTGTGGCCTGTGGCTTCAGTTCGCCGTGGCGGACCCGCAGGTGGCCGAGAACCCGCTTCCATTGAAAAAACCGACGTATCGTCCGTTCGCGGCGGTCAGGAAGAACGTGTTCAAGATCGATGCGCTGGGGCTCAGCTTTCAGTTAAGGCAGGTCCATCCGGGGCGCTTCAAGGTGACGCTGCTGAAAGATATGCAGCCGGCTCCCGTCGAACAGCTTGTTGAGGCTGAGTAACCTGTTGATTTTGCTGGTATAATGCTTCGACTTCCGAGTCTCGTCGTCCCGGTCCACGGTCCCGCGGCGCTTGCCGCCGCGGTCAGATACGGGGCGGACAACGTAACCATCCGCGGCTGGCCTTCCAGACCGTCCGATTCCAGTGTGGTCGAGCGCGGTGGATTCCTGCCTGGATTCAGACCTGAGGACGTGGCGGCGGCGGTGGAATTCTGCGCCTCGCGAAGCATCGGAGTGCGCGTCCCGATACAGGGGGCGTTGACCTCGGGTGGCATTCAGGCGGCGTTGGACCTGGCGGGCGGCTTCATCGAAGTCGGAGTCGGTACTTTCGTGGTTTCCGACCCTGGCCTGGCCATCGCGATTGGACGTTCGTTTCCTGACGCTGTCTTGCTGGCTGGCGAGGGAATGATGGTGGGCAGTGTCGCCACCGCCCACGCGATTCGCAATCTGGGGTTTGACGGAATCGTGGCGCCTTCGGGCGTCAGCCTCGCGACCGTCGCGGACATCAGGCGCGAGACCGATCTCGGTGTCGAGGTTTCCCTTTTCGGGGCCAGACCTGCCGCCCTTTGTCACATCTGCTCGCTTTCACAGTATTTCATGGGCGCGCCGTGCGAAGGCCCGACCTTCGGTGCCTGCCGTGGTACTTATGACGCCGCGGCCATCTCCACCGGCATGGACGCCGCCTTCGCCGCGGGGCCTCGTTCACGCTGGCTCGACATGCGTTTCTACTCCGCGCTGGCGGCGCTTCCGGCACTTCTTCAGGCAGGCGTCGATTCTGTCGTGATCGACACGGATCGCCGCAGTTCCGGTGCGGTGCGCCTGCTGGTCCGCGTCTTCCGTGCCGCGCTGGATTCCGCAGCCGCGGCGGCGTTTGATGGCGCGGTGTTCCACCTTCGCGAGGCCTGGCTGGCCGACATCCGCCGCGCGTCGATGCATGACGTCGTGACTCCTGGCTTCTTCGGTGATGCCGCCAACTGGCGTGGCGACGAACCTGAATCGGTGGTGTTCCTCGCGGCAAGGGCATTCGAGCCCGTAATCACCGATATCGAATCGGGTTCGGAAGATGGGGCGCTCTGAAATGGAAGATTTTACACAGGATCTGCCCCCAATCAGGCTTGTGGCCGTCCAGGTGTCGGGTGACCCGTCGCTGCTGGCGGGCGCCGGCGCGGATCGGGCGTGGGTCGGTGTACGCGGCTGCGCCGAACTGTTCCTTGCCCTCTGCGCGGACGGAACGATTCGCAGATGGCTGATCGACGCGCGTCAGGTTGGAAAGCGTGTCGGCCTGTGTTCACCGGTGATCGTCCCCGCAACCCTTCAGGATGATGTGGTGGACGCGATAAAGGGGCTGGCCAGCCTGGCCGACCGGGTCATGACCGGCGACCTCGGGGTCGCCTCGCGAGTCTGTGACAGGATTCCGGTGTCCTGGTGCGGAAACGTCCGCAACTCTGAACACGCCAGGTTCCTGCGTTCGACAGGGATTGAGGGCGTGCGCATGGTCACGCCGGTATCCGATGGATGCCGCGACATCAACCGCATCGTCGACCTTGAAGTGCCCGCCTTCGGTCGGATTCCGCTGGCGTTCATGCCGGAGTGCGTGTTTCGAGCGATCGACCGCTCGTTCGACTGTCCCGGCGCCTGTATCTCAGCGACCGCCCGGGACGCTGGTCAGTTCAGCATCCGCGCCGTTACCGACAATGACGCGTCCGCGCAGGGCATCTGGCCGCGATCCCTGATTTCATCGCTGTTCGACGTCACGCCGCAATCGCTGCTTTCAGCCTTGTCCAACGCCACACCTCAGTCCGTTGTGGCGGCACTGTCTTCCGTCGCCCAGCCCATCCGCCCGCGGCCCGGCACCGGGCTTGCCAGCGTAATCGTCAGGCCGTGCTTCATCGAATCCGGAGACTTTCTTGATATGTCGCCGGTGATGAAACCTTTCGGTCGTGACACATGCGCCGTGGTCGAGTCGTCCGGTCTTGATGCCGACGAGGTACGCGTCGCGGTCGACGCCCTTCGCGAGGGAGACCTGGTTACGACATCGCGCCCGCTGTTCGTGACCGAGCAGGATGAACTGCCTCTGCCGTCCACTTATTGACAGAATTTTTTGAACTGATCGGTCGGGGTGGATACGAATTTCGGATGAACGCCCTTACAATATCGCCAGCCGCGGCGACCTGCCTTCGCGGCCACATCTTTGCGGACATTCGCCCGGGAGTTGCCTGATGAAGCATGATTCCATCGCCGTAATCGATTTCGGTGGCCAGTACGCACATCTGATCGCGACCAAGGTCCGTCGCAGCGGTGTCCTGGCCGAGATCCGCCAACCCGAGGACCCGATCGAGATGTTCCAGGGGTACCGGGGAATCATCCTTTCGGGCAGTCCGTCGCTTTCGGCCTTCGGCGAGGAAAGCGAGTGGAACAAGGGCATATTTGAACTGGATATCCCGATTCTCGGGTTCTGCTTCGGTCACCAGGAGATCGCCAAGTACTACGGCGGCAAGGTGATGCACGGGGGCCGCGAGTGGGGGCTGGCCACGCTGGATATCATCGTCGACCATCCGATCTTCAAGGGACTGGCCAGACAGGAAACGGTCTGGATGTCCCATTTCGACACCGTCAGCGAGATTGGCCCGGATTTCGTGGAATACGGTTACTCGCGGCTGGGCGAGACCGGCAAGGAACACCGCCTTGCCGCCATCGGCAGCGACAAGTACCGCAGGTACGGCTTCCAGTTCCATCCCGAGGTCGAGAACAGCGTCCACGGCGATCAGATGATCGCGAACTTCGTGTACGAGATCTGCAAGTGCCGGAAATCCTGGTCGATGGAAGCTTACCTGGCCGAGCAGGTTCAGCGCGTGCGCGAGCAGGTGGGCGACCGGTCGGTCTTTCTGCTGGCGTCGGGCGGCGTTGACTCGACGGTTGCCGCGAAGCTGTTCGGGCTGGCGATTGGCGCGGACCGCCTGCATCTGCTGCACGTGGACAACGGCATGATGCGCAAGGGTGAAAGCGCCCGCGTCCTGAAGATGTACGCGGACCTCGGCCTGGATCGCAACCTGCACTTCGTGGACGCGACCGACGAGTTCCTGGCCGCTGTCGGGAAGGAAGTCGACCCTGAAAAGAAGCGTCGCGCCATCGGCAACCAGTTCATCACCGTATTCGAGCGCGAGGCGAAGCGCCTGGGGATCGAGGGACACCTGCTGGGGCAGGGCACGATCTACCCGGACACGATCGAGACCGGTGGCACCAAACGCGCGGACACGATCAAGACACACCACAACCGCGTTCCGGTCATCGAGAAGATGATCGCGGAAGGCAAGGTGATCGAGCCGCTGGCCGAACTGTACAAGGTCGAGGTTCGCGAACTGGGTGAAAAGCTGGGCATCCCGCGCGAGGCGATCTGGCGGCATCCGTTCCCGGGTCCGGGACTGGGCGTCCGCCTGCTGTGCAGCAACGGCACCACGCCGAGCGACGATGTCGCGATGCTGCAGGCGACCGTCGATCCGATCGCAAAACAGTTTGGTCTTCATGCCCTTGTCCTGCCGATCAAGTCGGTCGGAGTCAAGGCTGACCTGCGTTCGTACGAGCATCCGGTGATGCTGACCGGCGCCGCGGACTTCACGCGTCTGCAGGAAGCGGCCGGCACCATCTTGAAAGAAGTGCAGGGCATCAATCGCTGCATCTGGAATCTGGGAACGGTCGTCCCCGATTCAATTGAAGTCATCGAGGGTTACATGACCCGCGACCGTCTGGACCTGCTGCGTGAAGCCGACCAGATCGTGATGGACGCGCTGCGCAACCACGGTCTGTACGACAGCATCTGGCAGTGCCCGACCGCCATGGTTCCGCTGCGCATCAATGGCGTTGGCAGCGAACTGGTGATCGTTCGCCCCATCAAGTCCGAGCGCGCGATGTCCGCCACGGCGGCCGAACTGCCGGACCCGGTCCTGACCGAGATCCGCCGCGGCATCAACCGCCTGTCCAGCATCAGCGGCCTGACCCTCGACCTTACGTCCAAACCCCCTGGAACGATCGAGTGGGAATAGGGCCTGTTCAGCCGAAATGAGTCAGTACTTTCAGGCAGAGTGTGCGTTCCTTCCGCGATCGCGGAATTCAGGCAGATCTCTTACGAAATCACGGAGACAAGGTTGACGATTGCCGACGTGATTGTGCACGGAGGAGAGTATGACTTACTCATCTGACAAGCGCACCCCGGTCGGCTGACGTTCACAATTCACAAGAGGAAACCTGGATACCCAGGCATGTTGTCGCTTTTCGACGGGAATCGTGGGGACGAAGGGGGATCAGCCTCGGTTGATCAATTTCAGGATCGCGTCGCCCCATTCATCCAGGAAGTGGCGGCCGATGCCGCTGATGCGTCCCAGTGCTTCGATGGTGGTCGGTTTTTCGATGGCGATCTGGCGCATGGACTTGTCGGTAAGAATGCGGAAGGCCGGGATGCCGTGACCACGGGCGATGTCCAGGCGCCAGGCCTTCAAGCTGGCCATCAGCGCCTTGTCCGGCGGCGTGGCCTGCAGGTCGTCCTCACCGTCGGTAGTGTCCGGCGACGGGGCCGCTGCGGCGGATTTCTTCTTGAGGATCGCTCGGCGTTTCGGGGCGGCACCGGCAGGCTTGTCGGGGCGTTCCTCGATCGAGATGTCCCCGGCCTGGGGGTTCTCAAGCGATATGCCGAAGTTCGTGATGTGGGCGCGCCGGAAGTTGACGACTCGACCATCATCGCCCTGCCACTGGTCATCTTCGAAGCGTATCAGCCCGATCCTGCCCAGCGACGACATCAGGTGTTCGAAGAAGGTACGATCCGGGTTGCCCGACGGAACGATGCGTTTATAAAGTGTGCCTGTCGCCTGACCGTCCTGGGCCCGCAGCGCGGAAAGCACGCATCTGGCAAGGTCAAGCTCGCGTTCGTCGGCCGGCCTGAATCGCCTCGACAGCGCCTGATCCGGGCGGCAGTTGTCGCACAGGCCGCATCTGAAGTCTCCAGGTTCTCTAAAATGCTTTACCAGCCTTGCCATCCTGCACTCGGCGCCCTTGACCAGGTCGTGCACCATGTCGATCTGGGCTTCGCGGTGCTCGCGGATGACGGAGTAGGTCGTCTTGTAGGCACCTTCGGCCGGGAACACGCGATCGTTCTCGTCGACCGTCACGCCTTCGTGGACCCACAGCTTGGACACCGCGTTCTCGGCCACTTCAGGTTCAAGGCCGCAGGTCGAGATCAACGCCTCGCGGTCGATTCCGGTCGGGGGAATCATGCTTCTAAGCGAGACAAGCGTCGCCAGGGGAGGGTAGTCCTTTTCGAAAAAGCTCTCGTGAACCTTGCGGTCGCCCCAGGAATAGAACAGCAGGGCGCGAGCGGGCAGTCCATCCCGGCCGGCGCGGCCAATCTCCTGGTAGTACGCCTCGACCGACCCGGGCATGGCCATGTGGACGACGGTCCGGACGTCGGCTTTGTCGATTCCCATGCCGAACGCGACCGTGGCGACGATGACGTCGATGTAGCCGCCCAGGAACGCGTCCTGAACCTCTTTCCGGCGCGACGCCTTCATACCCGCGTGGTAGGGCTCGCATTCGAACCCGGACGACAACGCCTTTGCCACATCCTCGGCCTCGCGACGGCTTGGCACGTAGACTATCGCCGGCCTGCGATCCGGGTCGGCCAGCACGCGCACGGCCTCGGACAGTCGTGAGGCGCGGGGCGCCTCGACCATCTCGATCGCCAGGTTGTCGCGTCTGAAACCGTTGATGAACCTGACCGCCTGCGGGATTCCCAGTTGCTCGCAGATGTCGTCCTGGACGCGTGTCGTGGCGGTGGCTGTCATCGCCAGGATCGGAGCCGGCATCAGCATGGGCAGGCGATCCTTGAGCAGGCGGTAGTCCGGACGGAAGTCGTGACCCCACGAGCTGATGCAGTGGGCCTCGTCGACAGCGATCAACGTGGGGCGGCGTTTTGCGATCATTTCGGGGAAGCCGGCGACCGACAGGCGCTCCGGCGCGATCATGAAAAAGTCCAGAACGCCGGCCAGGTATTCCTTGCACGCGTTGCGGGATTCTTCGCGCGAAAGACCGGAGTGCAGACAGCGTGCCTTGAAACCTATGTCGCCCAGGTGCGCGACCTGGTCTTCCATCAGCGCGATCAGCGGGCTGATCACAAGGGTCGTGCCGCCACGCGCGATGCCTGGCAGCTGGTAGCACAGGGATTTGCCGCTGCCGGTCGGCATGACCAGCAGGGAGTTCCGGCCCTGCGTCACGGCCTGGCATACCTGCAATTGATGAGGCCGGAAGTCCTGAAAATGAAAGCGTTCATGCAGGACGCGCAGAAGGTTGTCCGGGTCGTGCGCGCGGGAAACCGGCCTTGCGGGCGAATTGTCATTCGCCCCTACGCGTGACCTTGCGGGTGAATTGTCATTCGCCCCTACGCGTGACCTTGCGGGCGAATTGTCATTCGCCCCTACGGGGACAACCGTCACCTGCGCGACCTTCCGGCGCGGGTCCGGGCCGCGTTGACATACGCCGAGCACTTCAACGACGTAGTCCTCGATGCCCTTCATGAAGTCGTCGAACGAGTCCTGGCCCTTCTCCATCTTTTTCAGGCGCAGTTCCCATTCGCCTGTCATAGACGGGCTGCGCACCGACTCGTCGACGACCGAGATCAGGGCTATGCCGTCGTCGGTGGCCTTCAGCGCCTTGCCCATTCGTTCAACGTAACCACGCTGGATCAGGGTTTCCAGCGTCGCGGCGCGCGTGGCCGGCGTGCCCAGCCCGCGTTCGCTCATCGCGTTTTCCAGATCCTTGTCGTCCAGTGTCTTTCCCGCGGTCTCCATCGCGGTCAGCAGGCTCGCGTCGTTGAACCGCTTAGGTGGCTTGGTTTCCTTGGTCTGAACGTCAACGTCGGTGACCGGGCGTTCCTGTCCCGCAGCCAGCCCGTCCGGCAGGTTGACGTCGTCCCCGCCTTCACCGTCCGATCCAGCCTGCGCTGATGCCTTCTTCCCTTTGGCGACCTTCTTTTCCGTCGCGAAATCCAGGACCTTCCAGCCCCACTGGGTAACGACCGTGCCTGAAGACCGGAAGTGGTCGCGGATCGTCGCCGCCATGTCCTGGAGGGGCGAACCGCCATCGGCGCCTGTCAGATCCTGTGAGCTTTCGACCACCGTAACGACCGACGTGACCCTTGTCTTGTACGGGTCGTGCCAGGCCATCAGCAGACGCCTGCACACCAGGTCGTACACGGCGGCCTCGTCTTTTGACAGGCGCGCGCGATCCGCCCTGGTGGGGGTCGGGATGATGGCGTGGTGGTCCGAGACCTTGGAGTCGTCGACAAAACGCGGCCCCAGCTTGTCACGACCGGTCCCCGGAGCGATCAACCCTGGATAGGCAGGCGTTATTGCGGCCAGGACTCCGTCCAGCGCGTCGGCCACGTCGTGGGTCAGGTACCGGCTGTCGGTCCTGGGATAGGTCAGCAGTTTATGCTGTTCGTACAGGGACTGCGCCACCTTCAAGGTCTGGTCCGCCGTCAGCCCGAACAGGCGGTTCGCGTGGCGCTGCAATTCGGTCAGGTCATACAGCAGCGGTGCCGGCATCGACTTGTCGGTGCCCGTCAGCGACTCGACGCGGCCTGGCCGACCGAGCACGCGAGCCTTGATCTGTTCCGCGACCTGGCCATCGGACGGCAGTCGTTCCGGTTTACGGCCGTCGGCGCTTTCGGACACGCCCGGGTCGAACCACAGGCCGGTGTAGCCCTGCGGGCCCTTGTCCCCGAACTGAGCCTGGACCTCGATATACTTCTCGGGTTTGAAACCCTGGATTGCCAGCTCGCGATCGACCAGCATGGCCAGAGTCGGCGTCTGAACGCGCCCCACCGAAAGCAGACCTTTCTTCGAGACGCTGTCGCCGAACCTGAGGGAATAGCCGCGGGACAGGTTCATCCCGACCAGCCAGTCGGCCCGTCCGCGGGCGACCGCCGCCTGACCCAGGTTCGCGAAGTCCGCGCCAGGCCGCAGTCCCTTGAAGCCCGCCTTGATCGCCTCGGCGGTCAGCGACGAGATCCACAGGCGCTTTACCGGCTTGTCGCACCCGGCCATCTCATAGACATACCTGAAGATCAGTTCGCCCTCGCGCCCGGCGTCGGTGGCGCACACGACCGCCTCGACGTCGTCGCGGTTCAGCAGTCTCTTGACGACCTCGAACTGGTCGGCGGTCCCCGGCAGAATCTTCAGTTGCCAGTCTTTTGGCAGGATTGGCAGGCGGTTCCACGCCCACCGCTTCCATTCAGGATTGATTTCATGCGGTTCCGCGATACTGACCAGGTGCCCGATCGCCCAGGTGACGATCCAGTCGTTTCCCTGCAGGCAGCCCGCGCCCTTGCGATCGGCGCCCAGCACCTTCGCGATGTCCCTGGCCATGGCCGGTTTTTCTGCAAGAACGACGGTGTACAAAGCCGTACCTTCAAGTGGGACAGGTCACTCCCGCGCATTGTATCCGATGAAGGGCGGTCGGGAAAGGTGGCTGGGACCCGTAGGGGCGAATGACAATTCGCCCTTTCCGGACGGCG
>CAZNJW010000075.1:0-13127 GCA_964573455.1 uncultured Anaeromyxobacteraceae bacterium | reverse complement strand
CTGGCGAAACGCATCGCCGTTCTTGACGCACCGGAGAAACCAGGCTCAAAAATCCTTGAGGAGAACGGAGCAATGCCAGCCCTCGTGGCCCGGTAATCGAACGCCATCTCGGAGTAGACGCCCCCCACTTCCGGATCGGTCAGAGCCTCTCGCAGCCCGGCTTCATCGTGGAACATCCGCAATTCGACACGCGCACCTGCCGGCAGTGCGGCGGATGCTCGCTCGAACACAGACCTGGCCAGTTCCTCTTCCCGCGCGGCGTCGTACAACAGAACACGGGTTCGAAGGCCCAGACCCGCCATCATGGAAAGGACCGGCAGACCCGAGGAACTGAGCGGATCGCACAGACCTGGAAGGCCCGCGATATCGGTCACGAGGACGAATACCGCGTCACCCGGCACACGCTCGGCTACAAGGGCAGTCGCCTCACGCGAGAGTGCCTCGAGATGGTCTGACCCGGCCGATCCCAGTCCCAGGCCAGCCTTCACAGCCGACAGCCACTCGACGGTTGCATTCACACCCCATGGATATGGCGGCCGGATGATCTGTCGGCCAGCCTCTGAAGCCCCTTCGATCAGGCTGCTGAAATTGGCATCGTGATACCGTGACGGCGCGACAACGATGACCTGCGCGGCCAGCGTTTCCCAGAGCATCCGGGATGTTACCAGTGGCACGATCGCGCCGGTCACCTGAATACCCTCGCCGGCCAGAAGTTCGACAAGATCATCCCTGGCAGGCCCGGGGCGGTACCCGACAAGACCGACCGTGCGCTGGCGCGCCGGCATCGAAAGAACCTCCCGGCGCAGCGGTCCGAATGAGGTCATGAATGCCTCACTCGGGGTCTGGGGAGAAACCGGCGTAATGTAATCAATCCCAGCCGGACACAAGCTGGAGAGTCTGTTCAGGACAGGCCCGGGATCCTCGGCAATGACAACCGGAACGCAGGTGGCAATCACTACAACCGGACCGTGAACCCGTCCTGCCTCGACCTCCTTCAGGATCCTCTTTTCGATCTTTTGCGAGGGGTCGCGGATCACGTCCTCGTCGTTAAGATCCGTGACAGGCCCGACGGCCTCGGTGTGGGAAAACAGGTCGAACGGATAGATGAAGTTTCCAGGAAGGCGGACCCGGCAGCCGGGCGACACGAACCGACACTCGAGATCGCCGTGGACGATGAACGAAGAGTCGGTATCGAACTCGAACGTCTCTCGATATCGCCGCTCCATCGCGGCCTCGCACTGGAAATGTCGCCAGCCGTCCTCCGGCGCCCAATCCAGAATCGGATTGAATGGACGCGACACAGTCTGAACGGCGGACTCGTCCGACGACGGAACCCTGAGACCGCAGTCGATCATCAGCCTCTCGATATCACGACCGCGCATTCGTGCTGCCAGGGCTGACATCAAGATCGCCCATGGTCTGCCGACCTCGCGTCCTGAATACCTGATCGAGAGTCCTCCGGCGCTTATGAATGCCGGTGAGCCGTCGTCCGGGCCCACGGTCACCGCGCCCATGCCGATGCGTTCCCAATCGAATTGCAGACGGACGGATGCCGCAAGGCTTTCCACCAGTACCAGCCTGCACCCGGCTGATTCGAGTCGGGACAGGCCAAGCTCAGCCATCAGGCCGGCCGGCGGTTCCCTGAGAACCCTGTCGGTGTCCCCGGGACGATCCATCCCTACCCTCTCGTATCAGCCAGCCCGTCGCCGGGAGTGACCAGCGAGCGATCGGCGAGGTTCCTCAAATCCCAGCGCCCGGATTCGTCCAGCCGCTTAAACAGCGACAACGACGAAGACATCGCCGAAAGCACGTTGACCGCACCGCCGAATCCCACCGTCGGAGCGTCGAAGAAGGCATGCGTCCCGTAACTTGTGAAGCCGAATTCGAAAAATGGGCAGGCCATCCTGAGTGCCGCGTCAATACCGCGCGTAGGCGCAACGATCATGTCCACCTGCACCGGTGGTTCAAGTTCCATCAGCGACGGCAGGCCGCCAATCGGGCGCATGTCGGATGACGTGGTCTGCGCGGCCACGACCAGGCCTCCGGCTGCCTCAATCATCCGAATCGTCGCCGGAGCCAGCCACGGATCGCCTATGACGATGAAACGCCGACCGCCAATCTCACGCGAGGCGTGCTTCATGCGGCCATTCCAGGAGTCCATTTCTTCCTGAAGAAAACGTTCACCGGCCTCCTGGCGGTCGAGGGCCGCGGCTACCTCACGGACGAATGCCGATGTGCCGGCAACCCCGACAGGCAGTGACGCCTCGACAAGCCGCGCGCCCGTTCTCTTCTTAAGAATCTTCGCGGCTTTGCGTCCATACGGCAGCGAGATCAACGTCCCGGCGCCAAATACGTTGGCCAACTCGTGGACAGGAACGTTCGACGGCCATATCGACGCGACCCGCAGCCCGAGACCGTCTTCAAGAATCCGACGCAGTTCCCTGACGTCAGCCAGCCGGTCGGCCTCGGTCCTGTCCACCAGCGGCCCCACGATCGCGACCGTGTCCCGGGACTGGTTCAAACCGGACGGCGCGGGGATCTCGCGCGCGACCGCGGCCAGCACCTGGGCGTAACCGTCCATCCAGTCACCCTGCAGCGACCTCGCCGGCACCTCCGCAATCGGCTTTTCTGTCCTGGAGGACATGTCCCTGGCGATCCTGTCGTACTGGGTACCTGTGATGCTTGCCATCGGCAACGCCGACACAAGGACCATTCCCGCGTCCGGTTCCATGGCCAGACGCTGAATCATGCTGGCGATATGCTGCTCGCGATCCAGCACGACGTTGTTGATGTCAGCCAGGGTGTGGGCCACGCGATGCCGCCCTTTGACGTCCAGCAGCGTCGAATGAAAATCCTGCGCGCCGTGAACGAACTCTGCCTTGAAAAACAGACAGTCGGGACCGTCCGTCAGCAGCCAGACGTCGGGGATGGCGTTGACCGCGAGGTACACGCCGACCATGTATGGAATCCTGAACTCATGTGTCTGGGCCAGGCTCATGCTCTCCACCAGCCGGCGGACCCGCGTTCGGTCGCGGACAACCTGCCGTACCGCCTGTAGAATGGCGTCTCAACCAGACGCAGCAACCGGCGCGCCGTTCTTATCGCGCCGGCAAATCCCATGTCGAAATCCCGGGCCGAGAACTGGGGCAGGCCGGCCCGTGAAATCCTTGTGTCGTAGAAGTATTCCGAAAATACCGCCCCCGACTCCACCGAATTCAGTTCCGCGGCCAGTGACCCCTCGTCGTCGAATCCTGAGATGCGGACGTTGGAGTCGTTTTCCGACGCCCACAGTCCGATCCTGTCGGCAAAGTCCTTGAAAACGGAAGAGTTGTCGTTCCTGGCCAGGACACGAAGACCGTAGCCAAGTTCTTTCACCAGAGGGAGCAACGCCAGACCGGTTGGCGAAACGGGGTCGAACAACCTGGAGGGCTCGCCGGGATCGGCCACAAGAATCATCTCGTGCCGCGAGGCGCGGACGCGCAATCGCTCCAGCTCGCCACGGTAAGCCTCAAGATTCGTCCGGACGACCGTTTCGACCTGATCGGATCTGCCGCTAACGGCGCCGAGCCGAGTCAGCCACGAGGCGGTTCCCTCGAACCCGAACGGCGCCGGAGGTTGAATCATCCGAATGCCGCACCCACGGAATACTCGCTCGTACATGTCGATCATGAAGACGCTTGGACGCAGCACGAGCGTCTGGGCGCGCATCACTTCTTCCATCAGCTGCGCGCTCGCCTTGGGAAGGATAGACCCCTTCAGACTGATCCCGCAGGCGCCGATCAATGTCTCGAGTTCCTTCTGTGAACGGCCGGCCCTGAAGCCCACCAGCGCGATTGAACCAGGCTCCGGCGAGGTCTCGCGCAACGCAGTTTCACGGGCCACGTCGAGATACTGCATCATCAACTCCATCGAGTCGGTGGTTCTTGGACTCAGATGGAAGATACCGTCGGCGCAGCGGTCGCGGAAGCGCTCCATGACCTTATCCACGTCGTCGCCGATCACGACTGGAACGCAGGTGGAGTTGATGATCATCGGTCCGGAGACGACGCGTTCATTCAGCATCCGTTCGATCACCTCGGCGAGACGCTCCTCGCCGCCATAAATGACGTCGTGATCGGACAGGTCGGAAAGTGGATCCGCGCCCTCGGATTCACCGAAGAGCTTCCAGGGATAGTTGAAAAACCTCGGCAGCGTGGCCCTGAAACGCGGAGTTATGAACTTGCATTCAAGGTCCCCGTGCACGATGAAACACGCGTTGTCCTCGAACTGCATGGCCTCGTAGAACTTCCTGGACATGGCCTGGCCACAGAAGAACGACCCCCACGAATCCGCTACGTTCCAGGAGTTGATTGTCGATTCCCGATCTGCCTGGTTCTTGCCGTGCCAGACTACCGAGAAGAGGTCGTCGAGGCAGCTATCTCCGACCGAAACGGCCATGCGTTTCAGAAGAATCTGGTACGGTCTCGAGACGCTTTCACCAGCCACGGAAAATGAAAGCCTGGCCGTACGGATATATGCCGGGCTGTCGTCGAACGCCCGGATGATGATCTCACTGTCTCCGACCCCGGACCATGAAAACCCCATCCTGAGGCGTTCCTCGTCGATCGTGATGAATTTCACATCGAGTCCGGCATCGCAAAAGCGCTTCAGACCGAGAAGCAACACCAGCTTCCCGACATCGTCGGGCGAAAGAGTGGTGATATTTCGGCTCTCGGACTCCATCGATTGTCCAGACTGCCCGGTACACCGGGGAAAGAGGGACTCAATATTCCGATCATGTGGCCCTCGCGTCAACGCCCCCGGGCAATTTGACATTAGTCATGGCGGCTTCTATTCTTGGCCCGGGCTTACCCGGGGGCTCCCCTATCCCGGGATGATTCGATTCGAGGCACCTATGAAAAGCGACGATATTCGACCTATGACGATCCGGGAGTCCAGAAAGCTGGCCTCCGAGGCGCGTAAGGTACTGAAATACCGCGGATCCAGACTCGATGCCCGTGAGGCGCGCGCATGCGCCGACGACCTGATGGAACTGCAGAAGGCCATCGGCCGGCACAAGGCATCTCCCGACGAATCGACCGCAGCTGGCGTCAGCGCCGCAGCTGGCAAGCTCCTTGGCAGACTGAAATCGCACGAGGCCGTGTTGAAGAACGCGTCGTCACGCGAATATGTCGAAGCCATCCTGGTTGCCCTGGTCGTGGCGATGCTTTTCCGTATCTTCCTGTTCGAAGCCTTCCAGATCCCGACCGGGTCGATGATTCCCACCGTCGCGATCAAGAACCAGATGTTCGTGAACAAGGCGATCTACGGTCTGCGCGTCCCGTTCACCCACTTCGATCTGGTCGGCGGTGCCGGGCCGGAACGCGGCGACGTCGTCGTATTCGATTACCCGGTTCCCGGCAGAGACTTCGGAAAGGCCTTTTTGAAGCGTGTCATCGGCGTTCCTGGAGACCGCGTGCGCCTTGAGGGAAACCGTCTGATAATCAACGGAAAGCCCATACCGACCGAGGTAGTCAAGCACGACGGGGATTGTGCGGACGACAACCTGGCCGGGTGCGTCTGCGAACGCCAGAAGGAGACCCTGGGCAAGGTAACCTATATCACCCAGCACATCTCGGGCGCCGGCCGCACTCCATCCCACGTCTGCAGGAACGACCCGGACTGGCCAGTGAACAACCCGATGTCGTTCGCGTCTCCCGCCGCCGGCAACGAGGCATTCCCCGACGTCATCGTCCCCGAAGGACACGTCCTGTGCATGGGGGACAACCGGGACAACTCCAGCGACGGTCGATACTGGGGCTTCGTTCCGATCGAAAACCTGCGCGGAAAGGCCGTGATCTTCTGGTGGCCGCCAAAAAAGATGTTCAGGCTGGTGAAATAGGCGGAGACCACGTTCCTCAGATGTCGTACCTGGACTGATCGCCCGTGAACTCGAAAGACTGATCGCCCATCGAAATCCGAACCTTGGACGAGATGTTCTCGAACTCGTTGACACCCTTGACCAGATAGGACTTGATGCGGCCGTCCGTGACACGGACCACTCCGCAGGTCTTGGATCCGACCGTGAGATCCAGCTTGACGTGGCCGGCGCGGACGGTCTTCCTGAACTCCCCGTCGCGGTCGAAATTGAAGAACAGGATGAAATGGTCGGCCCCGTTTCGATAGACGAACGCGAGCAGGCCGTCGCTGCATGTCAGCCGGGGCTCGAAACCTGTCACCCTCAGATTGCCCATGAATGCGCTTTCATCATTGAAGATGTTCCCGGTTGAATAGCGCAGCCCGGGATGGCCTTCGAAGACGAAATCCTTCAAGACGGTGCAGGGGTTCATGAATTCATCGAACTCGGGCAGTTCCCCGCTGCATAGAAGGGTGCCACCCCGTCGCACGAATTCGACCAGCTTCTCCTGTTCGCCACGCGCCAGGAAAAAGCCCAGGTGGATGGCCAGCCGCTTTCTTTCAAGCATGGAATCGACCGTCAGGGCAGGCAACTCGGCCATCTCGAAGTTCACGCCATTGCGATTGCATATGAACGTGGCCGGCTCTATGACGTCGAAGCCCGCCCTGGGGATCGACCACGGCAATTTCCAGTGGTCACGATCCGGAACCCATGACGAGACCGCCGCGTACTCCGGAACGATCAGCAAAGTAACGTCCACGTCCATCTCGGCCTTCAGGAAGTCCTTTCCCTCCCTGGCAAACCACTCGTTGAGCAGGCTCATGGCGTGGTACATCGGACCGATTTCGCCGTTCTCGCCAATCGGGGCGTGCGACGGGAACGTCCTGTGCTGCTTCTGAGTCGTCTTATCGAGGTCGTCCAGCCAGTAACCGTGATTGACCCCCGTGAAGACGACGTAGCCCGTGCAGCCGCCGGCCACGCACGCCAGCGTCTGGAAGAACGGAATCGCCGGGAACTCGGAAAGCGGGTGGTACAGCTTGGCGAACCCCCAGTTCTCCTCGATGTTGATTCCCCTGCGACGCCGCGCCGTGTTGATGTAACGATGAAACACCTCGTTCGCGCCGAGTTCGCCAGGCTCCGAGGACGCGTCCTGGATGTTGTAGGCGGCCACACCCAGCCACGAGATCATCCCGTATTCGTAGACATCCAGATCCTGATCGACACGGTTCTGGTTGAACCACCAGTCGGCGTAAAGACGCACGTACTCGGGCGGTGTGTCCCTGGTGGCGGTCTCGGCCGCGTCCGGGACGTTCTCCACGATCGGAGGCGTGATTCCGGCGTAGTTGGTAAGGTACGGCAGATCGAGGCCCAGATAGTCCTTGTAACGCGCGTAGATGTCACGCCTGATTCGCCACTGGAACTCGCCCCAGTCGATGATCCCGAGGAGGTCGTGCCGCGCGCGGGCGATCGGCTCGGAAGGTTCCAGACGCGGCGCGGGAATGAATTCAAACGCCTTGTAGGAGGTCCTGTGGATCTCGTTGTATCGCGCCAGATCGCCGTATTTTTCTGCCACGAAACGGTGGAAGGCCCTCATGTCCGGCGCATCGTACCCGAAGTGCCAGGGCGCATCGTTCGACGTGCAGTAGATCGTCTCGTCGAGAAGCTGAAGGGCAATGATGTTTCCGTGCGGCGCGCAGTAAGGCCTCAGAACCTTCCCGACCTCGCCCAGCCAGTTTCTGGCAAGCTCGTCGAAAAGCGGGTCGTGCGGTGATGGAAGCTGCGTGTTGTCATACTCCCAGTACAGCTCCCGACCGTTGTAGATGCGAACAGGATCGATTCCGGGGTTGAACGAGGGGGAGGTCACGTCCGGAAGACCGCCGATGTTCAGTTCGGAGTGGACGAACGGACCGGGCTTGGCCAGCATGTAAAGGCCGCGCTCCTGGCACAGCTTGAGGAACGTCCTGAGGTCGCGCGAGTCGAACGTCCGACCATCGAAGTCGTACGAGATCGACCCGTCGACAGGATTGTGGACGATGTGGTGACGCCAGGGCGTGTAGAAACAGATTACGTTGACGTGTCCCGCCTTGAGCTGGTCCAGTCTGGCCGCCCAGTTGGCGCGCTTGTCCCGATAGTACTGATACTCGGCCCCGATGAAGTAGAAGGGCTCGCCGTCCTTGTAGAATCGTCCATTCCGGTACTCGAAAGATGGCATTGGCATCTCCGTGGTTTGAATTGAGACTTCAGACACGTCAAATCCCTGTATACGACAGGCGTCCCATTTCCGGCAACTCGCCGACCAGCGGCCTGAGGTAGTCGAGGAATGCCGGCGTCACGAAGCTGTTTTCGTCGTCGATGAAACGGTCCGGCATCGTCTGCTTGCCCTCGTTCACCTTTAGAAGGGGAACGGCTACATAGCGGCATTCATAGGCGTCGCCGGGCGCCCTCTCGAACGACACCATCAGCCCCGATTTCCCTGACACCGCAAGACGCACCGCCTCGACACCGGCCATGAGGGCCTCGCGCCGATCGACCTCGGACGCCCGATCCATTCCGGCCATCTGAAGCGACTCCACGATCTGGAACTCTCCACGGCAGCCGAGATGGTCACAAGCCAGATTCTTGACCACCATGGCGGCCGACGCACCGCCCATTGCCCCGAACTCCGGGTTTCCGAACTTGTCGAACGTCTGTGTCCCCGACACGGGAGACCCATCCGGGAAGGCGATACCCTCGCCCACCACGATCGACACGAACCCGTACCTGGAGTAACAACGTTCCACGTCGGCGAAGAACCGATCCTTCGTGAAAGGGCGCTCGGGAATGTAAATCAAGTGTGGCGGATCATCCTCGTACCGCTTTGCCAGCGCGGCCGCCGCCGCCAGCCAGCCGGCGTCTCGACCGACCGCCTGGTACACGCATACCGGGTCGACCTTCTGCATGTCCCTTGCCAGGATTCCGCCCTGCTGGGCCGAAAGGGCGACGTACCGGGCGGCCGATCCGTAGCCTGGAGTGTGATCGGTACCGAAGAGGTCGTTGTCCACTGTCTTCGGAATCCCGATGCCGTAAATCTCGTAACCCTGCGCCCTGCAGTACTCGACCACGCGATGGGTTGTGTTCTGGGAATCGTCGCCGCCGATATAGAAAAAGAAACGGATGTCATGCTTCCGGATCACCTCGAGGACCCTGGGAAGGTGTTCATCCTTCAGCTTCAGGCGACAGGAACCGAGCGCCGAGGATGGAGTTCTGCTCAACAGTTCCAGCCTGTCGTCAGGTTCCTTTCCGAGGTCGATCATCGCCTCTTCCATGAAGCCCTGAATTCCCCAGCGCATGCCGTACACATTCCTGACCACTTCGTGTCTTTTCGCCTCGCGGATCACTCCGACCAGGGATGCATTGATCACCGCGGTCGGGCCTCCTGACTGCCCGATCACCAGATTTCCAGGTCTCATTGTTTTCACACCTCTGTTCCTTGAACCGAAATCGCGGCCCGACGCGTCTGGGCGCATCCGGGCATCAGAATAACAACACCGAATTTCCTGTCAAACGGCTCCTGAACAACGCTGTCGTCCATGCCCTGCCACGGCTCCACGCAGATGAAGGGCGCCCCGGCATCCGACCACACGCCAAGGTGCGGATAGTCTGGAAAGGACACAGTGACACGGGCTGCCGCGCGTGGATCCTCGATCTGGACCAGCCGGTCGGCCGGCGGCACGGCAGAGACGTCAAACATGTAGGTCAGTTCGAGTTCGCGTTCATTGAATTCGAAGGCCCCCGACGACTCAAAAGGCAGCGCCTCGCCTGTCAGATGGCAGTTCTCGTCGTTGAGCATCCTGACCATGCGTCCTTCGGGAAGGCGCAGCAGACAGTTCTTCTTCTCGCCGGACCCGAGCGGCACGTTGATCCCGGGATGCCACCCGATCTGGAACGGCATGGGCCGGGTCCCGCTGTTGCGGACGGTCAGCTCCTGAGTCACGGTGGTTCCGGAGATCAGGTACTGGACCATCACCTCGAAATCCCAGGGAAACATGTCGAGGGTCCTATCATCGGACACGAGTCGGTAAGACAGCAGGAAGCCGTCGTCGACCTGTTCCGCCTTGATGGTTTCAAGGCTTCTGTTCCTGAGGAATCCGTGAAGACCTTCGAAGTGAACGGCCACGCCTTCCGAGGTGACCGATCGATTGTCATGAATGCCGCCCACTATGGGGAAAAGGATAGGTGCGTGCCGTCGCCACCATCCGTCACATGGCGGATCGACGAGCTTGTTACGCCACAGAACCGCCACCGGGTCTGCGCCGGGACGAAGCCAGGTCATGCCGATCAGCTCGGCGCCGATCCTCGAAACCGCTATCTCCAGCCCGTTACCGGCAACGACGTCGATCCCGTCCTGCCGCGAAAAACGATATGACAACGGAACACCTCCGGCCAGCGGCCTGTCATGCGAGCTTCCCCGTCCGGGGATCGCGGGCAAACGCGATTTCCGCCACACTGGTCGACGCGACCACATCCGTCATGTCGATCAGTTCAACCCCTCGATCAGCCAGCGTTGCGGCGTTCTTGAGCAGTTCGCGGCCAACGACCGCGTCGACGAAGCACTCCAGTTCGCCCCCGCGCCGGCTGTACTCCTGACAGTACGAAAGCGGAACATCGGACGTGACCTCGCCCAGCAGCGCCCTGGTCACAGGCTCGATCTTCCTGGCCCCCTCGGCCAGCAGCACCACGGTTCGGGCCTCGAACACCAGTTGCGCGCCCATGCTGACCGCGTAAAGGGGGCAGTCCTCCCGACTGCGGAAATGTCCGTCCCTGACCGCGTTGTCGACCGTGTTGTCGTCCAGCCGGACCAGCAGCATCCGGTTGCCTTCGAATTCAACACCGGCCTCATGGAAGGCCACGTGTCCCTTGCCTCCCACACCGATCACCTGCAGGTCGACACCACCGGCAGCCTGGATCTGGCGGTCGTAATCGAACAGGACGTGATCGCGAACCCACCCGGGGTAACCACCGGCGCCGGGATCTATCACGATCGCCCTGCCGCGGCCCGTGCCCGACTCACGCCACGATTCCGGATGCGCCGCGAGCTCGGCGACGAGCGTGGGCTGGTCGATCAGCGTTCCAGCCGGAACCCTGGTCGACCTGAATTTCCTGGACATCAGGCCGAAGAATTCCTGAATCATGAAATACGAATAGCTTTCGGGGTGGGTGGCCCTGTCCTGAGCGTTGTCACCCGGCAGACCGACATACTCGTCGAGGTTGAAGGTGCGAACCATCGACGGATCCATCTCGCCGCGGTTGACCGCCCGGGCCAGATGCTTGTACATGCCGGTGGGGCTGTTTCCAGTGGCGAGTCCCAGCACGAAAGGAGTACCGTCGGCCCTGCCGGCGGCAATACGCTGTCTAACAAAATTCGCCGCGGATTCGCTGATCGCGTCGAAATCCTTGAAGACAAAAACCTTTATCGACATTGCCATGCCTCCAGGAAAAACCAGGGCGGAAATCTACCAGAAATCCGAAGGGAACGTACAGGTCAACGAGACTGCTTTCCCGAGATCGCGTCCAGAAAGGACGTTACAGCCACCGCGATTGCCTGCCCGGTCTGATTTTCAAGCCCGACGTCAAGCTGCGCTTCATCAAGTCCGAGACTGCGGATTGACTTGTGCCCGGATGACCATGAAATCACCTGACGTCCACCGGAATACCCGGCAAGAGAGATCTCAAGATCCCCGGAGACCATCACCACGCGGCCATTGTATGGAACTGGATTCCGGACGTGCAGCTTGACCGTGAGTCTGAACTCGATCATTGGCCTGTCGGACATGGACCTGGCGCGCTCAAGCCTGGCGGACTCGGCGACCGCGCGGTTGGTGAGCGCCCCTCTCAATCTCTGGCTGTGATAACCGGTTGCGGACAGGTCCACCGACACCGTGGACCCGGAAAACGGCGCCGGCACCTGTACCGATGTTTTGAAGCCGGAGATGCCTCTGAAACGAATCCCGAGCGCGCACTGGGAGAACAACGACTCGTGACGGACGTTGACCTCGGAGGCGCCACCGGCGTCGGTGACCACCACCAGACCGTCGAGGCCGCATCCGTCAAGGACCAGTTCCATGCCCGTAAGAGGCGACCCGGCTGCCGCGACCCGAAGCGCCACACGGGACGTGACGGTGGCGGTGTCAACGCCTGAAACGGCTGCCGTGAACGAAATCCTGCGCCCGAAAGCGCCTTCGGCTGCCGCGAGCCGTCCCTTGAGCTGGGATAGACCGTCAACCGGCTGAAGGCCGGGGATCGCCGACTCGGTATCCTGGAAAACCGACAGGGCGACCGGCACCCCGTCATGGAAAAGTCTGTCGTCGGCGCGTATGCCGGCCTCGACCGGCGCCAGACTGGCAGACAGACGCTCGACTTCCTCGCCGGACCGCTGAAGTTCACGCGGGTACAGCGACTTGAGTTCGCTCGTCGACATCGCCAGCAGGGACCAACCGTCGTAGCAGTCGGAAACGCCGTGTACGCTGTGAACCCGTCGAAGCGACCAGTATTCATCCACCACGCGGGCTCCGGACACGCGGCCCCCGAGCTCGGCCCTAACCTCGTCGCTGATCGTCGTACGCGATTTTTCGCCGCCGCCGGATAATTCGATGGTCTGCAGGTCACGCCATTCACCGGCGACATCGACCGGGAAGGCCATCGAGGCGAGCCGCGCGTATCCGGACATCCGGGCGGCATCAAGGGCGGACGAACCGTCACCGGCACACCTGGCGATTCCGATCACGCAGGTCTCGGCGCCGCCGCAAGGCACGCCCTCAACCGAATCGACCCAGTCAGGGACGGCCTTCTTCGATGCGGCGACCGCACCGGGAAGCACGCTGCGCGATGCGGCGGCACACCCGCCCTGGAGCGTGGACGCCATCAGGCATGCCACCAGAACGAATCTTCCTATCTCACGTACTGGATACACCTGTTCCTGACCTCCACGACCAGGTTCTCGGCACCCAGCGCATCGAGCGCCATGCCGGCCTGATCGACACAGCCACTGTAGTCCCCCTGGGCCCATCGAATGACCGCGATATTGTATCTCGCCCAACCGATCTCGTCCTCGTCCAGACCGGGATCGCCCAGTGCCGCCTCAAAGAGCCCCGCGGCCTTGTCAAACATCGACGCCTCGACAAAATCCATCGCACGCGCCGTGGATTCGGACTTTTTTATCCTGCGGAATTCGAGCTTGACCACGGACGAGAAC
>CAZNJW010000074.1:0-13393 GCA_964573455.1 uncultured Anaeromyxobacteraceae bacterium | reverse complement strand
TTTTCGGCCCGTAAGGTTAAGAGTCTGGAAACCGGCTGACTGGAGGTCATGTAATGCTGGAGAAGATACTCCCTAAAAACATTGGATTCTTTGAGCTTTTTGAGCAGCATGCGGCATCGACGCTGGAAGCCGCGAAGACGATGCAGATCCTGTTGGACCAGGTGGGCACCCCGGAGGCAATCGCGCATGTCCGGCGCATCGAGGAGTTCGAACATCAGTGTGACAACTACACTCACATGACGGTCGACCTGCTGCGCAGGACGTTCATCACGCCCCTTGATCGCGATGAGACCAGCACGCTGATCAGCGCGCTTGACGACATAGCAGATCTGATCCAGGCGGCCGCGCACCGGATAGAGTTCTATGAGATCACGAGTGTTCAGGATGGTGTGAAGCAGTTGAACAGGGTGCTGTTAAGTTCGGTCCAGGAACTGAACCGCGCGGTCGGTTTCCTGCGCGACATGAAGAAGCACGCATCCGAGATCAGCGCGATATGCCGCGAGGTGAACAGGCTTGAGAACGAGGGCGACCGCATAAAGAGGACCGGGGTTGGCGATCTTTTCCGTCAGAGGATGGATCCGCTCGAACTGATGAAGGCGAAAGAACTGTACGAGTCCCTTGAAGAGGCGATCGACAAATGTGAAGACGCCGCCAACATCATCGAGGGGCTTTTCATCCAGCACGTGGGCTGACAAGGAACCATCATAAAGCCCGGGCGGTCACCCGGGACAGGGACGGACTACGGAGGTGAGCGGTGGAATTTGTCCATGACTTACTGAACGGTAACCCTCTGATTATAATAACATTGTTGGCTGCGTTGATATTCGACTTCGTGAATGGTTTTCACGACGCGGCAAACTCCATTGCAACCGTGGTGGCGACGCGTGTGCTCAGTCCGCGTTTCGCGGTAGCCTGGGCAGCCTTCTTCAACTTCGTGGCCGCCTTCACCCTGGGCGTGGCGGTTGCAAAGACGGTCGGCAAGGACGTTGTCGACGTGAATCTCATAACGGTTCCGGTCATTTTTTCCGGGCTGATGGGGGCGATCACCTGGAACCTGATCACCTGGTGGCTTGGGTTGCCGTCATCCTCGTCGCATGCGCTGGTCGGCGGTTACGCGGGAGCGGCGCTCGCCATGGCCGGCGTCGGCGCGCTGAAGTTCGGCGGTCTGGGCAAGATAGCGGCGTTCATCGTAATCGCGCCATGTGTCGGGTTTCTTCTGGGGATGCTGAACCACATCATCGCCACGTGGATCGTCAGGCGCATGCCGCCGAACAGGCTGTTTCCACTGTTTCGGAAGCTGCAACTGGTCTCGGCGGCGATCTATTCGTTTTCACACGGCTCGAACGACGCGCAGAAGACGATGGGGATCATCTTCGCGCTGCTTATCGCGTCGGGTATCAATCCTGCTTCGTGGGGATATGTCGAGACGCCCGGCGGTGATGGCCTGCCCGCGTGGATCATATTCACTTGTCACGCGATGATCGCGGCCGGCACGCTGTTCGGCGGGTTCCGCATAGTCAAGACCATGGGCACCAAGCTGACCAAGCTGGATCCGATGCACGGGTTCAGCGCCGAGACGGGCGGGGGTGTCACCATCCTTGCCGTCAGCCTGCTGGGCATCCCGGTGTCGACGACGCACACGATTACCGGCGCGATCGTCGGCGTTGGGACTGTCGGAGGCCTGCGCAGCGTGCGATGGATAGTGGCGCGAAGGATTGTCTGGGCATGGATCCTGACGATCCCGATGTCCGGATTGATCGGGTTCGCCATGTACCGCTTCATGGCGTTGATCGGTCAGGGTTGATTCACTGTCGTTTTCCCATCTTTTCTACCGGTATTTTTTTATCCCCGTGATCCGTTCGTCCGATATCGGAATATACTCTGCGCGAAATTTCGGCCGGCAGGATGGGGGCTAGACAGGTTTTGACATCTTTCCTGGCATCCGTGGATCCCTTGATTATCGTGACACTTGTGGTCGCGGTTGTATTCGACTTCGTCAACGGTTTTCATGACGCGGCCAATGCGATTGCGACCGTGGTCGCCACTCGCGTGCTGACCCCGAGATTCGCCGTCGCGTGGGCCGCTTTTTTCAATTTCGCCGCCTTCTTCGTGATAGGCACCGCGGTCGCGAAGACCATAGGCAAGGATGTCGTCGACATCAACATGGTCACCGTGCCGGTCATTTTTTCCGGGCTGGTGGGCGCCATCATCTGGAATCTGATTACCTGGTGGCTCGGCCTGCCATCGTCGTCATCGCACGCCCTGGTTGGGGGGTATGCCGGGGCCGCGCTGGCCAAGGCTGGGATCTCCGCGCTGAAATTCGCCGGTATCGGCAAGATAGCCGCCTTCATTGTGATTGCGCCGTGTCTTGGTTTCGTGCTGGGCATGCTGAATCACATCATCGTGATCTGGCTGGTGCGGAAGATGCCACCGCTGAAGCTGATTCCGATGTTCAGGAAACTGCAGCTCGTGTCGTCGGCGATCTACTCGTTCTCGCACGGTTCCAACGATGCGCAGAAGACCGCCGGAATCATTTTCGCGCTGTTGCTGGCGTCCGGCCTTCCCGGCGAGACATGGGGCCAGGCCGCCAACGCTCCGGACGCGATACCGAACTGGATCGTCGTGCTCTGTTATGTGGCTATCGCGGCAGGAACCTTGTTCGGCGGGTTCCGTATAGTCAAGACTATGGGAACCAAGCTGACCAAACTGGACCCGATGCACGGTTTCAGCGCCGAGACCGGTGGCGGCGTCACGATTCTTGCCATCAGCCTGCTGGGCATTCCCGTTTCCACGACCCACACGATCACCGGCGCCATCATCGGCGTGGGTGCCGTCAGCGGGGTCCGCAGCGTCAGGTGGATCTGGGCACAGCGCATAGTGTGGGCATGGATCATCACGATTCCGGCCGCAGGCCTGTTCGGCTGGGGAATTTTCGAGCTGATGTCTCTGTTCGGGTTTAAGTAGAAGCATTTCTCCAAGTCAATCAACGTGGTCACCGGCGGATTTCACACTTGCAATCCTCTGAACTCGCTATTCAATCTTTCTTGGAGCATTGACGCGTTTCCTTGGCGTGCGTAGCCTGCGTGAAGGCCGCCGCGCTGGCGACCGCATGGTTTCAAAACAGGGGGCATGGCGCGATATGGGCAATTCAAATGGCAGGGGTATGGTTCGAATCGGCGTGGCGGCGTTGTTTGTGGCGGTGATAGTGGGCGGTGCCGGATGTGCCACGACCACGACCGAACGTCTGAAACTGCCCGAGTTGAAGACCGTCGAGCATGTGGATCTTTCCCGCTATCTTGGAACCTGGTACGACATCGCCAGTTTTCCGCAGTGGTTCCAGCGTGGTTGCACGGCGACGACCGCCAGATACGCGTTGAAGGACAATGGCGAGATTGAAGTGGTCAACGCGTGCAGGAAAGGGTCGCTGGACGGCAGATTGAAGGAGTCGCACGGTCGGGCTAGGGTCGTGGACGTCCGAACGAACGCCAGGCTTGAGGTCAGTTTCTTCGGAAACTTCTGGGGTGACTACTGGATCGTCGAGCTCGGCGCCGACTACGAGTACTCCGTTGTCGGCAGCCCTTCGCGCGACTATCTATGGATACTCAGCAGGACGCCGCGGATCGACGGTGTCGTTTACAACGGCATTCTGCAGCGGCTCAAGGAGCAGGGCTACGAGGTCGAAAGGCTGGTGCTGACCCCGCAGGTGGTGCCGGATGGCGAAAAGGTTGACGGAGGGTTCTGATGAGGCTCTGGTCTCTTCACCCGCGGCATCTGGATGCGAAGGGGCTGGTGGCCTGCTGGCGCGAGGGGCTGCTTGCCCAGGCGGTGCTTTCTGGGCGGACATCCGGGTACACCCGGCATCCCCAGCTTGACCGGTTCAGGGCCGCGGCGGATCCGCTGATTGCCATCGACTGCTTCCTGTCGCGAATCCTGGATGAGGCGATGGCGCGAGGGTATCGGTTTGACCGGACGAAGATTCGATACTGCCCGTGTGCGTGCGTTGGAATGACGGTAACGAAAGGGCAGATCGCGTTCGAGTGGACACATCTGCGCGACAAGCTGAGGGAACGGGACCCGGCACGTTTTACTGCCTGGCGCAGGACGACTCCAGAGGCGTCACCGTGTTTCCTTGTGGTGGATGGCGGCGTCGAGCCGTGGGAGCGTGGGTACGGACGAGATAGTCGATCGGAATAGACTCTGGGCCACCATCGGCTTTTCTTTCAGTTGACAAAGACCGCATAACCGGATAAACGAATATATCTCGCGCGAGCGGAGGTCCGTGGTGAGAAGGGTGGCTGATTTCTACAAGGCTCTCTCCGACGAGGCCCGCCTGGGGATACTGTTGATGCTGCATCTGCACGGCGAGCTGTGCGTCTGCGAGATCATGGGAGCTCTGGGTATCACGCAGTCAAAGGCATCTCGTCACCTGGCGACCCTGCGGCATGCCGGGCTCGTGAGCGATCGTCGCGAAGGACAGTGGTCTCATTACAGAATCCGACAGAATCTGGCGGATTTCGAACGTGCGGCCCTGATGGATGCGATGGACGCGGTGGCGGCGCTGGATGCTTCGCGGGAGTTGACCGAGGCGTTGAACCTCCAACTGCGCGTCAAGCGGCAGCCGCCGGTTTGCGAGGACAACGTCCGCGGTTGTGGCGGATGACAAAAAGGGGGCGCGCATGGGCAGGTCTGACGATGTAAGGAAGCAGGTCTCTGAATCCTACGCCAAGGCGGTTCGTAAAGCGTTGGAACGTCGTGGTGCCAGCGCATCCGCCCGTGAGGGGGCCGCGCGTGAGGGGAAGGCCCTCTCGAGGGCCCCGGCGCGGGGCAGGGGGTGTTGTTGCGGAAAGGGTGCCGTTTCCGAGGCGTTGCTGGCCCGCATGGCAGGCTATTCCAGAGAACAGATGGCGGCGTTGCCGCCCGACGCGGTGGTAAGCTCGTTCGGGTGCGGCAATCCCCTGGCATTGGCGGCGATCCGGCCGGGTGACACGGTGCTTGACCTCGGGTCCGGAGCGGGTATGGATCTTCTTCTGGCGGCGAAGATGACCGGGCCGTCCGGGCGCGTGATAGGCGTGGACATGACTGCCGAGATGATCGACCGTGCCAGGGCGAACGCGGTGGCTGCCGGTCTGGAAAACGTCGAGTTGCGGCAGGGCATCATCGAGGATCTTCCCGTTGAGGACGGTTCTGTCGACCTGGTGATCTCGAACTGCGTCATCAACCTGTCACCCGAGAAGAACCGGGTTTTTCGCGAGTTGGTTCGAGTGTTGCGTCCGAACGGCAGGATTTCGATCTCGGATATCGTTTCGGAGCCTCTGCCCGAGTGGATTCAGGCCCAGGCCGAGCTTTACACCGCATGTATATCGGGAGCGATCCCCGAGGCCGAGTACCTGGACGGACTGCGGCAGGCCGGCCTATGTGATGTGACGGTCTCGGATCGGCTTGTCTATTCGTCGGAACAGCTTCAGGGCCTTCTGGGTGCTGTCGATACAGGCGGATGCTGCGGAACCGGCGGGTTGACGGGTGAGAAGGCCGTCAGATTCTCAAGCGAACTGGCGGGTAAGGTCTCAAGTGTCAGGGTGGTCGGTCGCAAGTCCGGTGGACGGGGACAGATTGAATCATGAAGGAGACGACAAAGCTGGCGTTGATTCTGGTTGCCTTTCTGGCGATCTGGTTCATGCCGATCGATAGCGCGCGTTTCACCGGTGCGGTTCTCGAAAGCCTTTCGCTGGTTCGGTGGTACGCGAGGGAGCATGTTCTACTGTGCCTTGTCCCGGCGTTTTTCATCGCCGGCGCGATCAGCGTGTTCGTCAGCCAGGGTTCCGTGATGAAGTATCTGGGACCCCAGGCGAAAAAGATCGTCGCCTATCCCGTGGCGGCCGTTTCTGGCACCATCCTGGCCGTTTGTTCCTGCACGGTGCTGCCTTTGTTCGCCAGCATACACAAGCGTGGCGCCGGTCTGGGGCCGGCAACGGCGTTCCTTTATTCAGGGCCGGCCATCAATGTGCTGGCGATCATCATGACTGCCAGAATCCTGGGGCCAAAGCTGGGTATTGCCAGGGCTGTCGGTGCGATAACGTTTGCGGTCGTTATCGGCCTGTTGATGCAGTTGATCTTCAGGAAGGAAGAGAAGGCCAGACAGACCTCGGGTGTGGTGATCCCGGACGAAGACGTCCGTGGGCGCGCCTTGTGGCAGGACGCTTTGTACTTTGCCGCGATGATGGGAATCCTTGTGTTCGCGAACTGGGGCAAGCCCCAAGAGGGCACCACGGGGTGGTGGGCGGCCATCCATTCGGTGAAATGGATCATCACGGGTGTGATGGTTCTCGGCCTTGGCGTCGCGGTTATAGCTTGGTTCCGGAAGGACGAATTGAAGGAATGGGTTGATTCGAGCTGGACATTCGCCAAGCAGATTCTTCCGTTGCTGCTGGCCGGTGTCGTGGTGGCCGGGCTGCTGCTTGGAGGGCCTGGAGGCAGCGAACGTGGTTTGATTCCGAACCAGTGGATTGGCGGTCTGGTTGGTGGAAATTCGCTTCTGGCCAACTTTTTTGCCTCGATTGTCGGCGCGTTCATGTACTTCGCAACGCTGACCGAGGTGCCGATCGTCGAGGGCCTGCTGAATTCCGGGATGGGCCAGGGGCCGGCGTTGTCGCTTCTGCTGGCCGGACCCGCGCTCTCGCTGCCTTCGATGCTCGTGATCGCAAGCGTGCTCGGGACGAAGAAGACAGTCGTGTTCGGTTCATTGGTGGTTGTTCTGTCCACGCTGGCCGGATGGCTGTTCGGGTTCCTGGTCGCTTGACCGGGGCCGTCGAGGAGGTTGAAAATGCAGGTTAAGGTTTTAGGTACGGGATGTCCCAAGTGCAAGAAACTCTATGCCGAAGCCGAAAAGGCGATAGCTGCCGCCGGTGTTGGCGCGGAACTGTCCAAAGTCGAAAAACTGAATGAAATCATGGATTACGGTGTGATGATGACCCCGGCGCTTGTGGTCGACGGCAAGGTTGTCTCCTGTGGTCGGCTGCCTTCATCCGACGAGATCGTGAGGTGGCTGAAATCCGCCGAAGGCAACGGTGATGTGAATGCTTGACCAATTGGTCGCGAACGCGGGCGCGTACATTCAGACCAATCCGTGGATGGCGTTGCTTGCGGTGTTTGTGGGTGGAGTGCTTACCGCCTCGAACCCGTGCGTGCTGGCAATGATTCCGTTGATGATGGGGTACGTCGCCGGGCAGCGTCAGGTCGGGGTCGTTCGATCCCTGCTTTTTTCCCTGACCTTCGTCGCGGGACTGGCGCTGACCTTCACGGCGATGGGTATGATTGCCGCCCTGGCCGGGCGAATGTACGGCGATGTCTCCGGTGTCTGGAACCTGGTGGTCGCCGTGGTCTGCGTGCTGATGGGGCTTCATCTGACCGGGCTGGTGACGATTCCGATTCCGTCGCTCGGTGATCGCCTGCGGCCCCGCAGTCGCGGTTTTCTTGGTGCATTCCTGCTGGGCCTGCTGTTCGGAGTGGTTTCCGCGCCTTGTGCGGCCCCGATACTGGTGGTACTTCTGACATATCTGGCCGGTTCGGGTGCGTCCGTCGCGTGGGGCGGAACGTTGTTGCTCGTGTACGCGCTCGGTCACAGTGTGCTGATTCTTATAGCGGGGACGTCGATGGGCGCGGCGGCCGCGTTGATCGAGAACACCAGGGCCACGCACGTGTTGAGGATACTCAGGATTGTGGCCGGTGTGGCCATCATCCTGGTCGGTCTGTACTTCGGTTACAAGGGGTTGAAATGAAAGCTGTTGTTTCACGAGGCGCTTGTGTCATCGATGCTCTTCCGGGCTTTCTGACGGTTCTTGTGCTGTTGCTGTCGGTCACAGTCGGTTGTGGTGGTCGCGGCCGCGATTCCGCGCTCTCGTCGAACGCGACGTCACCGGTCAGTGCTTCCAGCCTGGCCCGGATAATACTGGTCGACGAGGAGGAATGCTGCAACTGCACGCGTGACCGGATCAACGCCACGGTCGGCGCGCTGAACGAGGCGCTGGGACAGCCGCCCGCGTTCCCGGTGGAACGTCTTCACAAGGACACGCAGCCGGAGATGGTCGCCGCGTATTCCACGTTCAGGCCGATCATGGTCATTCCCGCGGTGTATTTCGTGGATGCGAACGATGCGATTCTGGACATGCTGCAGGGCGAGTTGAAGTCCGAACAGATTGCGGCAGTCATCAATCGCCTGAAGTGATGCGGCATTTCCTTTGATTGCTGGTGTGATGCGTCCTGTTCCGGGCGCCGATCGCAAGCAGCGCCATCAACGTTACAAAAAGAAGTGCCAGTGAAATGCCCTGGCCGCCGGGAGCGGTAACCGTCGTGCATCCTCCGCCTTCGTCATCGCCGTCCGCTTCGATCGCATCGATTTCGATGGTGTCCGCGATCACTTCAGTTTCAGGCTGCGCGGGACTCTCGTCATTTTCGTCGTGACCGATGTCTGGCACGGTGGTCTGTGAGTCGTCATCGCCGATGTCATCGCAGATTGTTTCGGCATCGCCGATATCTTCCTCGATCACGTCCGGATAGATGGGTGTGTCACACGCGTCGCCGATATCATCGGTGTCAGCGTCTTCCTGGGCGGGATTGTAGTCGACCGGACAATTATCCTGGTCATCCGCAATCTCGTCGTTGTCGTCGTCGTCGTCGCACGCATCCCCAAGCGTGTCATCGTCAAGGTTGGATTGATCCTGGTTCGCGACCTGGGGGCAGTTGTCTTCAGCGTTTGGTTTTCCATCATCGTCGGCGTCCGGGTCGCATGCGTCGCCAAGACCGTCGTCGTCGGTGTCGAGTTGAACCGTGTTTTTGTCACGCGGGCAGTTATCCGTCTCGTTCAGGATTGAGTCGCCGTCCTGGTCCGGGTCGCAGGCGTCGCCCCACTTGTCCAGATCCAGGTCCTCCTGCAGCGGATTGGGGTCGGTTGGGCAATTGTCGTTCTGGTTGATCAGATCGTCTCCGTCGATGTCGGGATCGCACTGATCGCCAAGTCCGTCAACGTCCATGTCCGCCTGGTCCGCATTCGGTATCGTCGGGCAGTTGTCCATGTCGTTGTCCAGGTCGTCTCCATCAATGTCGTTATCGACACAGTCCGCCTGACCGTCGTGATCCCTGTCGTCAAAACCCTCGTCCACGTTCGTGTCGCAGTCGTCGTCCACGCCGTTGCAGATCTCGGTTTGCAGGAGGTAGATTTCCGGGTTCATCGGTTGACAGTCGAGTTGGTTCGAGGATCCGTCTCCGTCGATGTCGGGGTCACATGCGTCGCCGATGTTGTCTGTATCGAGGTCGGCCTGGTCCTGGTTCGCCAACGTCGGGCAGTTGTCCTGACCGTTGGCGATGTCGTCACCGTCGGAGTCCGGGTCGCACGGGTCGCCGAGCCCGTCCGTGTCGGCGTCCGCCTGGTCGTCGTTGCGCAGCCCGGGACAGTTGTCCGTCGCATCGTCCGTTCCGTCGCCGTCCGCGTCCGGGTCGCACGCGTCTCCGAGACCGTCCAAATCGGCGTCCGCCTGGTCGTCGTTGCGCAGGACCGGGCAGTTGTCGACCGTGTCGTTCGTTCCGTCGCCATCGTCGTCCGGGTCCACGCAGTCCGCGATGCCATCGGTGTCAAGATCTGGGAACCCTTCGTCGGTTGACGCGTCGCAGTCGTCGTCGATGGCGTTGCAGACCTCGGTCGCGCCCGGGTACGCCGAATCGTTCAGGGGCGCGCAGTCATCCACGTCTAATGAACCGTCCCCGTCGTCATCCTGGTCGCATACGTCTCCGAGCATGTCATCGTCCAGGTTGGCCTGATCGGGATTTGGGACTGCCGGGCAGTTGTCCTGGTCGTCGATGATTCCGTCGTTATCGGTGTCGAGGGGAACGGCCAACGCCGTCGCTGAGGCGATACCGGTCACAACCAGCAGGGCAGCTGCCGCGATCAATACCGGGAACATGTTGCCTGTGAATGACCGGCGCATGGCAAAACTCCAGTTAGTTCAGGCTTGAGCGGATCATCCACATGGAATGATCGAGGGTCGAGATCCGCGAATCGGCCTTTTATGGGTCAAATGTCGTGGTTAACGAGTGGAAAGTCAATCTCGACGGCGCTGATTCCTAGATTGGGGGAGCCTTGAAACCCTGGCCGAATACTTCTGTAACGTCCTGAATGTACGTAAAGGCGTGCGGGTCGACATCCTTCACGACCTTGGTTGCCAGCGCAACCTGCCTGGTCCGCAGGATGCACATCAGAACCGGTCGCGGTTCGCCGGTGAAGGCGCCGGACGCGTTCAGTATCGTCACTCCGCGGTCAAGGCGATCCATAAGGGCCTTGGACACCTCGGCCGGTTTTGTTGTGGTTGTCATCAGAACCTTGTTCGCGTCGATGCCGATGATGGTCTTTTCGACCACTACCGACTCGATGGCGATGACGATGATCGTGGAAAGAGCGGGCTCCAGACCGTATATGCCGGCGAGGACGACGACGACCGATGCGTTCAGGGAAAACATCAGGTAGCCGATGCTGATGGAACTAACCTTCCTTACGGCTGCGGCGATTACGTCGGTTCCTCCCTGCGAGGCGCGGGCCCTGATGACCAGGCCGGTGCCGAGCCCGGAAACCACGGCGCCGGCGATCAGGTTCAGGTACGGATCCTTGACCGGATGAAGCGCGGCAAGAGGTTCGGTGGCGGCGAAGGCGATCGAGAGACCGAGCATGCCGACGGCGGACCAGATCAGGAAATCCTTTTCAAGATAGCGTCTGCAGATCAGGAAGATCGGGACGTTCAGTATGAACAGGCCGACTCCGGCCGGTATGGGCGTCACGTACGACAGCATTACTGCCAGACCGGCGACTCCGGCCGTAAGAAGATGAATAGGCACAAGAAACAGTTGAACGCCTAAGGCGGCAAGGAAGCAGCCGATGACGACCATGACGGCGCGTTTGATGAAATCGCCGTTAACCAAGCGGGGCATTCGGACCTCCATCGGGGCATGTTCCCCTGACGCGCGCGGAATGTGCCACAGGACGCGGCGGTTGGCAAGGTTGCGGCTTATCTGCGGGAAGAGCGAAAGCGGTGTTCAAGGGCCAGAAGTGTCTGCTTGCATTCGATGCCGCCAGCGTAACCGGTAAGGCTGCCGTCCACGCCGACCACGCGGTGACAAGGCACGATGATGGCGACGGGGTTCTGGCCGCACGCGTGACCGACCGCGCGAACCGCCGTCGGGCGTCCGACCTCACGCGCGACCCAGGAATAGGTGCGGGTTTCACCGTAGGGAATTGAAGCCAGCGCGGTCCAGACCGTGCGCTGGAATTCGGTGCCCTGGCCGAAGCTGACCGGCACGGTGAATGACTTCAACCGCCCGCGGAAGTATCGGGACAGTTCCTCAACCGCAAGGTCCAGGACGGGATGCCGTCCCGGGGAAGCAATTCGCGACAATGTGACGCCAGGCCCGGGACCGGGAAGCTGCACCTGAACAACGGCCACGTCGCTGGCGACAATGGTCAGTACGCCGACAGGAGAGTCGACGGTGATGGAATACGTATTGTCCATTTGAATCACCGGTTTGCGTGTCGAGTCAGGCGCCTGTTTGATCTACCTTATAAAAGGCGGCGTCATTGTTGTCAACCGGTGGCCGGGTAAGAAATCAAAGCAGTTTGCCTGCCCGTAAATGTGCGATACCATAACGGTCTATGCCGGATTGGCGGGGGATCGATGTCTGACGAACTGGTCGAAATGGGCGGTGGCGCCGTTGAAGACGTTGACCATTCTGCCGCGGCGGTTCAGGGGGCGGGGCGGTATCGCGTTCAGATCGACGGAGAGGAACGTTACATCGCCAGCATCGCGACCCCGAACATGCGTATCCGGGTGGCGGCTGGGCAGACCACGGTCAAGTCGGGACTTCGGTCGGTGCAGCCTCAGACGATCTTCCTGGATGGCGCGTACGCCGGACCGCCGTTTCACGACGGCGAGCGCAGGATCTATTCCCTGGACCATCACGAGGGCTGCATTCGCAGCATAACCCTGGCGACCTGCGAGCAGGCCGCGGTCGCACTGGTCCTGGGGTTGCCCGTGAACGAGGGTATCTGGAACCTGGTCATCAACGAGCCGGACCTGGATTCGATCCTGGCGTGTTGGGTGCTGGTTAATCACATCGACCTGTCACGTGACGATTTCGAGTTGTTGAAGCCGGTCATGCCGCTGCTGAGGGTCGAGGGGAACATCGACAGTTACGGGTTCGGCAAGGAAGTGTTGTCGGCCCTGTCGCACGATGATTACCGGCGCGAGCAGCGCAGGCTTGAAGAACTGATGGCGCCGATCGTGGCGGCGAAGTCGTCGGGCTCGTGGAGTCCAGACGAGTACGAAGGGATCGTGATGGGTATCCTGGACGCGACCGACCAGATGCTGCTGCCGCCAGAGATCGTCGCCCTGTCCTTCGAGTACCAGGAGGTTGGACGGGTTCGGCTGCGGGGACGCAGGATCGCGATTCTCTGTCGTTCGGGGCGTGGAATATACGAGGTCGAGGAGTACCTGGCCGGCCGGTACGGCAAGCTGCTGGGGATAGTCGTGCTGGACCAGGGTGGTGGCCGGTTCACTGTCAGGCGCTCGGACGGTTTCGGCGTGGCTTCGCTGCGTCGGCTTTATCGCCAGTTGAACAAGGTCGATCCCGCTGTCAGGACCAGTCGTTCCGACGAGAACGCCTGGGGCGGCGCCGACGATATCGGCGGCTCTCCCCGCGAGACCGGCTCAAAGCTCACGGGCCAGCAGATTCTGAAACAGATCGACAGGGTTTTCGGCGAGCCGCATTCCATTCTGCGCCGTGTCGCCGATTTCTTCACGCGTCAGGGTGGCTAGAACGAAGTATCAATGGTCCGTGTATCCGCGTGGCCGCGCCGTGGCCGCCATTGCCGGATACGCGTGATCGGGGGGTTGGTTGACCATCGACTTTGTCATCGCGGTCGTGCTCGCGTTGCTGACCATCGTTCTGCTGGTTGCCTGGATGACGCAGGATCGCCGCCACCTGCTGTATCTGGTCGCGGGGATTGCGGCGGCCGGGGTGTGCCTGCTTCTGCGATTCAACGATTTCGGTGCGTTGTCGCAGGATCTTGCAGTGCTCCAGACTGGTCTGAGCGACATGAGCATCGCGCACATCTTCGGGAAGGGTAACCATTTCTGCCAGACCTGCCATACGATTCCAGCCGCGATGTCCGCAATTGGCGGCGACGCGCTTCCTGTTCAAAACGCGGTGGCGTTGAATCGGGTTCTTTTCCTGTTGAACATTGTGGGATTCGCGATGGCGGCCATGGCCTTCACCCGCAACATGTTCCTGTCAATTTTCTTCGCGTTCGGCGTGGCGATGACGCCGATCGTCGAAGTTGGGTTCGACACTAACTATC
>CAZNJW010000073.1:0-13520 GCA_964573455.1 uncultured Anaeromyxobacteraceae bacterium | reverse complement strand
TGACAATTCGCCCTTTCCGGACGGCGAATGTGATTCGCCGCTACGAGGACAGGGACAGATGGTCGCGTCAGGCCTGGTCCCAGGGGAACCCGATGACGTCGCGGATGGTGGGGGCGGCGGCGGCGAGCATGACGAGGCGGTCGAAGCCGAGGGCGGTGCCGGCGCAGACAGGCATGCCGTCGCGGAGCATCGACACATAGTGATCGTCGATGGGATAGGCGGGCAGGCCAAGGCGGGCGCGTTCGGCGAGATCTATGCGGCAGCGTTCAAGGTACTCGTCGGCGTCGGCCAGTTCGGAGAAGCCGTTGCATAGTTCCAGGCTGCCACAATACAGCTCGAAGCGCTCGGCTACCCTCGGGTCGCCGGGCTTCCTGCGGGCCAGCGACGCCTGGTCGGCGGGGTATTCGATCAGGAATTCGGGTTCGTGGGCGCCCAGGTGCGCGTCCAGATGATCCACTGCGATGCGGTCGCGTTCTTCCAGGGACAGACCGAACGGTTCGGGCAGGCCCAGCTCGGCGAACGCCTGGCACATGGTGACGCGGCGGAACGGGGCCGAAAGGTCTATAGGGCCGCGCCCGCCGTCGATGGCCGGGAACTCCAGGCGGCCGGTGACTCCCCGCGCGATGTGGCGCAGCAGGTCCTGACAGTCGTCCATTATGACGTCGTAGTCGCAGTCGCGGCGGTACCACTCGACCATGCTGAATTCCGGGTTGTGGCGGTCGCCGCGTTCTCCGTCGCGGAAGGCGCGCGTCACCTGGAAGATGCGGTCGTGACCAACGGCCAGCAGGCGCTTCATGTGGAATTCAGGGCTGGTCGTTAGATACATGGTGCGGTGCATGCAGGAGACCGGCATGGCGGCAAGGTGCGTTTCGACGCCGGGCGACGTGCAGACGATCGGGGTCTCGACCTCGATGAAGCCGCGCGTGAAGAAAAACTCCCGAAGCAGGGTCAGACATCGGGACCTGATCCGGATGTTGTTGAACAGCGCGTGATTGTTCGCGTGGAAACGGACGTGATCAGACATTGGTGCAGCCTGCGTTTTGAGTGCGTTCCATCAAGCACCAGGAAGGGCGAATTGTCATTCGCCCCTACGGGGAACTATTTCTTGACGCGCTCGACGTAGCTGCCGTCGCGCGTGTCGATCTTGATAACGTCGCCCTGGTTGATGAACAAGGGAACCTGGATTTCGGCGCCGCTGGCGATCTTGGCCGGCTTGGTGCCGCCGGTGGCCGTGTCGCCCTTCATGCCGGGTTCTGTGTAGGTGATTTCAGCTTCAAGGAAGGTCGTCAGCGAAACGTTCATCGGGACGCCTTCGAACACCAGAATGGTGCATTCCATATTTTCGGCCAGGAACTTCGCAGAGTCGCCAAGCACCGAGGCCGGGATGCTGATCTGCTCGTAGGACTCCTGGTTCATGAAGAAATAGTTTTCACCGTCGCTGTACATGTACTGGCCGATGTGTTCTTCAAGGTCGCATTCTTCCATGCGCTCGCCGGTCTTGAAGGTCCTGTCGAGGGCCTGACCCGTCTTCAGGTTCTTGAGGCGGACGCGGGTGAAAGCGGTTCCCTTGCCGGGCTTTACAAACTGAAAATCAACGACTTCCCAGGGGTAGCCGTCCATTGTGATCTTGAGTCCCTTGTGGATGTCAGAAGTTTCGTACATGTTTGCTCCATGGTTTGAGAGTCCGAAAACGCGCGCTTTTATACCCTAGACGTTGTTGTTTGACAATTAAATTTTAGGGTTACACAAGAGCGACGGTGGCAGGGCAGGGTGAATACAGTTCGCTCCGCGACCGACGGGAATGGGTACTCACAGACGCCTGCTAGAAATCCTGAGGCGACAGACCCAGTTCCTTGGGCAGACAGCATTTCTTGTATTTCTTGCCGCTGCCGCAGGGGCACGGGTCGTTGCGGCCGGCGCGCGGAGTGAAGCCGGTCGCGGACGTGCGCGGGGCGTCGTCGTCGGACGCGGATGACGAGGACGATGCAGACTTCGGGTCGGCGCCGGCTGCCAGGCCGGGCATGGTACCGCGACCGTAGTGCATGGCCACGCTGCGGCGCAGGCGACGGATCGACTCGATGTCCTGCGGACCCTGGATGTCGACACGGAACATCGTTTCCGCGATGGACTGGTCGATCTGGTCAAGCAACTGCTTGAACAGCTCGAAACCCTCTTTCTTGTATATGACCTTGGGGTCTTTCTGTGCGTACGCTTCCAGATGGACGCCTTCCTTCAGGTGGTCCATTGCATACAGGTGGTTCTTCCACTGCTGATCGATGGTGTTCAGGAAGCGCTCGCGCTCGTACATGTGGAAGCCTTCGCGCATGCGGCGTTCCATCTCGGCGCGGTCGGCCTGCCATGCCTGGCGGTCGAAGTCCGGGGTCACGAATTCTGGCTCCGGCAGGCGAAGTTCGATCGCGCGGGCGACCGACTGGTTAGTCTTGGATTCATAGGCGCCTTTCAGCAGCGCGACCAGGCGGTTGCCGGCGTTTTCCGGATCCTGCGTCAGATCGGCCGGGTCCAGCTTGACACGCAGGCTGCCGAGCAGGTCGCGGCACAGGGCGTCGAAGTCCCAGTCCTCGCTGTTGACGCCTTCCGGACAGTACTTGTCCATGGCGATCCACGCGACCTGCTCGATGGCGCCAAGTACCATGTCGTGGACCTCGCGGCCGTCCAGGACGCGGTTGCGCAGGCGGTAGATCGTCTGGCGCTGCTGGTTCATCACGTCGTCGTATTCCAGCAGGTTCTTGCGGATGTCGAAGTTGCGACCCTCGACGCGCTTCTGGGCGCTTTCGATGGCCTTCGTGACCCAGCGGTGGACGATCGGTTCATCATCCGGAACCTGCAGGCGTTCCATGATGTCTTTCAACTGGTCGCCGCCGAAGATGCGCATCAGGTCGTCATCCAGGGACAGGAAGAAGCGGGACGCGCCCGGGTCGCCCTGACGTCCGGCACGGCCGCGGAGCTGGTTGTCAACGCGGCGTGATTCGTGACGTTCCGTTCCGATGATGAACAGGCCGCCAGCGGCCAGAACCTCGGGGCGCTCGGCTGTGCAGATCGGCTTGTACTGCTCGACAAGTTCTTGATATTTATCGCTTTCGTCGGAATCGACCTGGGTGCGGGCCAGGGCCTCGGGATTCCCGCCAAGCACGATGTCCGTGCCTCGGCCGGCCATGTTGGTCGAGATCGTGACCGCGAACTTGCGGCCCGCCTGGGCGATGATCTGGGCCTCGAGGCCGTGGTTCTTGGCGTTCAGGACGTGGTGGGGAATCTTGTCGCGCGTCAGCAGGCGGCTGACGAGTTCCGATTTCTCGACCGACGTGGTGCCGACCAGGACCGGCTGGCCGCGCCCGTAGCATTCCTTGATCTGTTCCAGCACGGCCATGAACTTGGCGCGGTCGTTCTTGTAGACGAAGTCCTCGTGGTCGGTACGGCCGGTGGGGCGGTTCGTCGGCACGACAAGGACGTCCAGGTCGTAGATGCGCGCGAATTCCTCGGCTTCGGTGTCGGCGGTACCGGTCATGCCGGCCAGCTTGTTGTACATGCGGAACAGGTTCTGGAAGGTGATCGTGGCCAGGGTCTGGTTCTCGTTCTCGATCTTCAGGCCTTCCTTGGCCTCGACGGCCTGGTGCAGCCCGTCCGACCAGCGTCGGCCAGGCATCTTGCGGCCGGTGAACTCGTCGACGATAACCACGCCGCCGTCCTCGATCACATAGTTCACGTCGCGCTTGAACAGCGTGTGCGCCTTGAGCGCCTGGTAGACATGGTGAACCAGCTCCACGTTGTCGCCGTCGTACAGGTTGCGGACGCCCAGGCGTTTCTCGACCTTGTCGACGCCCGATTCGGTCAGGGTGACGGCGGACGACTTCTCGTCGACGATGAAGTCTTCGTCACGGCGCAGCGAAGGCACGATGGCGTTTACGGTGAAGTAGACCTCGGACGATTCCTCGGCCGGGCCCGAGATGATCAGCGGGGTGCGGGCCTCGTCGATGAGGATGCTGTCGACCTCGTCGACGATGGCGTAGTGCATCGTCTTGACCTGGTCTTTCTTCTTTGGATAGTCGAAGTAGCGGTGGACCATCGAGTCCAGCGAGAACTTCATGTTGTCGCGCAGGTAGTCGAACCCGAACTCGTTGTTCGTGCCGTAGGTGATGTCCGCGCCGTACGCGTCCTGGCGCTGGCGATCGGAAAGCCCGTGCACGATGACGCCGACGGACATGCCGAGCGCGTTGTAGATCTTGCCCATCCACTCGGAGTCACGCTTTGCCAGGTAGTCGTTGACCGTGACCAGGTGCGCGCCCATGCCGCGTTCCGGGTTGGACGGATCGGGTTCAAGGGCGTTCAGGAAAAGGGCGGAGGTGGCGACCAGGGTCTTGCCTTCGCCGGTCTTCATTTCGGCGATCATGCCCCGGTGAAGGGCGATCCCGCCGATCATCTGAACGTCGTAGTGGCGCATCCCGGTCGTCCGGACCGACGCCTCGCGGCAGGCGGCGAACGCCTCGGGCAGGATGTCGTCAAGCGTCTCGCCGGCGGCAAGGCGCGCGCGAAAACGGGCGGTACTTCCGCGCAATTCTTCATCGGACATCGCCTGGAACGATGGTTCCAGCGAGTTGATGCGATCGATTATGGGCTGCATGCGCTTCAGGTCGCGCTCGTTCTTGGTGCCGAATATCTTTCTGAAGAATGCTTTCATCGAAACTCCATGAGCCGGGATGCCGAAAAACGGGCGACCAAGTATATCACAGGGCGTGCCCTTCAGCTTGAAGTTAATGGTGCCTGTGGAGCCATTCGGCAAGGTGCGAATGTCGATATGGGGCGACTGGCCGGTTGGTGATATCATCGAGGAATCCGATTTCTGGTGTTTACGGCCGGCGCCGGGGCGCGGTCACGGAGGTATTCGATGGAAGGGTATAACGGCGAAGGTGGCGATGCCCAGGGCGGCGCGAACGTTGGCGAACAGCCCGAGCAGACCGAGCGTCGTGGCGGCGACGGGATGCTCAGCGAACTGGCGCGCAGGGCGGTCACGACGTCGGTGTCCAAGCTGGTCGAGACCGAGGGGTTCATCCGCGAGGTCGTCAAGGCGATGTCGCGCGAGCTGGCCGGGTACGTATCACGCGAGGTTCACGGGCTGCGTCAGGACATGGTCGAGCAGGTCGGTGATCAGGTCGGCCGGTGGCTGGACCGCGTCGATATGGCGGATGAATTGCGTCGTGGTCTGAACGGCATGACGTTCGACATCCAGATAAAGGTCAAGGTGACCGATGACGGGCTGAAGCCGGTCGGGAAGCCGGCAGCGAAAAAGCCAGCCAGGAAGACCACCCGCAAGCCAGCTTCACTCTGACAGGCGCAGGAATCTGTCCGTCCGGCAGTGAATCACATTCGCGGTCAGGAAGGGCGAATTGTCATTCGCCCCTACGCCGGAATTCGTCACCGATCCTGACCCCGTAGCGGCGAATCACATTCGCCGTCAGGGAAGGGTGATTTGTCGTTCAAAACCGTACCAGCTATTGGTGACGATCAGTCGATCGCGGGCCACAGCACCTCGATGGGAATATAGGATTCGCTGGTATTCTGGCCGTCACCGAGCTGGCCGAAGCTGTTCGAGCCCCAACAGCGGATACCCCCGTTGGAAATGGCGGCGCACGAAAAGTTGAGACCGGTCGCGATGGTGGATACCGGCTGCCACAGTTCAAGGACATCGACCGGTGAGCGTCGCGTGAGGATTGAACGGTCGCCCAGACAGCCATCGGTGTTATCGCCCCAGCAGGACAAGCCGCCGGATTCTGTCATCACGCATGCGTGGTCACCGGCCGCGGAGATGGCCGTGGCGTCGTCGAGGAACAGAACGTGGGTTGGGGGTGGCGTGACGGACCACCATCCGATGCCACCCTGTCCATGCTGATCGGCTCCCCAGCAGAAGATTTCGCCCCACTCCGAAATCGCGCATGTGTGTGCCGTGCCGGCAGCGACCTTTTGCATGGCGTTGAAACCTGTAACGAGGGTCGGAGTTGTGATGGTGGCCGTGCCACCGGGCGCGGACTGGCCGGAAGCGTTGTCGCCCCAACAGAACACTGTGCCGTCGTTCAGAACGGCGCATGAGTGGTTATCGCCACAGGCGATGTCGATTGCGGGCAGGGTAAGCGAAACCGACAACGGGACAGCGCTGGGTTCGCCGGCGCGTCCAAGTTGGCCGAATTCATTGGCGCCCCAGCACATCACATCGCCGCCATCTAGAAGTGCGCATGTGTGGCCGATGCCGGCAGCCAGTTTTTGTACGTGACCTGTGATGCCGGTCACCGCGCCATCGGCGGGATTGGATTCGGTATTGCCGAGGCCGAGTTGTCCCTTGTCGTTCGCACCCCAGCAGTATGCCCCGCCGGTTTCCATCGTGGCACACGTGTGCGACTGGCCGGCCGCAACCATCTCGGCGTAGTCCGGCAGGATGGATAACCGGTATGGGCTGCCGATGATGTCCGTGTCCGGGCCGGGAATTCCGCATTGCTCCAACTGGTTGTGCCCCCAGCAGTAGACTTCGCCACCGCTGACTACCGCGCAGGAATGTGCGGCACCAGTCGCAAGCGACACGACCATGGGCGGCGCGCCCGACGGAGTTCCGGCGCAGGAGCCCTGCGTGCAGACGTCTGCGATGGTTGTCGCGAACTGGTCGTCGCACGGGTGGCCGTCCGTCCAGTCTGTTAGTTGCAATTCCGAGCCGGCTGAGTAGGCCGGCTGGCACACGGCGCAGGGGTTGTCCTGGGAACCGCTGACAGCGGCATAGCAAACACCGTCGACGTAACAGTTTTTGCCGCCGTCTACGCAGTCGGCGGAATCGGTTGATGGCAGGCTCTCGACCGAGCGGCCGCGGAACACCCACTGGTACATGTGGTCATCTGACAGGAATGCGATGACCGCGCATTCGAGGTGTGACGGGATGGTGTGCGCCAGGTCGCTGTCGTAGGCCAGGTGCATCGACAGGCATTCGTCTTTCTGAAGTGACAGTGTGTTCACCCAGAGTGCCAGCAGCTGCGGGTCGGATGGAACATCAAGTTCGTTCCCTTCATTGTCGTACGCGGAATCCACTACAAAGGTATTGCAGGCGCCGCCCATAATGCTGAGCTCAAAGTTCAGGGACAAGGCAGTGCCACAGTGATTGCACGCCTTGACGACCCGCACTGCCTGCTTCCCGCGCAGCAACGTGCCGAAGTCGATCACAACGTCGGTGAACGGTGTGTCGTCGAGCGTCACGTCCAGACAGGGGCCTGTCGGGACATCCGTTTCGATTCCGTCGGGATTGTCGGTATCTTCCAGAATGTTGGTGTCTTCGATGCCGTCGGGAATGGCGGTGTCGTCAGCGTCGCTGGTGTCTTCGACGCTGTCGGGAATGGCGGTGTCGTCAGCGTCGGCGGTGTCGGTGGTATTTCCCGGGTCATTCGTGCCCTGGTCGGGACGTTCGGTGTCGGGGGCAAACCCGTCGTCGATCGTGTCGGTCTGTACCGTGTCCTGAACGTCGCCGGCGCCGGACAGGTCATTGCCGTTGTTGTTCCCGTCGCCGCAGGATGCCAGAGCACCCGTCAGCAGGAATACACATAGAAATACAGCCGGTTTACGCTTCATTACAGATTGCCTTTCCAACACCCGCATGTAGATTGTCCAGGAGCAGCACGGGCGCATACCGTTCCCGTTCAGTACATAATGAAACAAGCATACACTACAGGTTTTCACGGTCAACCATGTCTTTGTCCCCGTAGCGGCGAATCACATTCGCCGTTGGGAAAGGGCGAATTGTCATTCGCCCCTACGCCGGAACCCGTCCGCGATCCTGTCCTTGTCCCCGAATTGCCTCGCGCCTTTACTTGACAGACACGTCCGAATCGTCTGATGATCGCGCCCGTGGGGAGGGCGGCCTTCCCGAAACCATGTTTTCTTGAATCTCGCGAGGTTTTGTTATGGCAATGAAGATCACCGATGATTGCTTGGCATGTGGCTCGTGCATTGACGAGTGCGACATCAACCATGCGATTTCCGAAGGCGACATCTACAAGATCGACCCCAACAAGTGCACTGAATGTGCCGAGGCCGGTGGCGAGCCGAAGTGCGCTCCGGTCTGCGCTGCCGACGCGATCGTCAAGGCCTGACAGCTTTCGTGATCGACTGAAGAACCCCGTCCGGCCAGGCGCTGGACGGGGTTTTTTGTTTATTTTCAGCGCAAGGGGTGACCGATGGATGCGAAGGATGCGGTGGTGACGGATGTGACGGCGGGGCAGGGGCAACCTTACCGCGAGCCCGGTTTCTGGGGAATGCTGGCGTATTCGTTCGGCAGCTTTCCGGTCGGGATGCTGTTGCTGGCGATATCGGTCTGGCTGATGCGTCTGTACTGCCCGACCCCGGACGAGATCGCGCAGGGTCGACAGTTGCTGGTGGACCCGGCCGCGTTCGGCCTGATTTCGGCCATCGTCATGTTTTTTGGCGCGCTGGCGGACCCGCTGGTCGGTTTCTATTCCGACAGGATGCGCGGAACCAAGGGGCGGCGGATGTCGTTCATCAAGATCGGGTTGCCGTTCCTTCTGGCCGGGTTCCTGTTCGTGTGGTTCTCGCCGTTCGCGTCGATGGACGACACGGCGATGGGGTGGCTCAGCGCGGTCTGGCTGTTCATCAACATGCTGGCCCTTCAGGTATCGTTCACTGTTGTCGTGAACCCATACCTGGCGTTGATGCCCGAGGTCTGGGAGTCCGACCGCGGCCGCGTGCGTGTCTCGATATGGATGTCGATCTTCAACGCGCTGGCCCAGATCTTCGTGTGCATCGTGTTCGGTCCGATGATCAGCAACTACAAGGATGGCGGTACCTTCCTGGGTATTGCGGTCACGGACGGGTTCAAGCTGGCCGCGACCATCGGCACGCTGCTGACATTCCTGACGTTCCTGCCTGTGCTGGCGGTGATCCGCGAGCGGCCGCACAGCGTCGCCAAGGAAGTTCCGTGGGGACTTTTCAAGGCGTGCTGGGAAACCCTGAAGAATCCAGCGTTCGTGCCGTACATCGTAGCGGGTTCGATGATGTACGCCGGGATGTTCCTGGTTCAGGCCGCGCTGCCGTATGTCGTTGCCACCCAGGTCGTGGGCGAGACCTCGTCGATTGGCCCGGTCGCGTGGCTGCTTTCACAGGATTCCGACAAGGTGTCCGGCATCATGCTGCTTGGGCTGGTCGTGTTTTCGATCGCTTTCTACCCGTTTGTTGAACTGGCTTCGCGGCGCATCAAGCGCAAGACCTTGTTTTTCTTCACACTTGGAACGTTCCTGGTGGTCATCCCGATGGTTACGCTGTCAGGCATGCTGGGCGTTCCCGCGTGGATGCAACTGGCCGTCTGCTGCCTGCTGATTGCCCCTGGCCTGGCCGTTGGGCTGGTCGTACCGCGCGCCATCCTGGCCGACATCATGGATCTGGACACCGAGCGAACCGGTTACAGGCGCGAGGCGATGTACAACGGCATGGAAGGCCTGCTGCAGAAGATCGCCGGTGGGCTTGCCCTGATGATTCAAGGCTTCCTGTTCTCGCAGTTCGGGTACAGCACGGCGCAGCCGTGGGGCATCGTCCTGACCGGAGCCGTCGCCGCTTTCATGGCCATGATCGGTATCGTGTCGTTCTATTTCTATCCGATTCGTAAGTGATTGTTTTGAAGCGAATCAGATCAGAGCGGTGCTGAAGTAGCGTTCGGCGCGGTCGGCAAGAATGGTCACGACGTTTTTGCGGCCGTTGGCGAAATGGGCGGCCACCCAGACGTTAGCGCCGGATGACGTGCCCACCAGGATACCTTGTTCCCTGGCCAGCCTGCGCGCGGTGTCGATCGCGTCCTCGTCCGATACTGTCATCACCATGTCGATGTAGCTGCGATCAACGATCTCCGGCACGAAGCCGTCGCCGATGCCCTGAATGACGTGGAAGCCCGGTTCCTTGCTGAGCAGGGCCGTGTTGTTGCGTGGTTCGACGGCGATGATCTGAACCTTCGGATTCTGCTCGCGCAGGTAGCGGCCGCAGCCCATCAGGGTTCCGCCACTGCCGACGCCGGCCACGAACACGTCGACCTTGCCGCCCATCTGACGCCAGATTTCGGGCGCGGTGGTCGTGTAGTGCGCGTCGGGGTTGTCACGGTTCGTGAACTGACCAGGGTGGAAGTGATCGGGAATCTCGGCCATCAGTTCGGCCAGCCTTTCGTTGCTGCCGTTGATGCTGGCCTCGGCCGGCGTCAACACCAGCTCGCCGCCGAGCGCGCGAATGATCTTCTTGCGTTCGTCGCTCATGTTTTCAGGCATGACGATGATCACTCGGTATCCCTTCTGGACTCCCACCATCGTGATTCCGATGCCTGTGTTGCCCGACGTGGCCTCGATGATGGTCATGCCCGGTCGAAGCGCGCCGGATTTCTCGGCCTGCTCGATCATATGTTTGGCGATGCGATCCTTGACACTGCCGCCGGCGTTCAGGAATTCGGCCTTGGCGTAGACGTTGCCCAGGGCGAAGCCGGGAATCTCAATCATCGGGGTGTTGCCGATAAGGTCAAGTATCTTTTCCGGTTTGTCGTGCATCTGTGTGTCCTTTCACAACATTGTCGATTCAGTGGTGCCGGCGGTGAGGCGCGGCGCGGGAAATATGCTCCAAAGCAGACGATAAATCAAGGGTTTGTGTGGATTGGCCCGGTGGAGGTTTCCGCTCCGAGGCGACGACCGCCCCACGGAATCAGTCGCAGGCGATGAGAGTCGCCGTTCATCGTGCGCCAGATGATCACGTCGGACCGGCCCGGAAGCCAGTCGGCGCTTCCATCCGAGATCTCGACCGTCCAGGCGGGGGCGTCGCTATCGGGAATCACCCGGTACAGGTCCCTGGCCGGCAGCCAGATAGTCGTTTCGGACACGGAATCGGGCGCATCTTCGCCGTCGGTGAATTCCAGGGTGAATACATCGGTTCGCCCTGGCCCTGCGGCAACTTCGTCGGCGGATTGCGGCAGGGTAAGCCTGTCGAACGAGAATTTCAGGTTCCTGCCCGCGACGGCCTGAGGAAGGGGACGGGCCAGTTCCCGAGCGATTGCGAGGATGCCGTCCTGCGGCGGGGCGGCCGGGGAATCAGATCGCGGCATCGTGACAAGGATCGACCGCCCGCGCCGTTCCGCGGCGTCGAGTCTGGCTATGAGGGCGGTGCCGGGAGCGACCAGGGAATGGTCAAGGGTAAACGAGCCGGGGGGCAAATCGTTCAACAGGCCGCGGGAGGAGTCATCGGCCGAGCCGGGGACGAACTCGGTCAGCAGTATGTCCGGTCCAGTCACGCCGGAAGCGGGAGCCTCGGTGTCCAGAAAAAGGACTGCGGATCGGTCGACAGCCCTGATGCCGTTCGCGAAGCGATCGATGAATCCGGTCCAGGCCTGGCTGCATTCGGTCGCGTCAAGACCTTCGGGGCAGGTCATTCCGTCGGCGAGCGCGTACCCGGCCAATCCTGGGGAGCGCGAGACCAGTTCGGCCAGCTTGGTCCAGACGCGGATCAGGTGATCCTGAAGAGCCAGGTCGTCGGGAGTCCATGAACCCTGAATGAAATCCATGTAGAAACGACTGTTTGCAGACGTCCTGTCGCTTTTTGAAGCAGGGCAGTCGCCATCACTGTAGTTCGTGTCACCCGTCGGTATCCTGAACGCCCAGGCCGGCGTGTCCGGCAGACCGGCGCAGGCGGGCTGTGACGACAACGGTGAGGTGTTGACAAGAATGACCGCCATCCCCGCGGCAGCGGCCCGGTCGAGAAAGGCGCGGATTGCCAGAAGCCGCGGCACGGACAACTCCATGGGCGTCGGTTCGAGATCCTGCCAGCGGATGGGCAGGGTGATCAGGTTGATACCGGCATCGCGCAGCACCGAGAAGTCGAATGAAGGCGACGTTGCGGTTGGCGAATCTGACTGTTGGTCCGGGAAGAGGCCCGGTGGAGGCTGAATCGCCATGCCCCTGAAGTACAGGGCGCGATCGGCGTAGTCGATGAATCCACCCGGGACCTCGGATGCCGGTGCGGTCTTGATGCGTCCGCCGGACGGTTCGAAGCGGCCGGGAGGCTCGGCCCAGGCAACCTGCCTGTCGGGCGGCATGGATGCTTCGTCGGAAGATTTCATAAGGCCGGGCAGACCTCTGACCAGAAAGGCAGCGGCGACTACCGCGCTGGCCAGCAGGAGCGACGTGATTGGCACGATGAAGGATCTTGAGCGCATCGTTTACCCCGGTTGGTCGCGGATGCAACGACCTTCGCCGCTAACGATAAGGCATCCGGACGAAAGGCTCAATACACCGGATCGTTGACTGCCGGACGGATGCCGATACACTTGATGGGAGTGCAGGCGAAAACGGCGGTGATGCGATGGGCGACAAGGACATCGGTTCCGGCGACGGTCTGGTCACTGGCGGATTCGAAGAGGAGGGCATGCGTCTTTACGGGATGCTTGCCCGGGTCGGCTGGTCACAGGCAGAGTGTCGGATTGTCGCGCCGATAACGCTGCGTATTCGTAAACTGGTCCAACAGCAGAATGCAATAATTCTGGGACATTCCTATGTCGCTCCTGAAGTGATCTACGGCGTGGCGGACGTTCGCGGAGATTCCCTGGGTCTGTCGGTGGCGGCAAGGGACGCTACCGCTGACACCATCGTTTTCTGCGGGGTCAGCTTTATGGCCGAGACGGCCGCGGTCCTTTGTCCGGACAAGCGGGTGTTGCTGCCTGCTCCGCTGGCCGGTTGTTCGCTGAGCGAGTCGATCACCGCCGCGGATGTTCGCGCGCTCAGGGCCGAGTTCCCGGACGCCGGCGTGGTCTGCTATGTGAACACCTCGGCTTCGGTGAAGGCGGAGTGTGATGCATGCTGCACGTCCGCAAACGCCCTGGCAGTCGTCGAGGGCCTGCCACAGCAGCGCATAGTGTTCGTGCCCGACGGGAACATGGGGATGAATCTGCGTTCGATGACGACCAAGCAGATCATCGGATACGACGGCAAGTGCATCGTGCATGACCGCCTTACCGCGGATCACGTTCAGGCATTGAAGGATGCCGCGGGTCCCGGCGCCTGCGTGATGGTCCACACCGAGTCACCGCCCGCAGTGGTGGCTCTGGCGGACGTCGCGGGCGGCACCGGCGACATGATGAAGGCGGTCAAGTCCGGGCAATGGGAGTCGTTCGTGGTCGTGACCGAGGACGGGATGGCGGACAGGTTCAGGATCGAGTTCCCGCAGTACAGGTTTTTCGGCATCAATACGTTCTGTCCACACATGAAGATGACCGATTTGAGGGATGTCCTTCAGGTGCTCGAGTCGCCTCGACCGGATCAGGTGATCACTGTTCCCGAGCCTGTTCGAACCGGCGCGGCCAGGGCCATCGACAAGATGTTCGAGTTGACCGCGGCCGGCGTGGACGCGACAAGACCACATTCAAACGCCGGAGACAGATCCTGACGACAAGATCCCGTAGGGGCGAACCGCCTGCGCCAAGGCTTCGGCGTGTCACAGGATGA
>CAZNJW010000072.1:0-13772 GCA_964573455.1 uncultured Anaeromyxobacteraceae bacterium | reverse complement strand
GGGCCAGCCATTCCGAGGAGGGCTCGATGTTTCTAAGGTGAATCCTGAACCCCAGCCCCGGGGGCACACCGGGTTCGATACCGGTCGCGATGGCGGAGAACGTCAGGAAAGGGCTGTTTGCAAAGGCTTCGGCCAGATCCTCAGGGGCGCTGATCGACCATGTTGGCGCAGGCAAGGCAGAGACTGGCATTGGACCCTTCAGGTAGCGGGTCGCGTTGGAGCAGCCGAGGCAGACAGAAGCTGCTGTTAAAAGCACCGCGACAACGCTTGACAAGCATTTGAAGCGTGCTGCAATGCCAATCATGGAAGTCCCCCGGTCGTTGACACCTTTGATCACGCTCGATAGTATAACCCGGGTCTATCAAGAGGCTATCGCTGATGAACAGGAAGATGCTTTTGCCGCCCTTGGGCCTCTTGCTGGTCGCCGGAATGATTCTGGCGGCCGCCGCGCCGGCGCGTGCGGCTGTTCTACCTTTGAAGGTGTCGGCCGACAATCTTGACGAAGCCACGACGGGCGAACTTACGAAAGCGATAGCCGACAAGTTTGCCAGATACCCGTCGCTGACACTTCTGCCGATGCCCGAGGCGGATGCGATCGACGTCATGATAGACGCCGGTTGCGAGGATCTGAACACCGAATGCCTTGTTTTGATTGGAAAACAGTATGGCGCGACGGCCGTAGTCTATTCAACCGCGGTTGGGATGGACGAAGGCATCGGACTGTCGATCAGATACGTCGAAGTGGAGTCTGGAAAACAGCGTGTCCAGGATCGTGCGGCCGCCTCCGGTGTCGGACCTTCGGACCTTATGAAACTGGCTCTTGGCGAAATTCTTGGGCCTGAGCCTTCTACCGAGCCTGCCGGCGTTCTGGTGAATTTCGTTTCATTCCCCCCGGGTGGCGAGGTCTACGTTGGGCCCGAATTCGTGGGGATAGCACCGGTTTCAACCAGACTCTCGCCGGGTTCCCACGACATCAGGATGGTTAAGGAAGGATACCGGACGCGTGACGGCAGGATCGAGGTGGCGACTGACAAAGAGGCCGAAGTGAAGTGGTCGCTCTCGGCGATCCCGGCTCAGCCGGTCGTCGCTGCGCCGGTTGCCGCACCGACTCCGGCACCGATTCCGGCATCGACTCCGGCCCTGACACCAGCATCGACTCCAGCCGAGCCGACTCCGGTTGCGTCGGCTCCCGCGACGGCGGCGACTTCGACTTCGGCGCCGGCTTCGGCTCCGACAACCGCGACAACGCCGGCAACCGTCGCAACAACGCCTGCAACCGTGGCATCAAAACCCGCAACCGTGGCTTCGATCCCGTCCGATCAGCCCGCGGTCATCGATGATGTGCCGACGATTCCTCCGGAAGAGCAGTCGTCCAATGAGAAGTCCAGTGTCTCGAAGCAGCCGTTTTACAAGACCTGGTGGTTCTGGACCATCATCGGGGTCGCTGTCGTCGGCGCCGGAACCGCTGCCGGCGTTCTGGCAACCCAGGGCGAGCCGGCCGGTGGCAGCATCGGTTTTTCGCCCGATCCGGGATTTGCTCCGCTCGATGTGACGATCTTCCGTTGAAGACGGGTTTTCTGGGGGTCTGATTATGATGGTCAGGGTTTTCGCCGTTTCACTGATTATGTCGGCGCTTTTGCTGGCGGGGTGCGCGGGTTCGGTCGACTGTGCCGGGGGCACCTGTTTCTACGGGCCGTCCGATCAGCAGGGTGCGGTTTCGTTTGCGCTTTCGGGGTCCGACACGAATGTGCGCTCGTTCATAATCAAGCTTTACAAGGGCGCCACCGAGCGGGCGCGTGACAACGCGTATTTTCAGTCGTCGTGTTCCCCGCTCAGCAAGGGATTCTCGATCAGCCATGTGGATGTTGGCGACGATTACGTCGTGGAATACCTGGGATACTCCGATGGAGCCTGCACCCCGACGACTCTCGTCAAGCAAGGAGTCCGCGGCGGGGTCCGGATCACCACCCTGGGAACAGGGTTCTCGTACTACTTCATTCAGGTCAACACTGTCGGTGACTTCACAGCCATGCCGACACCGGATCAGACCCTGAATCCCAGTACCGGTGGGGTCTCCTGCCAGTCAGATTCAGACTGCCGCGCCGTTATTCCCTGCCCCGAACCTTCCAAGTGCAGGTTCAAGGTGAACGTTGACTGCACCTCGGCCGAGATCGAAGCCGGGGAGTGCCCGGACGGCGTGAAGGTCATGCAGTACAACGTCCATCCCAGAGCGGTCTGCGATGTCGATACCTGCAGGCTGAAGACGTTGTTCCCGCTGAACACCAGGGGAGACAGGGCCTTCGCGTCAACAGTAAGAACCGGTTCGGGCGATGTCGTTTCGTTCGGTGGGTTTACTGGCAAACGTGACGGCTTTTACGTTGTCGAGGGCGCATCAGACCCGGCCTCCGCCCCGGAAACCCAGATGTTTTCAGGCGACAGTGGAATCTTCGGCGTTCTCGAACATGACAAGCCGCTCGATTCCGGCGTAGGCATGTCATCGTCGGTGCTGCTGGACGACGGCCGTTTTGTCGTTGTCGGCGGAACAAGCAAGGCACTTGCCGCCACCGGATCCGATTTCGTTGGCGCTCCCGAACTTGAGTCCATCTTCTGCACCAGCGACTGCCCGGTCCAGATGTCGTCGTACCTTTACGTGATCGATTCCCAGACCGGCGAGGTCGACAGGACCCAGCTTGCCGAGGCCGTAATGCCCGCGGCCGTGGTGCAGGTGGCGCGTTCGACACCGTCGGTTTATGTCCGCGCCGCCGCTTCGATGAAAGATTTTGCCGGCGATCGCGCTTCCGGGGCGTCGACGATATCCTGGCTTTGTCAGGTATCGGATTCGAACGCGGTATCGTGTTCCGACGTCGGACCGTCGAATCCTGTTTCGCGTTTCATGCCCGCGAGCGTCTGCATCAAACGTTCGGCGGGGTTGTGCAGTGAGCTGCTGACCCTGGGCGGAACCGACAATATCAGCAGATTTGCCGAGATCTATTACGCGGACACTAACCAGGTGAAGATCCTCCCGGGCACGGGCGACGTGCCGGCCTATCTGACTGGCGCCGTCGCGTTCATGGCCGGGGATCGTATCTGGCTGGTTGGCGGAACCGATGATCCGGAAAGCACGCGCAGCGCACGGCCTTACGAGGTTTCGTTTGAACGGGATCTGGGCGTCGTCGTCCTGTCCGAAGTCGAATTGCCGCTGTCCCAGGCCGATGCGCTTGGCCGAATCCATCATCAGGTCACGGTCCTCGGCGACGACGACCATGTGCTGGTTACCGGCGGCATGAATCAGGACGGCGTGGTCTCTTCCGGCGCGGTTCTGCTGAAGTTCGATGCCGGTCGAATGGATGTCGTGGATGACTCCCTGTCGATGACGACGGCCAGAATGGGGCATTCCGCGACTCTTATCGGCGGCGGTCTCTACGACGGAAGTGTCCTGATCACCGGGGGAATCTCCACGGCCAGTGGCGACTTCGCCGATGGGGCCGAGGTTTATGTGCCGGCCTTTTAGGGCCCCGGGCATTACGTGAGACTCAGGCTTCCGTTAAAGGTTCTGCTGCCTCTTGCCGCCATGATCGCGCTCGCGGTCTGTCTTCTCGTTTTCAACACCGTTTTCGCTTTGCTTCTGATTTTGCTGGTGACCGTTTTCACTCTGATCGGGGGCGCGACGGTTCGCCGTGCGGCATTGGCTGATTCGGGGGTCAACCACGGTCCCAGGTTGCTTGTCAAGGGTACCGATCGGTTCGTACTCACGTGGGTTCTGGTCACGGCGCTGCTCTGGACGTTCTGCGCGCCCGACGTGTATTTCAGGGACGCCGGCGAGTTGACCGGCGCCGCCGTCAATCTCGGCGTGCCGCATCCGACCGGCTTTCCACTGTTGTGCATGCCTGGAAAGCTGTTTTCGCTTTTTCCCGCAGGCAACGTCTACTTCCGGTTCAACCTGCTTTCCGGTTTCGCGGCCGGAGGCGCCGCCGCCTTTTTGCCCCTTTTCTTCGAGCGCGTATTCGCGTCCGACCGCTCCGATCAGACCGGCGTCTGGTGGGTCGGGCCACTGATCTATCTGGGATCGGCCGCGGCATGGCTGCACGGTACCACACCCGAAATCTACAGCATTTCCCTGTTCGGCATGCTCGTAACCATCTTTCTGGCGCTGGAGGCGGCAAGGGCGAATGACGCGCGACTGCTGGTAGCGTCCGCGGTGCTTTCCGGCCTCGGCCTCGGTGGTCATGTGACGTGGCCCCTGTATTCCCTGCCGGTCGTCGTGGCGGCTCTGGCCGTTTTCTCATTCCGGGCCGCGTCCGGTCAGCGTGCGCGCACCTTTTTCCGGGTGGGCTTTCTGTCGCTGTTCGCCTTTGTCATCGGCGCCATGGTCGTGTTCTACCTGGTTTCGGCCGCCTCGCGCGATCCGTTGATGAACTGGGGAGACCCTTCGACCTTCAAAGGTCTTCTTGCTCATCTCTCCGGGCAGCGGATTCGCGATTCCTTCGCGGGTCGGATGACTTCACTGAATCCCGCGGTGCTGCTCGTGAACCTGTCACTGGCGATCAGATCGCTGTGGGATTCGCTTGGTCCTGTCCTGCCATTCGCATTAGTCGGTGCGCTGCACGCCATCCTCAGGCGGTCGTGGTGGACCACTTCCGTATTGGTCCTGGTCCTGGCCGATCTTGTGTTCGCCGTGTTCATCAATCCCATGGGAATCAGGGATCTTCAGGTGCTTCTGACGGCCACATGGGGACTGGCTTTGCTGGCGGCGTCAGGCGCGTCACTGGCGGTGGCCTTCCTTGGCCGCAGGGGTGGGGCGCCAGGTGCTGTCGCCATGATCGGGCTGGTCTGTGTTTCACTGGTCTTTCAATGGGTTACCTCACCCGCGGACCGGGACATGCGCAATCTGTACGGTGGGCGGATCATCTCGGACATCCTGCTGGACAAGGCCGGGCCGGGGGCCGTTGCCATGACCGCGTCGGACGACATGTCGGCTCTTCTCATGGCAAGAACCGCGGTCGAGGACGCCCGACCCGACATGGTGTTCCTCGTCAAGCAGCACCTGTCGGACACCAGATACGTGCTCAGACGCCTGAATCCGCTGAACCTGGATAATCCCGGGGTGGTGCGGGGCGCGGTGATGGATCGCGTTCGCGAAAGACACTTCGAGGCGGGCGGCGAGACCCCGGAAGTCAGCCTTCGTCGCGCGGTCGCGCTTTTCTCGCTTCTCGGCCCGGTTCATGTTGAACCTGGCGAGGGAGTGGCGGACGCCGCCATCGAGGAACGCCTGGTTCCCGCCTTTCCCTTGTGGTCGGCGACGGATTCCGGGACCCGTCTTGAAAGGTCTGAGGCGGCCGGGGACTGGAGGCGTGCGCTCGGCCTGCGCCATCTGGTAGACAGGTGGGGCAGGGCTTACCTGGCGGAGTGGATAAGGCTCTACGGCACCCGCGAGGCAAGGCAGGGACAGGATGCCCTGGCCATCCCCGTTCTGCGCTCGGCGCTGGTCGTGGATCCGGACGATTTCAGAGCCGCGCACAATCTTGCGGTGCTGCTGGCCGCATCCGGCGACCGTGATACGGCGCTGGACCTTCTGGTGTCGTCGGTTTCGATCAATCCCGGGTACGTGAAGGGATGGGAGACCCTGTCCAGTACGGCGGCCGCCGCCGGTCGCGACACACTTGCCCGCGATGCCGCCAGCCGTGCCGACGCGCTCAGGCCGGCCCGCTGAACTACTTTTCCGATACCGCGTGATTTTTGTTAAAACTCGTGTACAATCGCGCCCCTTGTCTTGCCCCGGCCGATAGATGCCGGGCTGCCGTCATCCGACCCGGATAAAGGAGGTCTCATGAGCACGGCGAAACCGATCGTGGCCATCATCGGACGGCCAAATGTAGGAAAATCCACACTTTTTAACAGGATTCTAGGCCGCCGAGCCGCCATCGTGGACGACTTCCCGGGGGTTACCCGGGATCGGCAGTACGGTGAAGCGGAACACTGCGGCAAGGAGTTCATCGTCGAGGACACCGGTGGATTCGAGCCCGGTTCGGACGACGGCATGCTCACCCTTATGGCCGAGCAGGTCGAGATGGCGATCTCCGAGGCCGACGTGCTGGTGTTCGTTGTCGACGGACGGCAGGGCCTGCTGCCGATCGACCAGACCATATGGGAGCAGATCAGGCGCTCGGGCTCGCCGGTCTTCGTGGCGGTCAACAAGATCGATACACCGACCTCCGACCCTCTGGTGGCCGACTTCTTCACCCTGGGTGCCGAGCATATGTATCCAATGACCGCCGAGGGAGGGTCGGGCGTCGCCGAACTCCTCGATGGCCTGATTGAAAACATCGACATGCCGTCCGTGCCGTCTGAAGACCCGGAGACGGGCGAAAAGGACGGAACCGCCCCTTGCAGGCTGACGTTGCTCGGCCGTCCGAACGTCGGCAAGTCGACGCTGGCAAACGCACTGATAGGTCGGGAGCGTTTTCTGACCAGCGACGTGCCCGGCACGACTCGAGATGCAATCGATACGGCGTTCTCGGCGAATGGTCGTGACTATGTTCTGGTGGACACGGCGGGAATCCGTCGTCGCAGGGCGGTCGAGCGCGGTGTCGAGCGCATGAGCGTAGCCAGGACGATTCGCGCCATCGAGGACAGCAACGTAGTCGTGTTGCTGCTGGACTCGGCCGAAGGCCTCACCGATCAGGATAAGAAGCTGGCCTCCCTGGTCATCGATCGTGGTCGCGGGCTGGTGATCGTGGCGAACAAGTGGGACCTGAAGACCGGTGGAAACTCGGCGGGCGACTTCAATCTGATGCTTCAGGACGAGATGGCGTTCGCGTCGTTCGCGCCCGTCGTTTTCACTTCGGCCCTGACGGGGCGCAACGTCAGCAAGCTGTTGCCAGCGGTCGACCAGGTATACCGGAACATGTTCTCTAGAGTCGGAACCTCGGAACTGAACAGGTTTTTCGCGGAGGTCATCGAGCGCCATCCCCCGGCCCAGCATGGGTCGAAGACGGTCAAGATCAAGTTCATCACGCAGGTTCAGGTGGATCCTCCGACCATGCTGCTGTTCTGCAGCGGTGGCGGTCGGCTCGATGTCAGTTACATCAGGTACCTTCAACGTGAACTGCGCGCCAGGTACGAGTTTGACGGCGTGCCGCTGAAGCTGGTACAGAAGTAGCCTGTCCCTGCCCCCGATTACGAACCGGTGTTCCCGAAAATCCTTGCATTTTTTATGTAACTGCAGTACTTATACGTCGTTCTTGACGGTCTGGCCTTTCGCCGGCTGCCACCTTACCTTAATTAATCAACATCTGTTGTGGGTTTGTGTGCGGTCGCGGGGGACAGTCGGGCGCGTCTTGTTTGGCGCTTTGTGCCTGCGGTAATCCAGGCAGATGAAGAAGGTCAGTGCGGAGGAAACGATGTCGACCGAGAATAACTGGTCCGAAATTATTGATCTCGTCAGCCGTGAGAAGGGGATTCCCCGAACGGTGTTCATCAGCGCGCTCGAGGAAGCGATCCTGAAGGCTGCCAAGAAGGTCTTCGGTGAGAAGCGCACTCTCGAAGCGGCTTTCAATGACGAGGTGGGGCAGGTCGAACTGTTCCAGTACATGACCGTCGTCGATGAGATCACCGATCCAATGACAGAGATCTCGGTCGAGGATGCCGAACTGGTCGATCCCGAGGCGCAGCCCGGCGACGAACTGGGCTTCCAGATTTTCTATCTTGAAGCCGACAAGGACAAGGCACGCGAAGAGGATATGAAGCACGGCGATATTCTGAAGATTCAGACATACCGCAACGCCTTCGGACGCATCGCCGCCCAGACCGCTAAGCACGTGGTTCTGAAGAATATCCAGGAGGCCGAGAGGTCTCAGGTCTACGATGAATACAAGGATCGCCTGTTCGACTTGGTGACCGGCGTCGCGCGCAGGTTCGAGAAGGGCAACGTGATCGTCGATCTCGGCAAGGCCGAGGCGATCCTTCCGCTTCGCGAGCAGTGCCCCCGTGAGTCGTACAGGGCAGGCGATCGCGTGCAGGCATTCGTCAAGGATGTCACGATGGAGCAGCGCGGACATCAGATCATCCTGTCCCGCACGGATCCGCGCTTCGTCTCCAAGCTGTTCGAGAAGGAAGTCCCCGAGATTTATGAGGGGATCGTGAAGATTATGGCGGTGGCGCGCGAGGCGGGCGAAAGAACGAAGGTGGCTGTCGCTTCCTCGGACTCGGATGTCGATCCGGTCGGCGCCTGCGTCGGCATGAAGGGCTCGCGCGTCCAGGCCGTGGTGCAGGAACTTCGTGGCGAGAAGATCGACATCATTCCCTGGTCGGTGGACCTGGCGCGTTACGTTTGCGCGGCTATTGCCCCGGCGGTGGTGCAGCGTGTGCTGATCGACGAAAACAACCATCAGGTCGAACTGATCGTCGCTGACGACCAGCTCTCGCTGGCAATCGGCCGTCGCGGTCAGAACGTCAAGCTGGCCAGCAAGCTGCTTGACTGGAACATCGAGATCCACGGCGAGTCGCGTGTCCAGGAGATGAAGGAAAGACTCAAGGTCGAACTGGTCAAGCTTGACGGCATTGACGAATCGACAGCGGAATATCTGTTCAAGCTGGGTTACCATTCACCCGAGAACCTGCTTAACGCCGATGAGTCCGAGCTCGCCTCGATTCCGGGCATCGGCAGGGAAAAGGCAGAAGCCATCCAGCAGATCGCGTTCGAACTGAAGCAGAAGCTGAAGGAAGAGTCGGCGGCAGGCCAGGAAAAGCCTGCCCAGCCGGAAGTTGCCGTGCCGGAGGGTGGAGCGGAAACGCCCGATGCTGCGCAGGTCGCGGTACCACCCTTGGTTCCGGAAGCCGTCGATGCCGGCGATCCCGTTTAATCGGCGGGAACCGGTACCCGGTATTTTTGTGCCGTTCCGCGCGGGACTTGTGCCCGCGCTCCAGAGGCCTCCCCGGTGAAGGAACGCAAGTCGAACCTTCATGCTCCGACGGTGGCCATAAAGTGAGGTCTCCATATGGGAAAGCGCGTCTACGAGGTCGCGAAGGAACTGGGCGTCGAATCCAAGGAAGTCATCAAGCGACTTCAGGATTCTGGCGAGGTCATAAAGGACCATCTCGCGCCGCTCACCCGTGAGCAGGAAGAGAAGGTTCGCAAATCCTTTGCGGTGCCGCGTGAAGGCGAGGTTCAGGTCAAGAAGATTGCCGGCGGGCGCATCGTCAGGCGCAGGGCGGGTTCGACATCCGCGCCGGGAACGAGTGAGGGCGAAGAGCAGCAGGTGGAAGAGGCTAAGACTGTCGTGCCGCCGGAAGCCGCCCAGAATCCCGAGGCGACCGAGGTCGCAGCCCAGTCCGAGACCCCTGCAGCGACAACCGAGCAGGTCGCCCCGGTTCAGGATTCGGTCCAGGTTCAGGCAGTTGAACCTGCCGCCCCGGTTGTGCCGGTCGAGCAAACCTCCACCGACACACCGACGGAAGTGGTCACGCAGACATCCACGCCCGGTGTTGAGCAGGTTTCCCCGGCTCCTGCCGCGGCCGCCCCGGCAACGCAGGCCAAACCGGAGACCGCTCAGGAGGCGAAGGATCGTCACGAGCGCGAAGAGGCTCAGAGGCGCGGAAAGCAGAAGCCTCTGAAGACCGACGAACCGAAGGCCAGCCAGCAGGTCGACAAGGAATCGGAGGAGCGCAAGAAGGCCAGCCGCAAGCTGGTGTTTGACCGTCGTCGCGGTGTCATTTCTCTTCATGAGTTCGCGGGCGCCGAGGAAGAGCCGGAGCACTTCGACCAGAAGCCGCAGCAGCGTCGTCGGCAGCAGAAGCCGGCACCCAGACGTGGAAGGCCTGGCAAGACCTTGTTGACGATGCCAAGTGCGCAGAAGCGCAACATCAGGATGGAGAGCGACGAGATAACGGTCGCCGACCTTGCAAGGCGCATGAGTGTCAAGGGAACCGAACTCATTCGCAAGCTGGTCGCGTTGAACGTGATGGCCGGTCTGAATCAGGCGCTTGATTACGACACGGCCGCGCTGCTGGCGACCGACTTCGGTTTCACAATCGAGAAGATCGGTTTCGACATCTGCGCCCAGCTCGCTGATACCGAGGACAGCCAGGAAGACCTCGTCTCCCGTCCGCCGGTCATCACGGTCATGGGTCACGTTGACCACGGCAAGACCACGTTGCTTGACCAGATTCGTAATGCCGACGTCGCCTCGCACGAGGCCGGTGGCATCACGCAGCATATCGGCGCCTACAAGGTCAAAACCGAGGGCGGAGACATCGTATTCCTGGACACACCCGGTCACGAGGCGTTTACTGCGATGCGCGCGCGCGGCGCTTCGGCCACGGACATCGTTATTCTGATGGTCGCGGCGGACGACGGCGTTATGGCGCAGACCAAAGAGGCGATTGCGCACGCCCGTGATTCCGGCGCGCCGATAATCGTCGCCATCAACAAGATCGACAAGCCTGACGCGAATCTTGATCGCACCAAGCAGAGCCTGGCCCAGGAAGGCCTGATTTCCGAGGAATGGGGCGGCGATACGATCATCTGCGAGATATCGGCCAAGAAGAATATCGGGATTGATCGCCTGAAAGAGATGATCCTGCTTCAGTCCGAGGTCATGGAACTTAAGGCGAATCCGAACAAGCCGGCGCGTGGCGTGGTGCTGGAGTCGGCGCTGGATCGCAACATCGGGCCTGTCGCAACCGTGCTGGTACAGTCCGGCACCCTGCGAACCGGTGACGCCATCATCTCGGGCATGGCCAGCGGTCGTGTCAGGATGATGACCGATGACAAGGGCCGCGCGATCACCGAGGCCGGTCCTTCGACACCCGTGCGCGTGGCCGGACTTGATACCGTCCCGGACGCCGGCGAGCTGTTCGCTGTCGTGTGCGACGAGCGAAAGGCCCGCGAGATCGCCGAACATCAGATGGAGCAGAACCGCAAGGCGATGGCCGCCTCCGGCACGTCGCGCGTGTCCCTCGAGGACCTCTTCTCGATGGTTCAGGCCGGCGACGTCCAGGAACTGAAGGTCATCGTTAAGGCGGACGTCCAGGGAACGCTGGCGCCTCTGGTCGATTCGGTCCTGAAGCTGAAGCACCCGAAGATCACGTTGAAGGTGATTCACCAGGCGGTCGGCAACGTAGCCGAGTCGGACGTGAACCTCGCGATTGCGTCGAACGCCGTTATCGTCGGCTTCAACGTGGCCGTGGATCCGAAGGCCAGGGCTCTGGCCGACCAGGAAAAGGTCGACATCAAGAAGTACTCGGTCATCTACGACGTGATCGACGACCTGAAGAAGGCCATGGAAGGACTGCTGGCCCCGAAGCTGGTCGAGAAGCTGATTGGCAAGGCCGAAGTGCGGCAGGTGTTCTCGGTGTCCAAGGTCGGCAAGATTGCCGGTTCCTATGTCTTTGAAGGAATAGTGAATCGCAACTGCACCGTGCATGTGATGCGCGAGGGTAAGAAGCTGTTCGAAGGCAAGCTGTTCAGCCTCAAGCGATTCAAGGACGACGCGCGCGAGGTCAAGGCCGGGCTGGAGTGCGGTATCGGCGTTGACGGGTTCGAGGGGATCTCCGACGGCGATATTCTCGAGTTCTACGAATTCGAGGAAGTCCACGAGACGATCAGCTCTCCCAACGCGTGACGTCCCGGGGGTTCGATGGTCATCGGCGTCTGCAGGATAACGCTCGCCGTCCCGGAGTCCGACTGGGCGGATACCAAGCGCAGCGTGGTCAAGAAGGTGATCGCCCGAACCAGGGCGCAATTCAACATCGCGATTGCCGAGGTGGACGACCTGGACAGCCCGGAGTCAGCGGTGATCGGACTGGTGGCGGTTGGAAACGACCACTGCGTCGTCAACGCGGTCATCGACAAGGCGGTCAAGTTCATCGAGGATTCGTGCCTTGCCGAGGTGGACGACTATTCGGTCGAGATGATCCATGTCTGATACAGCCCGCGCCGATGGCGTCAGGACTGTTTTTCACTGAAGGTGCCCGATGCAGTCATTCAAGAGAACGGATCGTGCCAACAGCGTGATTCGCGAGGCTCTGTCCAGGATCCTGCTGCTTGAGGTCAGGGACCCGGTGGCAAGGGGAGCGACCGTGACCTACGTCAAGGTTTCGGCCGATTTTTCGCTGGCACGCGTGAACGTCAGGTGTCTGGAAGATACGCCCGAGGCCAGAAAAACTCTGCTGGCCGCGCTGCGGAAGGCATCCGGTTTTCTGCGCTCCAGGCTGGCCGAGGAAGTGAACCTGTTCAAGACTCCGCAACTGGTGTTCCATTACGACGATGCTCCCGACACGCAGGCCAAGATCGAACTGCTGCTGTCCGACATCGCCAGACAGGCAACGGCTCCGGCCCAGTCTCCGGATCCCGGATTTGACAAGGAACACGCCTTCGAACCCGACGATGATTGAACCCAACGCCAGCCTTCCCGTGCCCCCTTGTCTGATTCTGGTCGACAAGCCGGTGGGGATTTCGTCCACACGTGTCGTTTCGATCGTGAAGCGAATCATGAAGGTGAAGCGCACCGGGCACGGTGGAACGCTGGATCCGTTCGCTTCCGGCCTGCTGCCGGTGATGGTTGGACGCGAGTTCACCCGCCAGGCCGACGAGATGCTGGCCGGCGACAAGGAATATCTGGTGACGGTCAGGTTCGGAGCCGAGACCGATACCGGGGACCTGACCGGCGCCGTGGTTGCCGTTCGCGACGGTGAACAGCCGACAATCGAGGCGATTCGCGCGGTGCTGCCAGCCTTCACTGGCGAGATTTTGCAGGAACCGCCGGTCTATTCCGCATTGAAACACAATGGTAAGCCTCTGTACTGGTACGCCAGAAATGGAAATCCGGTAACCAAGGCCGCGCGTGCGGTTAGAATAGACACGATCGACCTTGTCGAGATGGTCGGCCCGGACGTTTTGTTCCGGGTGGCTTGCGGCAAGGGCGCCTACATGCGATCCCTGGGGCGTGACATCGGGCGGGCGGTCGGTTGTCCGGCCCACCTGATTGCGCTTCGCAGGACGGTCGTGGGCCCTTACCGGGTTTCGGCCGCATGGCCCCTTGCCCGACTGATGGAGGCCGGTTTCGGACGACGTGATGAATGACCTGGTGTTCCGCACGCTTGGCAGCGGTTCCTGCGGCAATATGTCGGTTGCGCGCTGTGGTTCCACGACCATACTGATTGATATCGGATTGAAGTCGCAGCGCATGATCCGCGATCGTCTCGACGAGGCCGGTATCGACGTCATGTCCATCACGGCCGCGCTGATCAGCCACAGTCACTGGGATCACGTCAGCTATCCGGGTGTGAAGTTCTGCATGGATCGCGGTATCCCGATCCTGGGACAACTCGATACCCTGAACAAGGCAACCGAGGTTTTCATCGCGAACGCGGGAAGGATGCCGGATCACGGGACGCTTCAATTGGTCAGGCCAGGGCAGCGTCTGGTGATCAAGGATATCGATGTCTCGACGTTCGCGGTTTCCCACGACGTGCCCACCGTCGGGTTCGTGCTGCGGCCGGCGGGGATGGAGTTCCCCAAGATGACAGTCGCGACCGATGTCGGCGAGGCCGGCGATGATCTGGTCGGTCATTTCATAGACTCGGATGCGATCTTCATCGAATCGAACTATAACGAACAGCTTCTGCGCAACAGCACCCGTGGCGCGATGGATCGCGCCAGGGTCAAGTCCGGCGTGGGTCATCTGTGCAACATCGACGCGGGCAGGTTCATCGGGCGGGTGTACAACCTCAGTGCCCGCAAGCCGGCGAATGTAACGCTGATGCACTTGAGC
>CAZNJW010000071.1:0-14446 GCA_964573455.1 uncultured Anaeromyxobacteraceae bacterium | reverse complement strand
ACCCACACGACCGCCAGGCCTGGAGCAGATTCCGTGATGTCAAACGGCGCCGCGACCGGGACGGTTTCTTCCGAATACGGATCCACGAAAGGAATCAGAGGATCCGGATACAATCCGGCCACCCTTTCGTGGTTCGGGACTCCCAATCCCCAGCCGGACGGGTTGACCACATTCAGAAACCATTCGCGGTAGAGAGTGAACGCCGAAGCGGGGATGTCGTTACCGTTGCCGTCCGAAAGCGCGGAAACAGTGACGTTGACTCCAGACGCCGGTTCCGGAGCACCGATAACGATCTGGAATGCCTCCCACTCGTTCCGGCATCCGGCAAGGTTCGCCGACGTGGCTTTTTCGTATTCGATCGATGACGTCGGCACAACCTTGCGGGTCGATGGGACGACCGATGCCTCCCATGCAAGTGCGGGCAATGGCAAACACAGGGCCGCGATCACGGCGGCGGTGAAATGCAGTTTCATGGCATCCCCTTTTGTTGAATCAGAGCCCGCAGGCCAGGTTTGCCGGAATGCGGCAGGTCATCTCGCCGTTGTCGCGTCTGGGTGAACACTCCTGGTTCAATCCACAGTCCGCGGTCGTCTCGCACGGCTTGGAGCAGAAGGGCGGAAGATCCCATTCGCCATCGGTATCGGCGTCCACGGCGCGGGTCCCCTTGAACCCGCCACCATCGATGTCGACCTTGATGGCGTTGGTTGCGGCGAACGGCAGCAGCGGGATGCTGTCCGGCCATTCGGTGGAGCTGAGGGCGCTGTCGAGCGACAAACCGGCAAGGTCCAGCAGCGACTGGATACCCGGATCGCTGAGAAGCGAATCGAAGTTCGCCAGAATCGCCTGGGCGCCAAGCGAGATGACCGTCATGATCAGGATGTTGCCGTACGGGCTGCGCTTGTAGACCGGCGTCATGAAGGATTCCTGTCCCAGGCCCTTAACGAGCACCGCGTACCACGAGTCCACGGTCGGACGATCCAGTTCGATGACGTCGTCGAAGTCCACGATGTCCTCGGGCTTCGAGTTGACGCGGATCTGGCGTTCAAGCTGTGAGTTCCTGTAGACCTCGATCGTGTCGATCCGGAACCAGGATGGAGTCTGAACCCGGATCCTGGCGAACAGCTTGCCGTCCGGCGACTCGACGGTATCGCCGAGGCCACCCACGGCGCCCGAGTTCTCGTCCAGGATCTCGAAGTCGACCATCGGACCGGAAGTGACGATGCTGCGACCCGCCTTCAGGTTGCGGTTCAATTCGTCCCGGTCGATCGCCTGCGGCTTGTCGGTCGACGACTGGATCATGTTGCGCGGGTAGCCGACCTCGGCCGAAGTCTTGTGGGAGTCCGAGTTGCCGGAAATGGCGATGTTCATACCGGCGTCCAGAAGGGCGAACCAGTCGTTGACCGGCTGCTGCGAGCTGGTACAGGGCCGCATGTCGTCGTTCGGACAGTTGTCGCGACAGGCGATCACGCAGGCGGCGTTCCAACCGCCCTTGTCATAACAGTCGGCCATCAGCGGTTTCAGGCACGTCTCGCAGGCATCCTGGAGCGAGCAGCCGATGTCGGGACATCCGTTCTCGTTGCAGGCCGTTTCTTCCTCGTCCTCGGCTGGGTCGTAGACCGCAAACGAAAGCGCCTGCTCGTCCGGTGTCCTTTCAAGCATGTAACGCGCGCCGATCAGCTTGGCGGCTTCCATCGCGTTGCGCTTGCAGTTCGATTTGGACGTGTCCGGATCCTTGCAGTAATCGAAGGCTTCCCGCATCTCTTTGTGCCAGAGGCAGTGATCGCGAAGCGAGTTGAACTCGGCGATCTCGGTTTCCGTAAGGCCTTCCGGCGTGGTCGCCGCGATCATGCCGGCGCATCCCGCCTGCGGGTCCGCCTGGAGCCAGCCGCATACCGCGGCCACGCCGTTATCGGCGAACGAGAAGTCCTCCTTGTCCCTGGCGTTGACGATCTCGCGGAAGCAAAGGTTGTAACGCTCCATCTCGCCGACGGTCGGCGTGTGCAGGTAGTGCAGGGTCTTGCTGTTGAAGATCTCGAGCAGATCGAAGTTGCACGGAGCATCCTCGACCGCCTTCGAACACATCATGGTGCCGCCGGTCTTGCGCTGGAGCGAATAGCTGTCGAAGCCCACCTGGTTGAAGTAACCCATCACGCCGTCGCGCGGGTGGTTGAGCTGCATGACGGTCGCGTCGATCGGCGCGTCCGCGCGGTCGAACATCGCGTTCCAGATTTCTTCCATCGATTCGCCGGACTGCCACGCCACAGGGTCGTGCAGCGGCTGGTCGCGACCATCCCACTTCATCGGCCAGAGGTTGAAGTGCCCCCATTCCAGCGGGGATGTCTCGGCGCTGGGTACGGTCTTTACGTAGCCCTCCATGCCCAGGTCGTTCAGGTATGGTTCGTAGTTGACCACCACGTCGTGGTCGTTGGCGGTGACGTATTCGACGCCTTCGGTCAGGATGGCCTTGAGGCGCATGTCGAGCGGCAGCGAGGAGTCGGACGAGAAGATCGTGTGCAGGTGCAGGTCGGCCGCGACGTAACCGGTCGTGTCGATCTCGCGATTGAGCTGTACCGACAGCGTCTTCTTTTCGCCGGCGTGCACCTCGTAGTCCTCGATTTTCCGGATTCCGTATTCGAAACCACGCGACACGTAGATGTTGTACCTGCCCGCCGGAACCGTGACGATTCCCTCGCCGTTGAGCGAGTGCTCCGTCAGTCCAATTCCGTGGTCATAGCGCGAGTCGCCCAGTTCCGGCTCGTTGAAGCTGGTCCAGTTGTCCAGCGGGGCGCCGGAGTCCATCTCGACCGGCATGAACGTCAGCCGCGACGGGATCATCAGCCCGGAGTTGTCCGAGACGCGGTACTCGATCCTGGCAGGAGCGGCCACGGACAGATTGACCGTCTCGGAACCGCCGGCCACGATTTCCACCTTCACCAGTTCACTGTTTCCGAGCGACTGGTTGTGGGCGAACACGTAGTAGGTGCCGGCCTCGACCGCGCCGCTGTAACTGCCGTCGGGATTCATGTCGATGCCGGTGTCCGTCTCGATCGCCGTGACGAATCCGGACGAACGAAGCTGCTTCTGCGCCGCCGCGCGGTATTGCGCGAAGGACGTGAAGTCCTCGCCTTCGTCGTCCGTGATGTATTTGACGACGAAGACCTCGATCTTGGACAGCGGGGTCCCTGTCTCGGCCTGGAAGACCATGCCGTTCAGCTCGCCGTACGGAGTCTTGCGCAGTTCGTATACCGGCTTGATCGCCGACGCGATGTCGCCTTCGCCAACGGTCAGGTAGCGGGTGAACGTGTAGGAGCGGCTCCTGTCGATCATGTTTCCGGAACCGTCGTCCTCGAGGCCGCTTTCTCCTGTGAAGTGGGTCAGGACGGCTGTCGCCGACGAAGAGAACAGAGGGATCATCAGCTTGGACGGCAGGCATTCGTGAGCCGCGATCAGATCAATCCTGACCTTGTTGTCGAACTGACCCGCAAGCGTGGCGCCCTGTCCGGCCAGAACGCCGGTCTTCCAGTCCAGGAAAGCCTGCTGGCGCGCGGCGTCGTCCAGATCCTGCCATGTCGAGGCGTCCGGCACTGGAACCGAAACCAGATAGATCGGCTTGTTGTCCACGACCGCGGTCTTGACGCGTGCGGCCGCGTCCTTGGTGCCGATGTCGTACGCGAGATCGAACGCCGTGTTCCCGGCCAGAACGCCGGCCACATCATCCATGTCGACTTCCTCGATCCTGGAGATGGCGAGGCGGTAGGTCGGGCATTCGAAGCCGGAGCGTTCAAACGGGTTGGTGGTGGCCCAGCCGTAGCTGACATTGATGCCCTTGGCGCCGATCCAGTCGACGGTGATCGGGCTTCCCATCGTTCCGACGCCTTCGTAGAGGTTCTCGTAGATCTTTCGATCAACGTCGTATCCGAGTCCGGGCACGAAAGCCGGCGATTCCGAACCGAAGAACAGGAAATCGCCCGCGACGACGCCGCCCTTCCACGACGGATCAACCCACTGATCGGGGGTGCCGAGCAGGACCGAGAAGAAATCCCTGGTCTCGTTGAAGGTCGGCATGTCCGCTGTCTCGTTCGCGCACTCGCAGATGGGGCAGAATCGTTTGTACGGAGTGCTGCCGCCATCAGGGGAGGGCTCGGACAGTTCCTTCATGGCGAACCCGTTCGGACAATCCGGCTCCTCGCCGGTGGTGGTCAGGTCGCAGCCGCTCATCGACGGGCAGCCTTCGAGCAGTTCGTCGTAAGGTGGCGACATCTTGACGGTCGTGACCATCTTCAGCCACGGTTTTCCCGGTTCCAGGATGTAGTCGGTCGAGAAGTCGATGCCGATCTGAAGGCGGTTGAGCAGGCCGAAGAGGTTCAGGCCGGGAATGTAACTGCCGACGAAGTCCGCCAGCAGGCCGGGAGTCAGAGCCATTCCGCCGAAGTTGAGATTCATGAGGAGCGCGTCGATCAGCTCGCGGTTGAGGAACTTCATCATGTCGAACATGTAGTCCGAATGACCGGTCATCCGCAGGATGGCGGCCTGGCCGTCGGAGCCGTCGTTGACGATGCTGAGTTCACCGGTCTGGTTCACCAACTCTATTGAGCCGTCTTCAACATTCAGTCCCATTTCCTTAAGGAAACTGTCGGGGTTGGGGGTCAGGAGATTTGCCAGCGGGAAGGATTCCATGAACGAATCCCATCCGTTGTTCATGCGGTCCTCGGCGCGCCAGCGCTGAAGGTCGACGTCGAGGACGCCGCCTCCGAACATGCCTGCCGCGTAGGACGGCCCGTTTCCGGCGACGATCACGCGGATCTTGTCGTTCTCGAGCAGATAGTCGCCAATCTTGCCCTTGGCGGAAGGTCCGCCTATGAAGTCGTCGGCACTTTTGATCTGTGCGGCGCGCAGTTCAGTATCGTTGTTGCACGCCGTGCCGGTCATTGCCGCGACCATCAGGAAGGCGGCGACGATGCCTCTTCCAAGTGGTTTGCGAATCATAAAAATACCTCAGCGTTGCCAGCGGGATCACGCGGATCCGCCGGCCGGTGCGACGATGCAACTAGAACATGAGCTGGACGCCCGCGATTGCAGCATCGTTGCTCAGGCTTTTTCCGTGAAGCTCATATCTGTTCTGGTATTCAATCTGCACCTTCAGGAAATGTTCACATGCGTAGTACGAAAGCGTGGCCGCCGTGATCAGCACGTCGCCTTCGTCCTTGATGTTCATGTTGTCGTCGATGTATTCGCTGCGAACCGCGATGCCCAGGTCAACGCCGGGAATGACGTATCCGATCGATCCGGTGAAGGTCAAACGGTCGATCTCGGAAGCGAGCGTGGTCGGCACCGATGTGTCCGACTGCGGCACGCTGCGATCCCAGAGAACCTCGGCCAGCAGGTGGAAACCACGCGCCTTCAGATGGACATAGCCCGACGCGCCGATGATCTCGGCGGTCTTGCCGTTGCTGTACATCGCGCCGCCACCAAAGCCGATCAGGAACTTGCTGTTGCTGATGTCGGCCACGTCCCATCCCAGTTCGCCGAGCGGTGTCGCGTCGATGCGACCCGCGTAGGCGAGGCGCTCGAACTTGTTACCCAGGGAGATGCCGACGCCTTCATAACCTTCGAAGAAGCTGGTCCGGCGCTGGAGTCCGTTGAATACGCCGAATGAGATCCTGAGGATGTCCTTGATTGGCTCGGAGTAGATCATCAGACCCATCTGCGAGCCGGGCGCCATCGCTCTGGACGCCACTGAACGGTCGAGGTGCGCCAGGCCGCCCGAGGACAGCATCTCTTCCTTTGAGAACGGGAACTTGGTCAGGCCGGCCGAGATCCCGAAGTAGTGGGTCGGTTCGTAGTTGATCCACGCTTCATAAAGCGGGCCGCCGGTCTTTTCCTGGTCGAAAAGGTCCAACTCGATCTTGTACGTGAGTTGCTTGACAAGCTGGCCTTCGACGCCGAAACGGGCACGGCGCAGTCTGAAACCGTACTCCTGCATCCGGTCGCCCTGGGACAGCAGCGCGTCCTCGCCAACCCAGCCACCCCAGGCCTGGATCCTGGCGTGGAAGTCCATCTTGAAGGAACCCTTTTCAAGGGTCGCGGGCCCTTCCCGAAGGAATGCCATGAAGTCGTCTCCAACGGAATCCGACGCCTTTTCGTCAACGGCGGCAGGTTCCGCGGTCTGGTCGACAGCGGTCGATGCCGCGGCGCCTTGATCCGCGTTTTCCTGCGGGTAAGCGGTCGCCGTCGTCAGCGCGACAGCCAGAACGAACGTAATTGAAGCAATGATATGAGTCGAAGATCTCATGGATCCCTCCGAAAGAAACTCTCGTGGAATGATGGTACGTCAGTGGCCCGAGGTCAACGGGGCATGTGCAAAATTCACCGTAATCTAATCCATATTGATCCCGCACCGGCGTCTGCGCGCGTGCCCCGGACGCTGAGAGATCCCCTTAAAACGGTTTAGCTTGAGGAATGAGGCATGACCAGAGCGGAGCAGGTCATGAGTGGCACAGTCGATTGTGTAGACGCTACAGGGCCTTTGATGATGAAAGCTCCTATACGCATTTTCGGCATCCCGACCGACCCTTGCCAGAGACCCGTCAGGACTGCAGGTGGATCTGATGGGCTGGCCCGTGGCACAATATGTAAGTCAATCTTCGAGGTGCACGAATCATGACATGTAAACACAGCGGCGCTGACGCCGGGTCTGTTCTCTTGATCCATACCGCAGCGGTAATGCTCGCCTCATGCTCTCTGCTCTGCGCGTTGGCCGGTTGCGCCGACGGCGGCAAAAACATGGCCGGTGCCGTCATTGGATCCGAGGGCGGGACTATCGTCACGGACGACGGATTGACAGTGACGGTTCCGGCCGGAGCCCTGGAGACTCCTGTCGAAATCACGATAGAAACCGTCGACACATCTTCGCTGGCGGCAGCCGAACCTGCCTGGGCACCCTACGCAGGCCCCGCCTTCGCGTTTACCCCGCACGGACAGATATTTGCTGAGCCGGTGACAATCCGCCTGCCCGCGACCACACGACCCTCTGCAATCCTGCGTCTGGACGATACCGCTGACCCCTGCTGGCAGATGGTGCCTGGACTCGAGCGGGACGACACCGGCATCGAATTCGCCACCGACACCTTCAGCGTGTACGTCCCGGCGGGATCGGTGTCCGGGGCCGGCGGAGGCCAGTTCAGCTACGAGGTCAACGCGACCGTCCAGCACTGTATCCCTGTTGCAGGCGCCCCCGGTGTCGAGATCTGCGAAGACAAACACGTCGACTGGATTGAACTGGTCGAGGAAAGCACCGCCGAGATCCTGGCGTCGTGCGACTTCGACGGGGACGGCGCAGGCAGACCATCCGCTGGCGGCGACTACCGCTTTTCCTGCACCAGAAGCAGCGATCCGCAGACCGGAGCAGCGACCATCACAATCACGTCGGCGCAGGCAAATCTACCGACGGTGCATGTGTACTGGACGTCGATCGACCCTGATGGCCTCGCCGGCATCCACTTCGAAGAATACATCCGTCCGCTCCACCTGACGGCTGGCTCGTCGACCTTCACCGATCCATACACCCAGAAGGACTACGACTTCGCCGGCGGGAAAAGGTACACATTCTTCACGACCGAGAAGAACGCATTCGATTTCATGAATGAGCAGGCGGTCAAGCCCCTGACCGACGCCGGTTACACAGCCTGGCTTTCGAGTTTCAATTCGGACGAATCCGGCTCGACCGCCATCGTAGACGTCTTCGACACCTACGACGGCCGCGTCAAGATGGAACAGGACGTGATCTTCAAGAACGGCTGGAAGGTCCGGCAGGATCCACTTTCAAACCGCGGAAATGCCGGCTCGTACCAGTACTCGGCACCCCTGAGCATCGGTCTGACACCACTGTTCGTGAATGATCTGCCGACCTCGGGCGAAAAACACGTTTCCGGAACGATTTCGGTATCAAAGGGTTCAGAGGGCGTCACGGATGCGACGGTAACCCTGAACGGCACTCCGATTCCGCACTGGACCGAAGGCCTGTACGACGTGGAGGCGGCAGACATCCAGGGACTTGGACCGGATTCGACCGTGACCGTGGTGGTGACGACCGCCGATCCACAGGAAACGAAGACCCTGCATGTCACCTGCCCGCCCGCACTGGAATTCGTGACCCCTGCCGAAAACAGCCTGATCGGGCCAAACGACAGCCTGACGGTTAACTGGGCTCCCGGGATCCCGTATGACCACGCGATGCGGATTGCCGGTGGTGCCATGATCGGCCAGTTCGCGTGCTACACCCAGGCGGAAGGCAGCGAAGTGACCTCACTGGGACACGGTGACTGGTTCGTATCGCTGACGGCAGGACAGACATCCCAGGCGATCGAGGTCGACGACTGCCGCCGTTACCTGATCGAATTGCAGTACCCGGGCGAAGAGGTCCAGATCATGGAAGACGACGGCACATTCCTCTACGGATACTGCACGATCCGCAACCGCATGTGGCTTCAGGGACAGGAATAATCAGGGCAAGGAACGTGGGTGCAGAATGGCGGATTTTCATCCGCCCGTAAATCCTGACGCTGATCCTGTACCTGACCCTGTCCCGGAAGGGCGAATGTCTTTCGCCCCCTGAGAGATCCCCTCATAACGGTTTAGCTTGAGGAATGAGGCATGACCAGAGCGGGACAGGCTTCTCGAAGGCATTACAACTCTGAGGGGATGGGTCAGGTCCGGACGGGATTGACAGCGGTTGAACGTTGAACGACGATCCCTGCGGCATGCCTGGAGATTTTGATTATGAGAAGATTGGCTATTGTTCTGGTGCTGGCCATGATCGCCATTGCGGCTTCTTCGTGCAGGAAGGCTCCGCCCTGTGAGGCCCTGGCGAAGGCCATCTGCGCGGCAGAATCCGGAGCCGAGTGCGACAACATCACCCTCCAGAGTCAGAAGGCGGGAGAGGCTGAACAGGAAATGTGTGTTCAGATTTCCGCCATCAGGTCGGCAGCGGCCGCCAAAACCGGACCATGTGATGAACTGGCGACGATGGCCTGTTCCGAGCTGTCGCTGCAGGAGTGTCTCAACATGCGCAAGGAAGCGGCTGGCGCAGATGAGAAGAAGAGCGCGTTTTGCGAAAAGATGAAGGGCATCATCCTTGATACCAGGCGTACGCACTCCGAGCGCGCCGCAGCCGCGACCGAGGAGAAAGACAGCGGTGCTGTCGAAGAAGAAGTTAAATGAAAAAATTCTTTGTGTTCGCAGTGGTGCTGGTGTCCGTGTTCGCCGGTTGCGTTTCGAAGGTTGAGCCGCAGCAGGTGGCGCCGACCGGTGGCAGGCTCGAGGCCTCCGACCCGACGTTCGACAACAAGGATACCGTCCGTGGTGAAGTGATAAAGCATGTGTTTGAAGTGAAGAACACAGGTGACGCGCCGATCCGGATCACCGACACGAAGGCGGGGTGCTCGTGCACCGCCGCTGTGGTCTCGAACGACGTGATCCCGCCCGACGGCACCGGGTCCATCGAGGTCAGCTTCAACACCAATGGCCGCAAGGGACGTCAGTCAAAGACGGTGAAGGTGTTCACCGATTCGACGTTGACGCCGTCGGTTGATCTGACCGTCGCCGGAGACATCAAACCGGCAGTCGCGTTCTCGGTCGAGTCGATCCAGTTCGGGCAGGTTCCGAAAGGGACCGAGGTCAAAAGAGAGCTCGAAATGGTTGGTATGAAGGCTGACGGCGTCTCGATCACGGGACTGACCGTGACGCCGGCCGAGGACACCAGGTTCAGCGCGACGATCGTCGAGGGATCCGCCGGACGCAAGGTCACGATCGTTTTCAAGTCCGAAGGCGCCAAAGGGTTTTATCGCGGACGACTGGAGGCAACGACCGACAGCGCCGAGTACCCGACGTTCTTCGCCAACGTCGTGGCCGAGGTCACAGGTGACATCGTTTCCGAGCCCAGGACCGTGGTCTTTCCCCCGCGAGGCCGTCTGACTGAGGCCGAGAAGACGACACAGGAGGCGCGGGTCGTCCTCAGGTCGCTGACTGGAAAGCCATTTTCGGTAAGGTCTCTGGACGCCGGCGAACTGCCCGTCAAGCTGATTTCGGCGACTCCTGGCGTCGAAGGCTCGGTTGAACTGACCCTGGAGGGTCCGCTCGATTCGACGCTGAAAGAGGGTCGTCTGGTTTTCCAGATAAAGGGTGGAGAGCCTTTTGAGATGAACTGCGTGATAGGTCGCGCGTCCAGAAGCACGAAGCCGATTTTTTCGCGTGAGAGGCAGGGCATACCTCCGCGGCTCAAGGGCGAACCGCGGCCACTGCCGCCAGGTACCCGTGACGAAATGCTGCGCAGTCAGAAACTCTTCGAAATGCAGAAGAGGCACGTCGAAGGCGCGGGTAACTGATTTCCTTTTCGCGGGCTCTTCCTGCAATAGACTAATAACGTCAGTCGAACTCGGATGGGTCTTCGTTGAAGTAGCCCGTGTCATGGGTGCGCGTGGTGCCGCTTTCCCTGGCCGAAGTGGATTTGTTTAACGAGGTGGGCGTGTCCTTGACTGGTGGCCGGGGAAGCTCGCTGCCCTCGGTCGGCGGCTGGAACGTGAGGAGTTTCTCATCGAGTTCGGCCGTGTTGAAGATTCCGGTCTCGACGAACATGTAGCTGGCATCGATCGTCTGCTGCCTGGGCGAGTCCGGCATCTGCCTGCCAAGTTTTTCCAGCTTGACCTTGAACATCGGATCCCTTTCCAGGCGCGCGACGCTCTTGGTGTGTCCAACGATGCGATCCATGGTCGTGATCAGGTTCGCGTAGATCACTCCGTGCACCGCGTCGGTCTCGCCGGCGATAATCTTGTTCTTGTAGAACTCGCGGGCCATCCCGCTGAGCTGTTTGTATTCCTGCCTGGCGAGTTCCAGACTCTCTGCCTGTTCCCCGAACACCCGGTTGGCGGGGTTCAGGGAGTCGACCAGTCTGTCCAGGATCAGGTCGACCTTGATGAACGCGTCGATCAGGTTCTTCAGGCAGGCCGTGTCGAACGTGACGCCGCGATGGTCTTTTTCCCTGATGATCTCGGTGATCGATTCGGCGTGATCTCCGATTCGCTCGATGTCGGCTACGGTCCTCATCAGGTGCTGGAGGATCATCGACTGGCGCTGCGAAAGCTGACGCTTGCTGACCTCGAAGAGGTATTCGTTGATCGAGTCCTTCAGCAGGTCGACGGTCTCTTCTTCGCGAGCGATCGACGCACGCATGTTGTCGGTGTACGGCTTCACCACCCCGGTCATCGCCTGGCGCAGCATCTTGCGCACCAGCGTGCCCATGCGCCGAGTCTCCTGCATGACCGCGACGATCGCCATTTCCGGCGTCTGGAGATATTTGTCCTCAAGGTTCGATTTGGGGACCGGCAGCTTGCTGCTTGGCGTCATCCGGCGCACAAGCCCGGTGAATTGAGTCGCGAAAGGCAGCACCAGCAATCCGTTGACGAGTTGTACCGCGGTGTGGGTGTTGGCAATCTGATGGACCATGTCTCCACCGACGGCCTCGATTGCAAACTTGTACAGCGGCCACATCGCCAGTGCCACGACCGCTCCGAATGTGTTGAACAAAAGGTGCGCCATCGCGGAGCGCCGGGACTCGATATTCGTCCCGATACTGCCGAGCAGTCCGACGATGCACGTCCCGATGTGCGCGCCCAGGACGATCGGAAATGTCTGCGAGAATGAAGTGAACACGCCGGCCGAGGCCATCGCGAACAACATTCCGATCAGGGCGCCGCTGGACTGCATCAGTGCCGAACCGACCAATCCGACGATCAGCCCGACAAAGGCAGTCATGAACGTGGTGGATGCGCCGGAAGGTATGAACCCGTCGAGCATTCCGGCGTCCTTCATCGGCGCCACCGCCATTTTCATCACGTCCATGCCCAGGAAGAGCAGTCCGAATCCAAGGATGATCATCCCGATGCTGCGCACCCAGTCCTTCTTGATCAGGGTGCCCAGAAAGAGCCCGATGCCTATGGCGTAGTAGCTGTACAAACCGATGTGAAAGGAAAACAGCTGCATCGAGAGCGACGTGCCGAGGTTGTTGCCCAGCATGATCGGGATCGACTGGGCCAGGGTAAGGAGTCCGGCGTTGATGAATCCGACGATCATCACCGAGCCGGCGCCCGAGTGAACCATGAATCCCATCGCGGTGCCGGCGGCCATGCCGGAAAACCGGTTACTCGTGATGCGGCCCAGAAGGCTGCGCATACGCGTTCCAGCTACCGTCTGGAGCGCGTTCGTCAGCAGCTTCATTCCATAAATGAAAAGTCCAAGCCCGCCAATAAGCTCCCCGATGATGATAGCCAGATTCACATCATTCATTTCCGCTTCCACCGGTTTCGCCCACCGTCCGTTTTTCAACGGCCGGGAGCCGAGTATATCCGCCTAATATAAGCCAATATCGGTGATTATGAAAGCCAGTGCCGGTGCCAGAGCTGGAAGACCAGCAGGTTGAAAAGCTCCTTCCTGCTGTTCCGCTTTTTTGACATGTGGGAGTCGATCAGGAAGGACACAGCCTCTGGTCGGAAAATGCCCTGTCTGCGCAGTTTTTCGGGGGAAAGAAGGTCTTCCAGGAGGGGCCTGAGGTCGGCACGCAGCCAGGATGCCATCGGGACGCCGAAACCCTTCTTGGGGAGCGTCAGTATCTCGTCGGGCAGGCGTCCCGCCAGCATGGTCCGCATCAACTGCTTGGTGCGACCCCCTTTCAGGTTGAGTCCGGGCGGCAGGGACATTGCCAGTTCGACCATTCTGGTGTCCAGAAACGGCGACCTGACTTCCAGGCCGGTACTCATGGAGGCCCGGTCGACCTTCACCAGAACGCCGTCGAGAAGGTAGAGTCTGGCGTAGAGCAGGCTGAGAAGCTTGAGCGGGTCGGCGTCCCCGGCACCCTGCAGCACCCTGTTCACGTCGGGATACGGGTCGGAACCGTTGATGTTCAGCGTTCCGGCGAAATCATCCGACAGCACGCCGGCTGGTGGGCGAACGTCCGCCGGGTCGAACGAACCGGTCCATGCCAGGTGGCGTTCATACCGTCCGTACCTGAGTCCGCGGGCCATGCGCGAGACCTTGTAGTCCAGCCCCATGTTCCTGTCGGACACCGGGATCATCGACGCGGCCGCAGGCAGCATGCGCTTGAACAGGCGCGACAGCGGCATCGCGTCGATGAACGATGCCCACCGGTCAGCCCTGAATGTGTCGTAGCCGTAAAACAGCTCGTCGCCGCCGTCACCGGACAGGGCTACCGTGACGTGTTCACGGGCGAACCTGGAAAGGAGCGTCGTGGCCAGGATCGAGTAGTCGGCCAGTGGTTCGTCTGCGATGGCTGGCGTCTCCTGGACCAGCTCGAGTGCCTGTGCCCCCGTGATTCGTCTGACGTGGTGCTTCGTCCCGAACTTTCTCGCGACAAGTCCCGCCGCCTCGGACTCGTCGAATGTCGGGTCATCGAATCCGATGGTGAAGGTCGAGATCCCGGCCGGGTCGACATGTTCGGCCATCGCCGCGAGAACCGCGCCGGAGTCGAGCCCTCCTGATAGAAACACCCCCAGCGGGACCTCGGACTCGAGTCTCGCGCCAGTCGCCTTGACCAGCGAGTTCCAGACGTCGCGGGCAGCCGTTCGTTCGTCCGCTTCCGCCGGCCTCCGGGGAACGGTCAGTTCATGGAAACGGCCCTCGCGGACACCCTCCGCGTCGATGACGACGAAGCCGCCCGGCTGGACCTTGAAGACGCCCTCGAAGATTGAATATGGTGTCGGCACATAGTCGAGGGTCAGAAAGCGATACAGAGAGGCAGGGTCGATACGGCGCGATACGTCGGGGTGTGTCACGACGGCACGCAGTTCCGAGCCGAACACTGCGTCGCGTTTTGTGCGGGACCAGAACAGCGGTTTCTTGCCCATGCGGTCACGCGCCAGCGCGAGCGTCCGCGTGCGCGAGTCCCATATGGCGAAAGCGAACATCCCGTCCAGACGTTCGAGCATCGCAGTGCCCTCGTCTTCCCAGAGGTGGACGAGAACCTCGCAGTCAGATCTGGTTGAAAGCTGGTGCCCGCGTGAGATGACCAGGGATCGCAGTTCGTGGTGGTTGTATATCTCGCCGTTGCAGACGACCACGACATGGCCGTCCTCGGACAGAAGCGGTTGCCTGCCACCGGCGACATCGATGATCGAAAGACGCCGGTGTCCCAGGAAAGCGCCGTTTCCGATCCAGCGCCCATCGTCATCCGGGCCTCGATGGGACAGGCTGGCGGTCATGCGGGACAGTATCGAGTCGTCATCGGGACATGCGCCGCCAAACCTTGTGAACCCGGTTATTCCGCACATGCCAAAGGCTCCCGGGGTGAACTCAGAGGTTCACCTTCCTGGCAATGACGTAAGGGGGCTTGTCCTGACTTTCATAGTAGGTCCTCATGCTCAGTTCCGCCAGGAGCCCC
>CAZNJW010000070.1:0-14516 GCA_964573455.1 uncultured Anaeromyxobacteraceae bacterium | reverse complement strand
GCGAACGCAAGCAGCTTCTTCATTGTTCACCTCAGAGGAGAAATCCGATCAACAGCTTTGTCATCGATATCCGGACACGCAAGGTCCGGATTTCCAGGTACCGAGAAATTCAAAGGCTTCGTTAGACTTTAGTCAAGACTATATTAGGAATTTGTTAGATGAAAGTTTGCGTGCGTGATGCCGGTCCGTCAACCGCGAAGGCGAACTACCATGGTGAATCCGGACCGTTAGATATCTGTTAAATGGCTGTGTTCCGGGGGCTCGGCGGTCGACCGCGTTTCTCAAACCGGTTAACATTCTGCGGTCGGCGGCATCACGCCCTGAATGTTCCGGATTTCCGGGAATCGACGAGGAAGCATGAGCGGCGAAAGACTTCTTGTTGTGGACGACGAGGAAGACATCCTGGAACTGCTCAGGTACAACCTGGAGCGCGACGGATACTCTGTGGTCACAGCCCTGTCGGGCGAGGAAGCGGTCGACAGGGCGCGGGCAGACGCGCCGGACTTGATCCTGCTGGACTTGATGCTCCCAGGTATGAACGGGCTGGACGTCTGCCGGATTCTTTCGCGCGACGAGAGAACGCAGTCGATTCCGATAATCATACTGACCGCCCGGGCCGAAGAGGCCGACATTGTCGCCGGCCTGGAACTCGGGGCGGATGATTACATCTCGAAACCTTTCAGCCCGCGGGTGGTTCTAGCCAGGGTCAAAACCGTGCTGCGTCGCGGCAGGCGCACCAGCAGCGACGATTCCAGGGTGATCCAGGCCGGCGGAATCCGGATTGATGTCGAGCGGCATCAGGTCAGGGTCGACACGGTGGACGCCGACCTCACCGCGACCGAATTCGATGTGCTTCTGTTCCTGGCCCGCCATCGCGGCTGGGTATTCACCCGTGACCAGATAATCGACGCGGTCAAGGGCACGGACTATCCGGTGACCGACAGGTCGGTCGATGTTCAGATTGTGGGTCTCCGCAGAAAGCTGGGACCCGCCGCAACCATGATCGAGACGGTCCGGGGCGTCGGCTACCGGATGAAAGACGACTCCAATGGCCAGGACTAGAAAGCTCCAGTGGGTTCTGTATCCGTCCTTTCTGATAATCATTGCCGTCAGTCTGATTTCGGTCGGCACGTACACGATGATTTCGGTCCGGAACACCTTCCTGGCACAGATAGGTGATTCCCTGGGCATGGACGCGCGACTGGCCGCCGAACTCCTTGCGGTCGATGGCGCCGCCGGCGGTTCCAGGATGAACGACATCGTCAATACGATTGCGGACAGCCTGGCGGTCCGGATTTCAGTCGTGTCGCTTGACGGCCGTGTGGTAGCGGACTCGGCCCATCCGCCTGGATCTCTGGTGAACCATTCCAACCGGCCCGAGGTCGCATCGGCGATCTTGACCGGGAGGGGCAGGGCGATCAGGCGCAGTGACACGGATCGAACCGAAGTGATGTATCACGCGGTCACCGACAGCAGGCTTCGGGGGTATGTTGTCCGGGCTGCCAGACCGGTCGACGATGCGGCGCGCACCCTAGGCGACCTGGCCGTGAAGATGCTGATCGGCGGTTTGCTGGCGGCGGTGCTGGCCGCTCTGGTGTCGTGGCTCGCGTCGCGCAGGCTGGCACGGCCGGTCGAGAAGATGGCGTCCGAGGTGGATCGACAGGCGGGTGGAGTGCTTGCGGACCGGATCGAGGAGCCCGATGTTGAGGAGTACTCAAAGCTGGCTGCCGCGATGAACGCGCTCTCGGAGACACTTCAGGCTCGGCTGGCGGCGTCAACGATCCAGCAGCGCGAGCTTGAACTGACTCTTTCCAGCATGAACGAGGCGGTTCTTCTGCTGGACTCTGCCGACCGCATACGTCTGATCAATTCCGCCGGGGCAAAACTGCTGAAGATCGATCGTGACGCGGCGGTCGGAAGGGCCATAGGCGACGTGCTGTCCAGCGGTGCGCTGCGCGGGTTCGTGTCTCGTGCTTTCGACAGCCGTGAGCCGTGCGAGCAGGATATTCCGGTCGAGGGTGATAAACCGGGTTTCGTGCATGCCTTCAAAACGGTCATCCTTGATGGAGATGGAAACTTTTCCGCGACACTGCTCGTGCTGCACGACATTACCCGGTTGAAGCGGCTGGAAGATATCCGTCGCGATTTCGTCGCGAACGTTTCGCACGAGTTGAAGACGCCGATCACGTCGATCAAGGGGTTTGTGGAGACCTTGCGTTCGGACGCGTCGCACGACCAGGCGACCGTCGATCGTTTCCTGGAGATCATCGCCCGTCACACTGATCGCCTGAACTCGATAATCGAGGATTTGCTGACTCTTTCCAGGATCGAGCAGGCCGAGAGTGCAGGTGAACGCTCCAGGGAGCAGGATCCCGGCCTGGCCCGCGAGAAGGTGCTGGTCGGCGCCATGGTAGAGTCCGCGCTGCTTGTGTGCGAGTCGAGAGCGGCCAGAAAGGGCATCCTCCTGAAGGTAAGCTGCGAGGCGGATGCGGTCGCCTTCCTGAATCAGCAGTTGATGGAGCAGGCTCTGGTTAACCTTGTGGACAATGCCGTCAAGTTCAGCGAGTCTGGTCAGGAGGTGTCCATTTCGGCAGATGTGGACCATGGCAGGCTCAGGTTACGGGTAACGGATCACGGCTGCGGGATTCCGGCCGAGCATCTGCCCAGGATTTTTGAACGGTTCTATCGGGTGGACAAGGGACGCAGCAGGGCACAGGGCGGCACTGGGCTGGGTCTGGCGATCGTCAGGCACGTCGCGACAATCCACGGTGGAAAGGTGCGCGTTGTCAGCGAACCGGGCAATGGCAGCGAGTTCGTGATCGACGTGCCGGCGTCGCCACAGCCGGGCTGATTGATGTGTTCAGCCGGTGGCGTACTCGGGTATTCTTCGCTGTCGAAATGTGGAGCCATGAATATGGTTGAGTCCTTTGGTGAGATGGTGGCGGCGGATCTCCTGGCCGTGCGCAGGTCCAGACCGTTGATTCACAGCATGACCAACTTTGTGGTGATGAACGAGACCGCCAACGCGATCCTGGCGGTCGGCGGCTCTCCGGTGATGTCGGACGCGATCGATGAGGTGGCCGATTTCGCCGCGATGGCCGGAGCGGTCGTGTTGAACATCGGGACCTTGTATCCATCGTCGGTCGAGGCGATGGTGGTGGCGGGCAGGGCGGCCAACAGGGCAGGGGTGCCGGTCGTGTTCGACCCTGTCGGGGCGGGTGCGACCGCGCTCAGAACCGACGCCGCCAGACGTATCCTGGATTCGGTCAAGGTCTCGATACTCAGGGCGAACCAGGGCGAGGCGATGGCGGTTGCGGGCATGGGCGGCGAGGTGCGCGGGGTCGATTCGGGGCGCAGCGTAGACGGATTCGCACGTATTGCGTCGGAGATCTCCGCGCGCATAGGCTGTCCCGTGGCGGTAACCGGCGAGACCGACGTGATAACCGACTCCCGTACGACATGGCTGTGCCATAACGGTCATCCGATGCTGCAGAGCGTTACCGGGACCGGCTGCACCGTGACCGCTTTGACCGCGTGTTTTCTGGCCGTTGCCGACGACCCGCTGCGTGGCGCAACATCCGCGCTGGCGTTCTTCGCGTTGTGTGGCGAACTTGCGGCAGCCGAATCAAGGGGGCCGGGGTCGTTCGAGATCGCGCTTCGCGACAGGATTTTCAACGTCGGCCGGGATGAACTGGTCGCCGGCGTGAGGGTACAGAAGGCATGAAGTCCGACGACTGGCTGGTATATCTTGTGACCGATCCGGTTCTGGTCGCGACCGGGATGGACGAGGCCTCCATCGTTGATCGCGCTTGCGGCGCTGGTGTCAGGATTGTCCAGTATCGGGACAAAAACTGTTCCGATTCCGATTACGTCAGACGCGGGCGCGAGCTCTCGACGATTGCGCGGCGTCACGGCGCCACCTTCGTGGTCAACGACCGGGTCGCCGCCGCTGTGGAGATCGGTGCTGACGGCGTCCACATCGGGCAGCAGGACATGCCCCTGTCTGTCGCGCGGCGACTGATTGGTTCGCGCGCCATCATCGGCGTCTCGGTTGTATCGGTCGCCGAGGCGGTCAGCGCCTGCGCGGACGGGGCTGATTACGTGGCGGTCAACGGGGTGTTCCCGACCGCCACCAAGTCGCTCGACGAGGCGAACCTGCCTGGACTGGACGCAGTGCGGGCAATCCGTGCTGCCGTGTCAGTCCCGGTTGTCGCCATCGGTGGAATAAATGCCGGAAACGCCTCCTCGGTGATAGCGGCCGGCGCCTCCGGTGTCGCGGTCGTGACAGCGATTACGATGCGGTCCGATGTTGAGCAGGCTGTCAAGGAACTCTTTGAATCGACAAGACGATCTGTTTAATTCGGATAATTTTACTCCTATTTCTATCGAGATCTGTTAATATCCATTCAGTTGAGCCGGCTCGTGCGAGCCGGTGGTGCAACATGGAGGATTTCGATGGCAGTCCGGAAGATAGTGAAGATCGACGAGGAACTCTGCAATGGATGTGGTCTGTGCGTGCCGTCATGCGCCGAGGGGGCGATCCGCGTGATCGATGGCAAGGCAAGACTGATGGGCGACAACCTGTGCGACGGGCTGGGCGCCTGCCTGGGCGACTGCCCGCAGGGAGCTATCACCATCGAGGAACGCGATGCTCTGGAATTCGACGAGACCGCCGTGGACGCTATGAAGTCGGCCGATGTCGACGATGACGGCGGATGTGCGTGTTCCGGGCACGTCGCGCCCCACGTCCAATCAGGCGGACATCATGGTGGTGGATGCCCCGGCGCCGCTGTCAGGGACTTCGGCCGTTCAGGTACCCAGACCGCCGGTGCGTCTTCCGGTCCCGTCCCCTCGCAGCTCAGGCAGTGGCCGGTTCAGCTTCATCTGATTCCCCCGACCGCTCCGTTCCTCCGGGGGGCCGATCTGGTTCTGGCCGCGGACTGTGCCGCCTTCACCTTCGGGGATTTTCACAACCGCTTCCTGCGCAACAAGGCGTTGGCTATCGCGTGTCCCAAACTGGACACGGGGCTTGATATCTATCAGGAAAAGTTGACCAGGATGATCGACGAGGCCGGCCTGAACACCATCACCGTCGTCGTGATGGAGGTTCCCTGCTGCAACGGTCTGCTTGCACTGGCGTCACGGGCGATGCAGGACGCGCAGCGGCCGATTCCGATGAAGATGGTCAGGATCGGGCTTCAAGGTGACATCCTGGAAGAGCGCTGGATTCATCTTCAGTAGAGGTGCCCCGGGGATTTCACAGGCCGGCGTCGCTGTATTTCCTGGACACACGTTTGAATTCGTCCTGCAGGGCCACCAGTGCATCGACCATCTCGGGGTCGAAGTGCGTCCCGCTGCCCTTCATTATTTCCTTCAAAGCCTCCTCGTGTGGAATCGGTGGTTTGTATGAACGGGCGCTGACCAGCGCATCGTAGACGTCGGCGATCGCCATGGCCCGCGCGCTGATCGGGATTTCCTCACCGCGCAGTCCGTAGGGGTAACCTGAGCCATCCCAGTTTTCGTGATGCGCCTCGGCGATCTCACGAGCGAACCGCAGAAAAGAGTTCGGCCCCAGCAGGTGCTCCGTTCTGCGGATGGCCTCGCCGCCGTAGATCGGATGCCTCTTCATTTCTTCATATTCTTCGGGGGTCAGGTCTGTAGGCTTAAGCAGAATCCTGTCGGGAACACCGACCTTGCCGATGTCGTGCAGGGGAGCCGACTGGCTGATCAGCTCGATCGTCGCGGGGGTCAGTTCGTCCGCGTGCTTTCCAGCGGCCTGGAGGTACCTGACCAGCAGGTCGACGTAAGCCTTTGTTCGTTGAATGTGACCGCCGGTCTCGTGATCCCGGAATTCCGCCAGGATTGCCATGCTTTGAATCGTTGCCTCCCTGGTGGCCGTCAGGTCGGCCGTTCGCTCGGCGACGACATTTTCAAGGTGAACCCGATACCGGTTCAGTTCAAGGTGCGTGTGAACTCTTGCCTCGACGATTTTGGGGTTGAACGGACGCGTTATGTAGTCGACCGCTCCCAGATTAAGTCCCCGCTCCTCACTGTCCGCCATGTTCAATGACGTCAGGAAAATCACGGGAATACCCTTTGTCTCGGGGTCCGCTTTCAGTCGTTCACACACCTCGTATCCGTCCATTCCAGGCATCACGACATCCAACAGAATCAGATCGGGTTTGATGTCCTTGACGGATTTCATGACGCGTTCGCCATCGATGGCGACGCTGATGTCATACTGGTCGCCCAGTGCATCGATCAGGATATCGATGTTGGCCGGCGTGTCTTCTGCGATCAGGATTGTCTGGCGGCGTCTGCGACTGATCATCTGTACATATCCCCAGCCAGGTCAATCATGGCCTGTTCCAGCTGCTCGATTATGCAAAGCGCCTCGCCGAAGCGGTACTTCATGATGGCGTCCCTGGCGCGGGCGAGCTCTAACGTGACACTGGCCGGCCATGCGACGTTCGACAGGACCGAGATGAAATGCTGACTTCTGGAAGGCTGCAGTTTCCTGAGGGCCGCCTTCAGAACGATTATGACGCCAGGTACGTCCACATGCTGCATGTCCCTGCCGACCTGGGTGTCCTCGATGTTCTGAACCTCGGGGCCGAAAAGCTCCGGCAGGGCGCGCAGCGAGGCGAACAACTGGGACAACTGCGCCCTGAATGCATCGATCAACCCATGCTGGAAGTAATCCTTATCGAGGATAGCCATTTCGAGTGCGGCCGCCTTCTCTTGAAGAGTGATCGCTCCGAGGGTGCCGGCAAGGCTCTTCATGGAGTGAACGAAGCGCCGGGCCTCCTGCGGATTGTTGTTGATTTCGGCCGAATCAAGACACGAATCCTTGCCTTCGTACTCCTCGACGAATTTTCGCAGCAGCTTCTTGTAAAGCTCTATGTTCCCGCCGACATATCCCAGCCCTTTGCCGACGTTTAGTCCAGGAACGTGAAGATCGTGGCGGAACCTGGGTTCGGAAATGTCGGTTCTGGTTGTTCGTTCCGTTTTCACGTCCGTCCTGCTGCCGCGAAGCCATTTAGCCATCGTCGCGTAAAGTGCCTCGGGTTCAACAGGTTTGGTGATGTGTCCGTTCATCCCCGCGTCCAGCGATTTCTGTATGTGCTGGCCCATGCCGTGTGCGGTCATTGCGATTATAGGCATCGTCGGTGCCCACGGCTGGCGAAGCCTGCGGATCATCCTGGTTGCGTCCAGGCCGTCCATCACTGGCATCTGGATGTCCATGAAAACCAGGTCGAACGGTGCGCTGTCAACCATTCGCAGGGCGTCCCTGCCGTTCTCGGCAAGAGTGACGGACACTCCTGTCTTTCTGAGCAGTTCCAGCGCAACCTGCTGGTTCACGCGGTTGTCCTCAACCAGGAGCACGCTGGCGCCCTCGAACTTGAAGGAATGGCGAACCGCCGACTCAGGCATCTGCGGCGCCCCCGTCATCACCCTGCGCACACATGTCGTCAGAGACGTTGGAAGCACCGGTTTGAACAGCAGCCCATAAAACAGTCTGCCCGCGGCGGTCTGCATGTCGTCGTTGAAGAGATAGGCTGTCGTGGTCAGTATCATCGGGGCGCCTGTTCTGCTGCGGTGCGAGATCAGTCGCGCGGTCTGCAGACCATCGGGAGCCTGAAGCATCATGTCGATGAAGATCATGTGGTAGGGCGTGCCGGCTTTTTCCGCCGCCTCGACCAGCGCCACCGCTTCCGCGCCCTCAGAGGCCGAGTCCACGGCGAATGACATGCCTGAAAGTCTCTTAACCATGATTCCGCGGTCGATCGGACTGCTGTCAACGACCAGCACCCGGACCCCGGCCGCGGAGTCCATCAGTTCCCGCTCAAGCGCCCCAACGGTGGTCCCGTCTACGACGCTGAGAGGGAGTTCGACCTTGAATGTGCTGCCAAGACCCGGCGTGCTGTCCGCCGATATCGTCCCGCCCATCAGGCGGCAAAGCTGTCCGCTGATGGCCAGTCCCATCCCGGTTCCACCGAATTCCCGGGTTGACGAGGTGTCCACCTGGAAGAACGGATGGAACAGTCTGGAAAGCTGATCCCCTGTCATGCCTATGCCGGTGTCGGATACCTCGAATCGAATCATCGCGGGATTCGATTCAGGGCTGCCGGACTCGGCCACAGTGGCCCGGATCACAATATCCCCGCGTTCCGTGAACTTGATGGCGTTCCCAACCAGATTGTTCAGGATCTGGTTGACCCTCAGCGGATCGCCACGGAGCTTCGCGGGCAGGGACATGTCGATATCGGTGTGAAGGTTCAAGCCCTTTTCACTTGCGCGCAACTCGTTGACGTCGATGACGTCCGCGATGACATCCTCGGGCGAGAATTCGACGTCGGCTATGCGCAGTCCGTTTCCCTCGATGCGCGAGAAATCCAGTATGTCGTCGACGATTCCAAGCAGCGATTTCGAAGCGTTTTCAACCTTGGTCAGATAGTCGATCTGCTTGTCGTTCAGGCGGGACTGCAGAACAAGTCCTGTCATGCCGATGATAGCGTTCAGAGGAGTCCTGATTTCGTGGCTGATATTGGCCATGAAATCGCTGCGCGCGCGTGCGGCGGCCTCGGCCTGATCCCTGGCCTCGCGCAGTTCGATCTCGTTCTGGTGCTCGTCGGTGATGTCGTGAACGATACCGAAGAGGCGCTTGGGAATTCCAAGCTCGTCGCGTTCGACCTCGGACACGATGTCGACCCACTTCTCGCGGCCGTCCGCAAAGGACAGGGCAACCTGAGAGTAGCGTTTGGCCGGGGTGTCGGGCTCGGTGCTGGCGCGCAGTCGGTTGACCATCTCCTCACGGAAGTCGGGCCTGAAGAACGTGACGATGTCCGCCGCGTTGATGCTCGGCAGTGACGAGTCGATCTCGAAGATACGCTTGCATTCGTCGCTGCCAGAGATTCTTCTTGTCGCCATGTCGAATTCCCAGCTTCCGACATGCGCGATTCGCTGAGCCTCGGCGAGGGATACACGGCTTGCCGCCAGAGCAGCCTCGTCCCGCTTGCGTCTGGTGATGTCCTCGAGTGTGGCTATTACCTCGATGTTCCCGGACGGCGTTTCCAGAGGCGAGGCGACGATTCGCAGCCAGATGGGCGCGTCTCCGTTCATCGGAACGAATGCGCCTTCGTGTTCCGCTTGAGTGCCGCCGATCGCGCCCGGGATGACGTCCTTGAGGCCCGACTCGGTGACCTCGTCAAAACAGTTCAGGCCGCGGAGCTGGGTTTCAGTGGTTCCGAACAAGGCCGCCGCCGCATGATTGCAGTCCAGGATCTGACCTTTAGCGTCCGTCCTGATGAGTCCGACCGGCGAATGCCTGGTCATGATTCGGTGACGGAATTCGCTTTCGACCAGTTCCGCATGAACCATCTGGCGAAAGGCGGTCTGCCCGATCTGTGTGGCGACCGCATCCAGGATACGCGGTCCCCGGGACTGCAGGAAGTCCGCCCTGACCGATTCATCGTCACAGTAGCAGCCGATCGATATGGTCCCGAAGAAGTGGCGGTCAAATTCGATGTCGGATGTCAGAACCTGTGTATCTGGCATGGGGTCCGGCGACTGCCACACGTTTTCTCGAAGCGTTACCCTGACCCGTATGTCCGTTCCATCCGGCCAGGCGCCGGGGACGAGTTCGACGGCTTTTCGGGCGATCGCGTCCAGGTCGGTGTCGACTGTCCGCGAGAATTGCAGCAGGGCAAGAAGACACTTTGTTTCCAGATTCGACGACTCGTCTGAAAGTGGGGATGGGCCGTTTCCAGAAGTCATATCCGCAACACCCCTCAGCCGCTTCTTCAGCCTCGAAATCCGGTTGTCCATTCGGTCACGCGGATGATTGTAACCTTGATGACGAATGCATAAAAGCCATTGATTGATTACGCTCTTTGTTGTTGAATGCCGCGTCTGTCCAGAGGCTTGTCAGCGAAATGCCCAGATTTTTTCCGAGCCTGTTGATTCTGATTGCCCTGATGGCGCCGTTGACCTCGTTCGCGGCCCCGGTTTCCTTCAAGCCGGTAACGCTGACTCAGCCCGACGGTTCCGATGTGGAACTGTTCGTGTCGGGGGACGAATTCTATCACTGGGTTCACGACGCCTCGGGTCTTCCTGTTGTCATGGATGACGACGGCTGGGTCGTTTACGTTTCCGAGCGCGGTGACGAACCGATGCCTTCCGGAGTCCCGGCCGGGCATCCCGACCCGTTTCTGGCCGGCATCGATATCGAACCGGGACCTCCGTTGACGGAGGGGGCCGTCCGGCAGACGATCGAGCGCCGCAGAACCATGATGTCGGCGTCCAGAAGCCTGGAAAAGAGGTTCGGCGGACCCTACCGCGGAACAATCAATCAGCTTGTGATCTTCGCGCGGTTCTCGGACGAGCAGGAATTCGTCGATCCGACGGCCGTATTCGACCAGATGTTCAACTCGGACGAGGACGGTGTTCCGTCGCTTGACGGCTATTTCAATGAGGTTTCGTACGGCCGGCTTCGCGTTGAGGGGCACTTTTTCCCAAGGTCCCAGTCGGGTAGCGTGGTTTCATTCCAGGATTCGCGGCCGCGTTCCTACTATCAGCCGCGCAGCGATCGAAATCCCGGCGGTTACGAAGACGAGCAGAGCGGTCTGCTGCGCCTCTCAGAGATGCTGGACAGGGCAATCAAGTTCATAAAGCCGCAGGTGCCGGCGGATCTGGATATCGACCTTGATAACGACGGGTTCGCGGAAAACGTCGTGTTCATCGTTTCGGGAGATGCGGACGACTGGGCCAACGCGCTGTGGCCTCATTCGTACATCATGCTTGAAAACAATTACATCAACGGCGCCCGGCTGCTGCCTTACAACCTGCAGTTCCGCGACTGGCTTCTGGAACGGTCGGTCGGGGTGCTGGCGCACGAGTTTTTCCACGCGATCGGGGCTCCGGATCTTTACAGATACGTCAACCGCGAACTGACTCCCGCCGGCTCGTGGGATTTGATGGAGCAAAACAAGGAACCGCCGCAGCACATGACCGCGTGGATGAAGTACCGATACGGAGATTTCATCGGCGAGCCGCCGGTGATAACCGAGCCGGGCCGGTACACCTTGAAGCCGCTTTCCGAACCTGACGGCAATGTGTTTCAGATCCCCGTGCCGGGTCGGAAGTATCAGGCCATCGTGGTCGAGTACAGGAAGCAGGAAGGGACGTACGAATCGTCGGTGCCGGGAAGCGGTCTGCTGGTCTATCGCGTGGATCGGCTTGTGAACGGTAACGCCGACGGACCTCCCGATGAACTCTACATCGCAAGGCCGGGCGGTCATCCGGATGTGGACGGAGACATCGACAGCGCGAACATGTCCATTGAAGCCGGTCGTGTCCGGGTCGACGAGTTCAGTGATCCGTACCTGTTCGACCAGGAAGGCATGCCCATCCCGATCAGGATTTACGACGTCTCCGAGGCCGGCGACACCATCTCGTTCAACGTTTGTCCGTCGATCCCGGATTGCATCGGCGTTGAGTGCGGCGATGACGGATGTGGTGGAACCTGCGGGTCATGTGATGACCAGAATCCCTGTACGGACGATCAGTGCATTGAAGGGCGCTGCGTGTTCACTCCTTCCGCTATCGGCACGGCGTGCGACCGGGGGCAGGATTGTTCCGGGCAGGGTGAGTGCGATGGCGTCGGCGAATGCGTGCCGGACACACCGGTCGCATGCGACGATGGAAATGAATGCACCCATGACACGTGTTACGACGGAGGGAAGTGGTTCAGTCTCGGCGAGGATCGGTTCGAGGACATCATGGCTGACGGCGCCAGTGCCGGCGTCGATGGCGACGATGTCGTGTCGGCCGCGATCAACCCGGGGTTCGCGATTCCCTTCATGAACGGCTCCTACACCGAGGTCTTCGTGTACGACAACGGCCTGGTGACTCTGGGAGGTGCCATGGATCCGGTTGCCGTGGTGCACGGTGGCGCCAGACCGGGGCAGTCCGAACTGTCCGTGGGCGTCGTGGCACCATATTATGACGACCTGGAGTGCAAACTGGCGGATCGTTGCGTCGTTGCCTGGAAGGTTCTGGGGGACGCGCCTGACAGAAGGCTGGTGATCCAGTTCAACAAGGCGGTCATGGTCAGGCAGCCCGGGGTCAGGGTCTTTTTCCAGATGGTCCTGTTCGAGGATGGCAGGATTGAGTTCAGATATCGTGACATGGCGATTCACGACGGCCTGCGCGCGGCGATAGGCATCTGGAACTCGGATGGCTCCGATGTGTTGATGTGGTCGGACTCGACCCGCAGCATCCACGGCGGCATGACCCTGGCGTATTCGCCCGACGAGATGGAGTGCGTGTTCCTGCCCAGGCCCGGTTTCTGCCTGATCGACGGTGAATGCGTGGAGTCCGGAACGATTTCGACGGAAAACGTCTGTGCCGAATGCAGACCATGGCGGAACCATGGCGGCTGGTTTAACGACGACTCGAACTACTGCACCGATTCAAACGCGTGCACGACTGTGGACAGGTGTCGTTCCGGGGTGTGTGAAGGCACGATGCCGGTCGTCTGCAAGCCAGTCAATGCGTGTCACAGCGCTGGTCAGTGTGATCCGGCGACGGGCGTCTGTGGCGATTTCGTCAAGGCTGACGGCACGGCATGCAATTTCGATTCGAACGGTTGCACAGTCGGTGACAATTGTCAGGGAGGCGAGTGCAGGGTTGGCACTCCGCCAGACTGTTCCGCCAAAAACAGCGAGTGCGCCGTTGGAAACTGCGTGTCCAGGAGTTCAAATTCCTTCAGGTGCGACGCGGACACGGCGGCGATGAAGAACAGGCCGTGCGGGGCGCATGAAAGCGACTGCAGCGGTCAGGATACCTGCGACGGACGCGGCAACTGCGTGTCCAACGATTTCGAAGCGGGAACGCTCTGCCGCGACGCCAATGGTGAATGCGATCTGCCTGATTACTGCGACGGTGAAGGCAACTGTGATGAAGACCAGGTCGTCGAGGACGGTCAAACCTGCGGCTGGCAGGACGACAAGGTCTGCCAGTCAGGGTTGTGCGTTGCTCCCGTTGCTGGAGACTCCTGCGCCGACGCCGAGCCTCTTGAAAACAACCAGGCGAGGCGAGGCACTCTTGCGTGGGCGGACGCGTCGGTGGGCATTGCCGGGTGTGAGGAAGCGGCTGGCGTCGATGTCTACTACAAGGTCAGCCTGTCGGCATCCATCGGGTACATCCTTTCGGTGACTCCTGTCGGCGAACGCGCGGATTTCGCTTTCAGCCTGGTCGATTCCTGTGACCAGGACGACTGTGGGGAGCTGCAGAACCGGAAGGGAAGAGGGGTGGCCGAGGAATACGAATTCTCGGTTCCCACCGACTCCGTGCGTTATGTCCGCGTGACCAGGCTGGACAATTCGGATGATGTTGACTTCGTGATTTCGCTGCGGGTGGCCTCTGACGAGGGAGAGGATCTGGGTGGCGCGGACGCATCCATCGGTGACGATGGTGGCGAGAACGGCGGTGGAAACGGAGGATGCTCGCAGGCGGGCGCCTCGGCCGGCAATTCGGGCATAGTGTTCCTGTTCATGCTGCTGGTGATGGTCACGGGCGCTTTCAGACTGGTTACAAGGTATCGGGCATCAGCGGACAGAGGTTGACGGTTCCGCGTTCACCAGACCTGAACCCCATGTATTTCCGAATATCTTTTCCGGCTTGTACTTGTCCTTGGGCTGCGGCTTGTTGTCCGGCCAGCCTATCGAAATCAGACTGAGCGGTTCGAAGCCCGCTGGAATTCCAAGGGCTTCCTTGACGGCGGAGATCCGCTCCGGCACTGGGTAGACGCCCAGCCAGACGGCGCCAAGTCCGACGGCCTCGGCAGCCAGCAGGATGTTCTCTGTCGCGGCCGAGCAGTCCTGAATCCACATCTCCCCGCTTCCGCCTCGCAGACCTTCTTCCGGAGCGCCGATCACGGCGATTGCGCCGCCCGCCGTCTTCAGCATCCCGCCGTGCGGATGATCGCCAAGTCGGTTCAGCATTTCCTTATCGGTCACCACGACAAAGTACCACGGTTGGCGGTTGCCCGCGGTTGGCGCGGCCATTCCGGCCTTCACCAGCGTCAGCAGCATCTCATCTGGAATGGGCCGATCGGCGTACTGCCGGACACTTGTCCTGGCGTGGATTACCGAAATGGCATCCGCCGGGCAGGCAGAGGCAGCGTCCTGTGCAGGAGCCACAGGTTCCGCGGGTGGTTTAACTGCCGTCTCTTCTGTCGTCATGGTCCCGCGATCCATCTTCATCTCCTTGTTCATCTTGACCGCCGCGCCGGTGGCTATCGCCGTTGTCAGCGCCAGCACCGCGATCAATACCTTTTCAATCGACAATCCTTTCATCGTTTTGGCTCCGTTAGTCCGGGATCTATTCTACGGTGGCTTTCACGGGACGCAACCGCCTTCGCGGACGGCGAATGTGATTCGTTGCTGCGGGAGATACGTTCCGGCGTAGGGGCGAATGACAATTCGCCCTTCCCTGACGGCGAATGTGATTCG
>CAZNJW010000069.1:0-14596 GCA_964573455.1 uncultured Anaeromyxobacteraceae bacterium | reverse complement strand
CTCACTCCTGAGTCAAGCGAAACTTAACCATTCCGTCGTTGGCCTGCTGGAAAAGGGTTCCGTCCGCGAACTGATACACAAGCCCCTCATCTTCAAAGGCTTGAAGGAAGTCGCTGTCAAAAAGAAGGCGACCGCTGAAATCAAAAAATGATGTTCGATGTGCGTCATAGATGATGTCCACCCCCTTTAAAATCAACACGGCGCTGTCCTCATCACCAGCGAAGTCGTAAACACTCAGCAAGGCTCCGGAATCCAGTTCCCACAATCCGTTGGCATTTTCTGCATCAACATCATTTCCAATACCGAACAAAAGCCTCCGTTCATGGTCGATAAAGACAGATTGCAGATAACCGGTGGAACTAACGGAAAATGTTTTAACAACAGCCCCGGTTGATATGTTGATCGCCCTGATACTTCCCTTCCATGAAACCAACAGCGTCGAATTGTCAATGAATTTAACGACCTGAACGTCACTCGTCGTGGTTTCAAGCTGCCATGCCTTTAGTACCGAGCAGTTCGACGAGCGCATAATGGTTACCTTCCCGTCGCGATTAGGAACGGCAACCAGAGATCCGTCTGGCGACCATGCAGGATAAGTGACATCCACACGATCTGCCGACGAATAGGTACACTTTATGCCACCGGTCGAGGCCGTCATGATTTTGAAACAATAATCACATGAATCACCGCCATCACCGGTAATGGCAATCAGACTGCCATCATCCGAAACGGCCACATAATCGATTCCAGAAGCCATAATGGAGTTCTCAACAAAGGAACGCTTACTGCTCATCGTTGTGGGATCATAAAGTACAAAGAGATCTTCATCAGCGACAAAACTCCTGACTGATGTCAAAAACAATTTGTTTGTTACCGAACGTGGAGCACGCATACTACCCGCAATACCTATCCATATCCATTTGCTCGCGCCAGTGTACGAAAGCGCATGAACGGAACCGTCATCATCAAAGGTCAACAACGACTGCCGACCTGCATCCACAATCACGCGATTGGTATCGAACCCGGCATTAAAGCTGGCCCGACTGTCCTGACCAGTAACAACGTTTTTGAAGCTTATGTTGACAGAAAGAGTGTTCTTTCCCGAGTAAACAAGTTCGGTGTCAGTCAGCCAGGCAGAACTGTAAGTAACATCAAGAAAAGAATTGACCATCGAGCCATCAGCCACCCTAAATACATGTACATCGGCCGACTTCTTAACCGTGTAGTAAGTTCCGCCGGGACTTACAGCCTCCAGTGAATAGGACAGATCGTGAAGAACGGTCCATTGGGCGTCTTCGCTAGAAGCCAAGTATGCTGCGTGAATGTATCCGAGGTCTCCCGCCGCCCCATTGATAACAAACTGTTCGGCTGAGTCTGAAATAAGCTGAGATGGGGTCATGGAAGCCGGAACGTTGTAAGTTCTAATCAATTCATCGGGAGAATCGACCGACCGAAGCTCGAGAGCATAACCACTCTCCAGGACTCGGGTCGAAACAAATCTGCCGCCAGAAAGACATGCAACCCGACGAAATTCCGTCAATTCTGAACTGGCGATCAATGCGCCACTGGAAACATCGTAGACGTGCAGGAAATCATCATCGTCAACGATTAACAATCGCTCCTGCCCGGAAGCGTTATTACAGAACTTGAAAAATTCAGCTTCTGGCGGACGAGTGTCCCGACCAGAATTCGACAGGCCAATTCGTTTCACATTGGCTTCGTTGCCGCCCGGCGGAATCAGAAGCACCTGAAACACACTATCCCTGGCGGCCAGAATGCCTGAGGGACTGATGTCAGGATCTTGGGGTTCGGCGAGCCCTCGGCGATCAATTATCTCGAAACTGAGCTTCGAGCACAAGGTGTCCGCTGCACAGGTTGCAGACTCTTCCTGACAAGCCTCGGTCCAATCACAGTTATCGACATTCTTCCAACTGGAAGCTGGACCTGGCGTTGTTTCATCGCAAACAGCAGAGATGCCATCGCACAGATAGGGAGTCTTGCGCTCTTGAATGGCTGCCCCGCAAACACCATTCGACAGTTCACACTGTCTTTCGATGATCGGCGTCCCACACTCAGTGCCTTGGGGCAGAATTGCACACCCATCACAACAGCCACCCCCGGCACATTGACAACACTGACCCGCAACGCAAAGAAGCCCGGACTCACACGCCTGACACTCAGCACCAGCAATTCCGCAAGCCTGTTCTTCGTCACCTTCAAGACAATTACGACCAACATCGCAACAACCCTGACACTGATTGGACGAACACAAACCGTCGCAGCCGTCATCGGCACCATCGCAAAGGCCTTCACATTCTGGTTTGCAGCCACTATCAATAATGTCGTCCACGGAATCAGGTTCGGCTGACTCTGGCTGGTTTTGATTGTCCTCCGCGAAAGAGTCATCAATCAACCCATCAGACGTAACACCATCTTCGGGTGGAACAATATGGTCCCTGCCACTATCGGTAGATACCGCTGCATCAACACCGGCGCACTCACATGGATACCACTCAAGACACGAACTCTTGCAGAACTGGCGACTAAGAACACCACCAGCGCACTCGCACTGTACGTATTCGCCGGGTTCACAAATGCAATCTTCAACCGTGTCTTTGTCGGCAGGATTCGATCCGCCACAACCAAGTTGAACGGCAACAATGAGGGCAGGAATCAAAATACTGGATAAGACCGCTGTCAGAAGCGTGCTGCTTCCTGGGTCACACGATTCCCCTATTGCCTTTGTGAATTTTGACCTTGAATCCATAGTGTTACCTCAATTAACACAAGCCAATTTTGAAACGAAACAATTTCAAAAGCCTGAGCCTAGAAGTGAATTTCATTTGGGTTGTCCGACCTGCAAACGTCATGAGGACACCTTTGGGAAGGTTCAACGAACGCACCGCACATGACCAGAAAGGGTCGGGCCACAGTATTTCGAACTAACTTCACCGTCATAAAAATCAACAACCCAGCAATATTCGCTTTGATCAGATACTTCCGAAGAGGTCCAGTACGTGGGAAGACCGGTCGGACATCCTGTAACCTCATGAGGCCAATATAGCCCCCCTTCAGATGGGCCCAATCCACCGGAACATCCATCACAACTGCTTGTTTCACAAGATTTCGACAAGCAGCTTACTCTTACCCCGCATGCCCCCGCAGAATAGGAGTCCCAACAACCCCGCACCAAGCTTCTCAATTCGTTAATCGTTGGAAGTCGCCAGTCACTTCCATCGAGTTCAAGATTATCACAATAAGTCTTTGCCCCTTCCCAAGTCGGCTGAACGCACGAATGCGACACCTCCCATTCCAAGTTTGAGCCTTCGTCGACCCAAGTCATAAGAGCACACGTACCGTCATTACATTGACCTGCGTCACAACTACCACAGGAAATAATAGATCCGCATCCATTATCCCAATTTCCACACTCTCTTCCGAGTTGATCGCATGTTTTTGGAGTACAAACACATTGACCTCCATCACAAGAAAATCCACTATCACACTCGGTCGATTTAGTGCATTCGACACAAGTGGCGTCATCGCAATAAGGCTTCGTACCAGAACAACTGGTTGTGCTCTTAACTGTCTTGCACGACCCGGAGGTCTGACAAGTTACGACTTTGCTACCGTCACAATAACTTCCAGATCCGTATCCCTCATCCTGACAGAAATTCGAAGAGCATGTGTTCTGAACACACTTTCCATTGGAACAACTGTAGCCACTTTGGCAGGCCTGACAGCTTGTGCCGCAATAGCTGTTACTGAAATCGTGACAACCATTATTAAAACACTGGCCGCTCCCGCAACAAAAGCCGTCATCACACAAATAGGGCGAGTCACAAGAAGTGCCGCAGCAAGTTTCGCCATAACCGCCACACTGATCATCAATGCACTGGTTATTGCTACAAGCTCCGCCACCAGGGCAATCAGAAGAAGTCACACACTCCACACACTGGTTCTGGTTGCAGATACCATCAGGTGCTTGACAACTCTTCCGAGTCCATTCAACCCCACAGGATGCCAAAACCCCAGACTTGCATTCAACAAGATAATTGCCATCACAGTACGAACCGGATTTCACGCCCAGGGTCTCGCAGAAATTCCCGCAGCAGCCATCCTTCAAAGACTTTTCATACTCAAATATGGGTATCGGAGGTGTGGAAAGTCCGAAGTCCAGAATGCTGAATTCACCGTAGGCTCGCCCATCAACAAACCCCTTCAGGGCCCATTCACAGGGGGGATACACAGCCTCAAGGGAAAGGCCCGGCTCGACCTCAATCGTCGGTCCTGCAACGCCGTAAAGCTTTATACTGACCTCGGCCTTCAAGGAAACGGATGCATCAAAATCCACAGAAAAGTTACTGGATGGTGCCTGATAACTGTAACTCGGCGTGTATTCCTTAATTGCCGACCAGGACCCGTCATCATAGGCAAGACCAGCCCTCATCTCAGCGCCGGCTGTGAATCCGAATGTCGAATCGAATGTCGCGTCAGCGTTAATTGACGCTTCACCAACGATCCTTACGTCAAGAACCTCAACCAGCGGGAATGGAACGCCCCAAGGCGTTGGGATCCACTGCTTTAAAACTATCGACGGGGCCAAGGTCCAAAGCGGAACGGACCACTGCTCATTGATTTGCTTGCTGACAGTTCCCCTGACAAGCAAGCTGGAATCGATTGAACCAACCAATTCAGCGGAAAAATGCTCTACCCTGCCATCCTCGATAACAAGTTTGAGTTCCAGATCGGGCGTGAACGAAAGAAGCCCTTCCTCAATTTCAACCAGAACATCTACGCCACCAACAGACTCGTCAATAAGCTTCGTTCCAGACACATTAATGATGTCCCATCCTCCACTGCTGGATCGAGGAACGCCAGACATCTGGGCTTCTTGCAGGCTGACCCGTTCACTGATGGAACAGCTATCTATTGCTTCAGTAACTTTGGCTTCAGTCTCAGCGACGTACACAAAACCAGGCTGGGTTTCCCTGTCAACAGCAATTACTTTTTTCAAATACCCCGAAAACGCACGCCCAGACTGATTCAATCCCTGGTAGCCTCCGACGAGGATTGAACCAACCTGTATTTTCTTCAGAACTTCAGGATCGATACCGGTTCCAGATTCCTGAAAAACAATCCTGTTGTTATCAATACGACTGGCAGCCAAAACAGGATCTTCAAGAAAGACCACCTTGTCACTCAGTTTGATGGTTTTATTGACACAATTTCCGTTTATACAAACAAGACTTACATCCACACAGTCGGCGTCCTGTGCACATACAGAACATTGGCCCTTGAAGCAATGCGGCGTATCCCCACCACAAAGATTCGGACAATCACATCCATCCACTTCACCACATTTGTCCGCGGTGCAAATGGCGTAGCAATCGGGATTCTGTCCGTCCGTTGCGATGGTATCTTTCGTTACAACGCTGTCAGTTTCACCGGTCCCATCAAACAACACATCCCGATGATCAGAGGCATCGTCGACAATGTCTGTGATAATCGAACAGTCAACACAATTCCCATTGGAACAGCAATCTGGATGACAATTTTTGAATTCGCGCCATACGGAAGCCGATGAACAGACTTCAATCACGCTGCCGTTACATCTTCTTTCATCAACGGCACATGGAATCGCCACACAAATGCCTTCCTTGCATTCCAGATCATCGTTGCATGTGAAATTCGGATAGCAGAACTGCCCCTCATTACCGACCGTCAGCCCGTTTTCCGAACATGAAACCAACAGGGAAACGTAAGCCAACACAAAGACCACCAAGCGGTTCCTGAACATCGCTACCCTCCAATTCCGTTGACTTATTGGAAACTCTAACACAAACACGAAAGACAGCGAAGCCTTTTCAGTCGGATTTCCTCGTCAACCTTGTTGTACTGGCGGTTCAAATTCCGAATCCAGCACCTAGTCAACAAAAAACTGCAAGCGCTGATATCCGATTTAGCCGTACCCGGTTATCTAGGACACGAACTTGGGATAACGCCCCCAAGGGAGGAGGACAAGGAAGATGGGGAAGGAGAAAGGGACCGAGCGAAGCGAGGGCCGGAGTAATGGTTCGGGGGTAACTCCAGTCGGGCTACGCCCTTCTTCCGTTACCCCCGGCGGCGGCGGGATTTCTGGGCCGCTAGAGAATTGACAACACTTGTCTTGCGGGTGGAGAGAGAGAACCGTCTGCTGTCGTTTCACGGAGTGCGGCAGGGCCAGTCAAATAAGCACAGCGGAAATATTGTGGCCGATGCCCCGAACACAAACGTTGTCCCAACAGTCACCCTTACGGCTAATGCTCCGCAGTCACATCTGCCCCTTCCGCCCGTGAAGGTTGCCCGTGCAGATTCAACCGTTTGGACTGGCTGCTTTTCTGCCCGCCGACTACCAGTTCTCGGCCAGACGCTCGAAGTAGGCCTGGGGATGGGCGCACGCCGGACAGGTCTTCGGAGCCTGGGTGCCGACAAAGATGTAACCGCAGTTCAGACAGCGCCACGTGACCGGGGATTCCTGGACCCACATGTCGTCCTTTTCGATATGCCTGGCGAAGCCCTCGTAGCGCTTCGCGTGCTGTTTTTCGGCGATCGCGATGTTTTCCATCACGATGGCGATGGCGTCAAAGCCCTCGTCGCGGGCGACCTTGGCAAAGTCCGGGTACATGTGCTGCCACTCGTAATCTTCGCCGTGAGCGGCCTGCCGCAGATTCTCAAGCGTGGTGCCGATGATGCCCGCGTCGCCGCTGGCCTGGATGGTCAGTTCCCCACCCTCCAGGAACTTGAACAGCCGCTTGGCGTGCTCCTTTTCCTGGTCGGCCGTTTCAAGAAACGCCAGTTGCACCGCGATATACCCCTCGTCCTTCGCCTTTGATGCCCAGAACGTGTACCGGTTGCGGGCCTGGGACTCGCCCATGAACGCCGCCAAAAGGTTCTTTTCGGTCTGTGTGCCCTTGATCGATTTCATTAAATGAAGCCTCCGTTTAAGCCGCCTGAAAATATGACCCAACCGGCCGGGATTCTCAACACAAACGATGCACCGCAACGGACGGATTGTTCGATAAAGCACCTCGCGCCACCAGGCAGGTTCATCATGAACACGGAATCAAAGGCCAACACGGAAAGGGAAGCCGGGGACGGGGACAACTGCCGGCCTTGCGAGTCCACCTGAGGATCCTGTCCCTGTCCGTGATCATTGCGCCATCCCCCCCGATCGGTTATCTTGCTGTTGGCTTTTGGCCCCGGAAATAATGTTCACATGGGCGATTCGTTCGATTCATTCGATCTTCCATCATGGCTTCACGACGCGTTGAAGGCTCAGGGCTTCGAGAGCGCGATGGAAGTCCAGCAGGAGTGCTTCGGGCCGGCGATTCAAGGTCGCGATCTGGTCGTGCAGTCCAGAACCGGTTCCGGCAAGACATTGGCGTTCGTTCTGCCGATCGTGGCGAAGGTCAAACCGGGAGCGTCCAATACGCCTCAGGTCCTGATTCTTGGTCCGACACGCGAGCTGGCTCTTCAAGTTCACTCGGTTGTGGAAAAGCTTGGAGCGCCCGGAGGTATCCGCAGCGCCTGCGTTTACGGCGGCACCGGCTTCACCGCGCAGCTTTCAGCGCTGGCCCAGGGCGTCGATATCGTCGTGGGAACTCCAGGCAGGATCCTCGACCACGCCAGGCGCGGAACACTGAAGCTGGGCGGAATCAAGTGCGCGGTCCTCGATGAGGCAGACGAGATGCTCTCCGCCGGATTCTACGAGGACGTCAGGGCGATCCTGAAGGCGATCCGCGACATCGATCAGATGTTCCTGTTCTCAGCGACGATCGAGCCCGGGCTTGAAAACCTGATCTCGGACATGATGGTCGATCCGGTGAAAGTGAATCTTTCGGGCGACCGTATCGATGTCGATCGTATCGAGAACGTCGCGTATCTGTACACCGACGACGGACCGCGAATCAGGTCGCTGGTTTCGGTCCTTGAATCCGAGGATCCCGCGGCGGCCATCATCTTCTGCAACACTCGCAGAACAACCGAGTCGGTGACCGCGTATCTGCGCCGACGCGGTTACGACGCGGCCCTGCTGAACAGTGACCTTCCCCAGCATCAGCGCGAGGAAGTGATTCAGCGGATGCGTGACGGACGGCAGAACATCCTTGTGGCGACCGACATCGCGGCTCGCGGCATCGACATCTCGTTTCTGCCGTGCGTGATACATTTCGATCTGCCCGACGATACCCAGCAGTACATCCATCGGACCGGTCGTACCGGGCGAGTGGACCGACGCGGACGTGCGGTGTCACTGCTGTCCGCGCGTGACCTGCACAATGTTCGCAGGATTGAATACAGATACGGAATCAAGCTCGAGCGCGCCGAGCTGCCAGGCCGCGAGGAGACGTTAAAGATGCTTTCGATCAGAAGAATCCGCGAGTTGAAGGAACGCCTGGACTGTCAGCCGGTCATTCCGGACGAGTTCACGGCGATCGCGAAGGACATCCTGACGGATCCCGATTCCGAGCAATTGATCGCACTGCTGGTCGATTCGTACCTTTCGTCGGCGACGGTGGTCCGTGCCGTTCCAGGGTGCGGTCGTGATGATGGTGGCGGCGACGGCGCCCAGGACGAAGACTCGGCTGGTCACGGAGATTCCGGGCACGGCCCGGGCGGCAGGTCTCCGGGCAGAGCACCGGCCGGTCGGCGGCGCAGGCGTTGATCAACGGAGGCGTTGATGGAAGAAAAATCCTTTGAGGAACTGCTGGCCAGCGTTGACGAGATCCTGCAGAAGCTGGAGCACGGAGACCTGAAACTCGAGCAGTCATTGAAGATGTTCGAGGAAGGGGTGGCGGCGTTCCGCCAGGCCAGGGCCAAATTGCAGGCTGCCCAGGTCAGGCTGGAACAGGTGACCGGTGTGGATGCCGAAGGCAAAGTGGTATCGGCAACCCTGAACATCGGCGTCGACGACCCAATCTGACCGAAAACATATTGAAATCCAAAGAAAGACGGAATTCATTCGTTGCCCGCGCACGAGATCTTTGTGTATCATTCGTAGCCATTATTCCGGGGTACCCCGCCAATGATCTCAATCAATGTGACCAAGTTGACGGCGACGACTGCCGCGGGGCTTTTCCTGCTGCTCTCGGTACCGGTCCTGGCCAGCGACCGTGACGAACGCATGGTGCTGAACAAGGTATCGACCGAGCTGAAGACCACCTCAAAGGTTCAGTTCGACTCACGTGCCAGGCTTGTGATCCGGTGGCAACCCGGCGCAGAAAAGGCGGGCGCAATCGACGCTCGAGCCATCCGGCTGATGGGTCAGCTCCGCACCACGGTGCTTGGCGGACGCGACTTCAGAGTGCTGGACACCGACGTGCAGACCTCGCGCTTCGGTTCGGTGGCGTTTTCGACCATCCAGCTTAACGGCATCCCGGTCATTGACCACTACCTGAAGATTCAGACGGCCCCGGACGGCTCGATGAAATCCGCCGAGCTGTCCATTCCCCCGGATTTCAAGGGACTGAAGGTCTGGTCCGGCAAGCCCGCGGTCACTCTGGAACAGGCAGTCCAGACCATCCGGCGGCACGCGCTTGAGCGTCACAACGGTCTGATCTGCCCGAATCAGGCGCAACTCGTCTGGTTTGCAAGCGAAGACCTGACACTGGTCCCCGCAGCCAGGATGCTGTTGAAGGGTGCGGACCTGACCCGCCTGTTTGAGGCGGTCGTTGACCTGCGGACCGGCGCCATCGTGCGGTTCGTGGATATCGCCAGGAGATGACGCAGATGATAAAGAACCTGACGAGTCCCCTCCCCCTCCTGGCGCTTACCGCCCTGCTGGCGGGCTGCGGCGCGGATTATATCGGTCCGACCGACCTGGGAACGGACGCCGCGATGCTTGACGCGCTGCCCGACGCCCTCGACCTGGACGCGGGCGAAGACGTTGCGCGCGATACGTACCCGACCGACACGCCCATTGGCGACGTCGACGAAATGGACGTCACGGACGTCATTCAGGACATCCCCGAACAGGATACCAACCCGCCTTTCCTGGAAGAACGCCTGGGATGGGCCTGGATCGTGTCGCCTGACGACGGCACTCCGGCCAAGGTGACTTATCCCCACCTGGTGTCGCCAGCCGGAAAGCTGACCGGCAAGTACGCCGACGTCTGGAACTGCCTGGGTGAAGACGGCGGCCCGATCGAGACGATGTCATGGGGCGGCAGCTACTACCAGATCCAGCTCTGCAACTACCGGCAGACGGTCGTTCCGGGCGACGACGGCACCTACCTGCACCTGCAGGTGCCCAGTCCGCGCGACGGCAACGACCCGTTCGCGGAAGGCCATTCGTACTACTCGCTGAACAAGGTCCACGACTACTTCCGTGACAGCTTCGGGTACACCGCCGGCGACCGCTCGCTGTTCGTGGCGGTCAACATGGCCTTCCAGATAGTCGAGTCCCCGGGATGGATTGGTCTGGACAACGCGGCCTATCTTCCCGACGCGTCCTATGGATTCATGGGCTTCAACATGCACGACGGCGAGATGCTGGCGTTCGGCCAGGGACGACGCATCGACTTCTGCAGCGATTCGTCGGTCATCTTCCATGAATACACGCACTCGGTCGTCGGAAGGAACCGCCTGTCGCTGAATACCGGCGACGATCAGGGTTTCAACGCGGATCCGCCCGCGTTAAACGAGGGTTTCGCCGATTACTTCGCCAGCAGCATCCTGGATTTGGCTCTTCTGGGCGACTACGCCCTGGGTGATGATTCACGTGACCTCGCCGAGTTCAAGCGCTGCCCGGACTCCTACGTTGGTGAATCGCACTACGACGGACGAATCTGGTCGTCCGCCCTCTGGGAAATCCGTTCGAACCTGGGCGCCGAGATCGCGGATCAGATTGCCTACGGCACACTCGCCAACTTCGGGCCCACGACCACGTTCGCCCAGGCCGCCGACATAATGCTGGACGTCACGACAGAACTGTACCCGGAACACCTTTCCGTCGTGAATGACAGTCTGGCAGGCCACAACCTGATCGCCTGCGCCAGGGTGCTCGAGTTCGGCTCGGAGCTGGGACAGAAGGGATATTACCTGCCGGGCACGTCGGACTCGTACACGTACGAGTTCCAGTCATCGGTCGCGGGAACGTTCCAGCACAAGATCGTCGTGCCGGAAGGCTCGAACGGTTTCATCGCGTACTTCAGGGCTGAGGATATGTACGGCTACGACTCAGCGCCCGAGGTCAAGCTGATGGTCAAAAGCGGTGACGAGCAAATCGGGTGGACCTACTACGGACGTGCCACCTCCGATGCCGATCGCTCGTTCGTCGCGACACGCATGAACACCCAGGACGTGTCATTCACGGTCGCCGGAAACTGCGTCAAGCCGGGCGTGTACTACGTCCAGTTGACCAACAGGGCGCAATATTCAATCGTCGCCAAGCTGAATCATGTTGAGTTCCCGGCCGATTTCGCCGAACTGACCTGGGACGGCTGCGATTGGCCGGACGACCCGCCGGTGGTCGAGGACACTCCGGACGTGATCGAAACGGACGTCGAAGAGACCGACGCGACACAGGGTGACGCGACCGAGCCGGATTCCACGCAGACGGATTCCACCCAGACTGACGACATTCAGGCCGACACCGTCGGCAACGACACCAACTGATGATCCGCGTCTCGAACATACGTGTTCCCCTGGACGGCGTTCACAGAATCACCGAATACATTCACGCGGCGCTTGGCAAAGGCGCGCCCGAGCCCTTGTCGTGGCGATATGTCAGGCGTTCCGTCGATGCCAGACGCGGACACAGCCCCTTTCTGGTACTGACCGTGGACGTCGAGCTGCGTGACGAGGCATCTTTCCTGCGATCGACGGCGGGCAACGCCGAAATCGAGCCGGTCATCGAAACACCCTGGCAGGTTCCTTCGCCGGGCAGCGAGTCGCTTGGTGGCAGGGTCGTCGTGGTCGGTTCCGGTCCGGCTGGACTCTTCTGCGCACTTGAGCTTGCCCGCGCTGGTTACCAGCCGTTGCTGCTCGAACGCGGGGGGCGCGTTGTGGATCGCGTCCAGGCGGTGGGGCGGTTCTGGGGCGGCGGCGCGCTGGACCCGGAGTGCAACGTGCAGTTCGGCGAAGGTGGTGCCGGGACGTTCTCGGACGGCAAGCTGACGACCAGGATCCGCGACCCGCGCTGCTCACAGGTTCTGAAGACGTTTGTCCAGACCGGGGCGCCTCCCGAGATCGAGTGGGAACACATGCCACACATCGGGACAGACAGGCTGCGGACGGTCATCCCTGCCATCACGGACCTGATCCTTTCATCGGGGGGCGAGGTTTGCTTTGACTGTCGCGTGGATCAGGTCAGGTTCGACGGCGCCGGAAACGTGCAGGGAGTGGTCGTCAACGACGATCGGTTCATTCAGGCTGGAGCCGTGGTGCTGGCAACGGGACACAGCGCCCGCGACACGTTCGCGGCGCTTAGCGCGGCCGGGTGCGAAATGTCGTCCAAACCTTTCGCCGTCGGCCTGCGCATCGAGCATCCACAACGGCAGATCGACCAGGCGCAGTACGGGCCATTCGCGGGTCACCCGGCCCTGCCGCCGGCTGTTTACCGCCTGGCCGAGCGCATCGACGAGAGGCGGTCGGCATGGACTTTCTGCATGTGCCCGGGCGGCGCCGTGATTGACGCATCATCCGAGCCGGGCGGCGTGGTCACGAACGGCATGTCGAACATGATGCGCGACGGCGAATCCGCAAACTCCGCCATCGTCGTGAACGTCGACGCGGCCGACTTCGGCGGCGACGACCCGATGGCAGGGATTCGTTTCCAGCGTCAGGTCGAACGCGCCGCCTTCGCGCGGGTGGCCGGCCGCGCCCTGCCCCGCACCACCGTCGATCATCTGGACGCGGCGGACTATCTGCCCGGCTTCGTCCTTGACACCATCGCCGCTGCCCTTCCCCGGATGGGCCGCAAGATTCGCGGGTTCGACGCCCCGCACACCACCCTTTACGGCCCTGAGACCAGGACATCGTCACCCATCCGCGTGACCAGGGACGCGTCGTTCAACGCCGTCTCGAACAACCGCCTGTATCCGTGCGGCGAGGGCGCCGGGTATGCGGGTGGAATCGTATCGGCTGCCGTTGACGGGCTTCACGTGGCCGAGGCGATCATCGGCAGGTTCCGCCGACCATCGCGCTGAGGCCCGGGACGGCCGGTCTTCACAACCCGCCTGAGTTCAGTATGTCCACAGGATTCCAGAGGCATCGCGGACCCTGGCCATGGTGGCCGAGGCCGTCGCGCGCGCCCTGGCGCCGCCATCGCGAAGGATGTCGGTCAGGTAGTCGGGACGGGAGATCAGTTCGTCGTAGCGGGCACGCGCCTGTGCGAAGTGGTCGTTGATCAGCTCGGCCAGACGCTTCTTCGCGTGACCGTAGCCGTAACCGCCAGCGCGGTACGCAGCGGCAATCGTCTGCAGTTCATCGGCGGGCGCGAACAGTTTCAACAAGGCGAAAACATTGCACTTATCCGGATTCTTGGGGTCCTCGAGCGGCGTGGAGTCGGTTACGATCCGCCCGCACGTCTTCGCGGTGTTTTTCGCGGTATCGAAGATCTCGATCACGTTGTCGTACGACTTGGACATCTTCTGGCCGTCAAGCCCGGGCACGACCGCGACCGACTGCACGATGAAGGGTTCCGGCATCACCAGGACCTCGCGCTCGAACGCCTGGTTGAACTTGCCGACCAGGTCGCGCGTGATCTCGATGTGCTGCTTCTGGTCCGCGCCCACGGGAACCATGTTCGCGTCGTATATCGCGATATCGGCGGCCTGCAGCACCGGGTAGTCGAACAGGCCCATGTTCGGGGCGATGCCGCGCGCAACCTTGTCCTTGAAGGACGTGGCTCGCTCCATCAGGCCCACCGGACAGACCGTGTTCAGGAACCAGCACAGTTCGGTCACCTGGGGCACGTCCGACTGGACGAAAAAGACGCTCTTTGCCGGGTCGATGCCAAGCGCCAGGTAGCCGGCCGCCAGATGCATCGTGGACTCGCGCAGGGCGGCGGCATCCTTTTTCGATGTCAGCGCATGGTAGTTCGCGATGAAGTAGTAGCACTCGTGCCCCTCGGCCTGGAACTTCAGGAAATTCCTGATCGCCCCGAAATAGTTGCCGATGTGCAGCCGCCCGGACGGCTGAATTCCAGAAAGTATCCGCATGGTCGGAGTCCGCCAGATCAGAGAAGGGTTTGCCAACATTGCCCGCACCCGGGCCCGGGGTTACACTATCACCACGCCGGAGGATTTCCAATGGATTCGTGGCAGGCGATGGTGCTCGGGATGGTCGAGGGCCTGACGGAGTTTCTTCCGGTCAGCTCGACTGGACACATCATATTTTTCCAGCGGCTTCTGGGCATCGAGTCCACCGACGCCAGTTTTGCCTGGGCCATTTCGATTCAGCTTGGCGCAATCCTGGCAATTTTTGTCATCTACGGGGCGCGATTCAGGCAGATGGCGGCCGGGCTGACCAGGCACGACCGCGAGGGGCGGCGGCTTCTGATCAATCTGATCGCGGCTTTCGTTTGCCCGTCCGACTATTCCAATCCGGCCGCAAG
>CAZNJW010000068.1:0-14736 GCA_964573455.1 uncultured Anaeromyxobacteraceae bacterium | reverse complement strand
TTGGCTCCGCAACATCGAAGCGTACTGAGGCTGGAACATGACATCCAGATCCAGGTCACCAGCGAGTTGAAGGAAAGAGTCGAGATCCGCGATTGCGGCTGCGGACAGAACTGTCGTTACGCTCACTGGAACGCCGCCGTGTCTGGCCGTGCGGATGGCGGATACGGCGGCGGCGTACGCGCCCCGGCCGCGAATCCGATCGTTCGTCTCCTCGACGCCGTCCAGGCTGACCGTGATACTAGAAAGATGAGCCAGGATTGAGCGGCGCCTCTCAAGAAGGCGCCCGTTCGTGTTCAGTCCGACGACCATCCCGTGACCACGCGCCCTGCATGCGAGCGCCTCGACATCCGTTCTGAGCAGCGGCTCACCGCCAGTGAAGCTGACAGCGACACAACCAGAAGCGGCCAGATCATCGATGATCGCGTTGAACTCGGCTGTACTTAATTCACGCCCCGCAACGCCCGCGGCGTCGCGGGAACCGCAGAAAAGGCAGGAACCGTTGCACCTGAGTGTCAACTCGAGACTGGCGAACAACGGCACCGGGCCACCGAAGGCCAACGCGCGTGCCGCCCTTGCGACGGCCGCGAAGCCGATATCCGCGATATTCAACCGTTACCCCGACTAATCCTGACAGACATCCCCATCATTGCAGTAAGATAGCCGTCGGGACACCGGGGGGCAAGGGCTGTTCCTCGCCGGAAGGATAAGAGGGAGTTTTTTGAAGGTCGCTTTCGTCTACGCGCCATATCATCACCAGCCTTTTCAGGAAAACCTGAGGGTCGTCGACGACGCCTTCGGAAGGCTGCCGCCGCTGAGTCTGCTGTACGCGGCCGGTATCGCCGAGCATGCTGGCCACGAAGTGATCGTGATCGACGCCAAGACCGGCGACTTCACCCTCGACGAGGTAATCCACAGGCTCGAAGAGTTCGGTCCGGACGCTCTCGCGTTCACCCTGTCGACGTACGCCTTCCATTCCACAGTCGAATGGATGGCCGCCCTGCGGGATAGATTCGGCGTTCCGACGATCGCGGGCGGGATCAATCCCAGGCTCTATCCGGACGAAACACTGGCGAATCCGGCTATCGACTACTGTGTGCTTCACTTTGCCACGCGTGGCCTTCCGGCCCTGCTCAATGCGCTTGAAGAAGGACGTGATCCGGCCGGTCTGCCCGAGGTCGTGGCGCCCGGCCCCGATGGTCGCCCCGTGATAGGCCCGCTCGACTTGTCCTTCAACCCCTACGACGAGATGCCGCCCCCGCCCCGGCACCTGATAGACAACTCGATGTACCATTCGTTCATCTCGCAGCGCAGCAACTTCACGGTGGCGGTGACCTCGACCGGCTGCCCGTTCAAATGCACCTTCTGCGCCATCGCCCCGCTTCCACTGTACAAAAACAGTGTCGAGCGCGTCCTCGAAGAGGTTCGCGACTGTGTGCAGCGGTTCGACATCCACGAGATCGACTTCTTCGACGCCGACTTTTTCGCGGACTACCGACGGGCGCTCGAGATCTGCAACGGAATCAGCGAGATGAAACTGGATCTCGAATGGTCCTGTCGCACGCGTGTCGACATCATCGGGCCCGAAATGCTGGACGCCGCCGTGAAATCCGGGTGCCGTCAGATGTATCTGGGGATCGAGACTCCCGATCAGAAAGCCCAGGAACTGATGCGTAAACGCGTTCACGTTGACCGCGTCAGGGGCGCTCTCGAGCTGATGAAGAAAAAAGGGGTTCGCCCGCTCGGGTTCTTCATGCTCGGCGTGCCGGGCGAAACCGTCCTAAGCGCGACACAGACGATCCGATATGCAATGGATCTGCCACTCGATTACGCGCAATTCTCGCGCATGATCCCGAAACCGGGTTCCGGCCTTCACCAGGAACTGGTACAGGTGGTCGGCGACGACCCGTGGCGCAGACATATCCTTGGCGAGATCAACCTCGAACGCCTTCCGAACATATGGTCCAGGATCGACGAGAAGATGGTCGAGGCACTTACAAAACTGGCGTATGTCGCGTTCTACTACAGGCCACGGTACATAGTCAGGGCACTGCTACGCATGCGCAGCGGTCCGGAACTCGAACGCAGCGTCCGAACCGCTCTGAGGATGCTGGCCGATCTCGGCCACTTTGACGAAAAGTCCCGGAAGTAGCTCATCTTTCCGGGACGGCAAGGGTCTTCCGGAATGAACAATCCTTCCATGGTCTCGAACCTGGCGTGCCCCGACTACCAGGCGTGCGCCACACCCATTTGACGCACCCTTGAACTTACCGGGCTGATTGAGTGCCTCATGACAGAGGTTATCCGAACCGTGTCACGAACGGAATCTACTCGACGATCAGCGCCAGGCGATCGTCCAGCCAGGTCTTGAGCGCGGCCACGGCGGCTTCATGTTCGGCCACCGTGTACGGTTTTCGCTGATCCGAGGCTGCATACGGCGCGATCGTGGTCGCCACCGAATCAATCATCGCTGCCAGACCGATCGACGACGCCAGGGAGGGGAGCGCGTCAAGATGACTGTCGTACATTGCCCTGCACTCGGCCACGTCCATGCAGTTCGAGCAGAAGATCGACGTGCACTGACCAAAAACCGGAACGTCGATGAAGGTTCTGTCGGTGCCCCACGGCATCATCGTGAACAGACCGTTGTCGTCGCAGTGAAGGAAGTAATTGTTCGCGGCCAGCGAGTATCCATCCGTATGGCCGATGAAATGCTCGATCGCCCACATGGCGGTGGTGTTGTCCATGTCCGCCAACGCCTGAACCCCTGCCAGCCATCCGGTGCCCTGCGACGCGACCTTCGTCATCAGGGTCTCCAGGTCGGTCGTGTCCAGTGCGTCGCCATCCTCGATGTCGAACTGGGCGATCTGGCCGGCGTACAGATCCGCGCTACCCTCGTAGAGATGCTGTGTGGACGCGAAGTTCTGCGTGGTGAACTGTTCATCGTAGGTTTCGATCACGACATACAGGCCGTAGGACTCGCCGTTGACCTTCACTTCGGCGTACCCGGTACGGGGCGCTGAAATCCCGGCGGCCCGGAAAATGGCATAAGCGAGAGTCTCGTGCATCATGGTGCGGTCGTCGACCATGTTGTTGAGCGTGAAGTTCATCAGACCGGCGACCCGATCGTCATCGGCCCAGCCGTCGGCCCTGAGTTTGAACGACGACTTGCCGGAAAGCGGCTGAAAAGAGAACCCGCTCTTCAGTCTGACCCCAACCGTTTCGGCCGGCAGCGCCTGTCCATCAACGGTGACCGCCAGCGTACCTGCGACGTACTCGTATGGATCGGCATTGAGGGCGGTAATCGCGTCCTGGGACAGCGTGATCTCGAAAAGACCGACCTTGTTCGGATCGAACATCCCAGCAGGCGTGTCGGGTGTCGCCAGGTTCGCGCTGCCCTGGGTCGGCAGCGTGTGCATCCACTCACCCGTCTTGTCCGGGCTTCGGCCAAGAGTGTAGCCGTCCGGAACGCCACCCAGATCAGCCTGGTCGATCAGCGCCTTGTCCGAGTCTAGGAGGTAGACGGACTCGCCGTCGCACTTGATCCCGAACGAAAAGCCCGGACGGCCGGCGCCCTCGGCCTTGACCACCAGCCTTCCACCCGCCACTATCGCCGTCCCGGCCGGGAACTTATAGAAATGACTGGTTTTGTCCAGCGCATCGGTGACATACCAGCCGCCTGTGTCGACGATCACGTCACCGCGGTTGGCGATCTCGATCCAATCCGTGCCATGGCAGTCGATCTCGTTGAGCACGATCAGGCTGCCCGCATCGATCGGCCCCGGTCCGCCACATCCCGTCAGCACAAGCGCGAACACACACAGACTGGTAAGCCACGCCCTCATTCAAACAACCTCCCGAATGGATCGAACCTCGAGGTTCTTGTCGCCGGTGTCAGATACCCCATCCAGTGATCGACCGCCTGGCAGTACTTCGAGAATCCACGCCGCGACAGATCGAACTTCCGGATCATCGAAACCACCCACAGCGGCACGTTTGTCTCGGTCTTGATCTCGACGAGGACAGGTGACTCGTCGTCCGGATGAACCGCGGTAACCACGTCATCGTAGAAGGTGTACGGACGGCCATGCAGAAGCTGGCCCGAGCCTGAGGCCATGCAGTACGAAAGCCCACGGTCGAACGTAACCCTGCCATACTCGCTCACATCGCTGACATACGGTTCGCGGGCGTATCTGACAAATAGAAACGGCGAGGCGCCGAAGGCGATCACCGCGTCCTCGAACGACTCGACGACCTTGACGCGCCGCGTGCCTTCGGCCCCGCTCGGGCCGTCACGGTTGGCCTCAAACAGCGTGTCCCAGTCTGAAACCGGGATGCGCCGCCTTGTCTTGAATGTCACGTTCTGGATCTTGTGCTTCAGCTCCAGCCACAAAAAACCGTCGGAGCCGTCTCCGTAGAACCGACAACGTGGCTTGAACCGTTCGAAGCGTTTCAAGCGGGTGTCGTTGTAGAAACGCAGATCCGGGGTCTCGAAGTACAGATTGTTGACGACGTACCGTCCGTCCGGACCGGCATAGCGATCTGGCGAGCAGAACGCGCGGACGTGATCCCTGAGGGCCGGAACGATGGCCGCCGGCACCAGATACTTCGACTCATAACGGCTGATGACGCTGGTTTGTTCGGTCACGGCGCCACCGCCCCTCCCTGAAGAAGAATGCCGCAGTCATCGAGGCCGACCGCTCCGCACAGCCTGAAAAACCCGACCGCGTAATCACGTTCCGCCTCGAGCGTCATCTCTTCCAGATCGAGCGCGGCCATCTCGAGTTCGAGGACATCGTCCTCGGGAACCGACTGGCCACGCGCCTGCTCGACCAGCAGACGGATATCCTCACCGGCACGATCGGCCTCGTCCGTCAGGGCCAGCCATGCGCCACGTGCCGCCGAGTACCTGTGGTACTCCTCGCCGATGTCCGCGGAAACTTCCTCGGTTCCAGCGAAGGACCTGGTCTCGCGGCCACCGCCATCGTTGATCTCGAGCGGTTTTCCACGAATCCAGTTGAACAGAGGCAACTCGATGCCGAAGGACAGCTCTCCCCAGTCATTCCCGAGACTTTCGTAGTGATACGCGGCCTCGACAAAGGAGAAGTTCGGGATCATCTTCAACTCGTCGGCACGTCGCTCGGTACGGGCCAGTTCGAGCCGCTGTTGCTCGAACTCGAACTCCGGCCTGTGCTTCCGAGCCATCAAAAAGAGCGTCTGGTAGTCCGGATTTCCTGAAGGGGTGCTGTATCCGGTCGCGTCGACCGGCCCAGCCGAGCCGGTCAGAGTTCCCAGCCTGCCACGGGCGGCATCGAGCGCCGATCTGGCCTCGGACGCGTCGCGACGGGCTCGAAGCAGCGCGGTCTGAGCCTTGACCTTCCTGACGAACGGCACCTGGCCGAGCTCGATCAGCCTGCCAATCACCAGAAGCTGCCTTTCGGCAAGCGTCACGCGTCGCGCGGCCAGATCGGACAGGCGTCCGCCGAACACCACGTCCAGCCAGGCAAGACGAACGTTTGTCGCCAGGTCGTTTCTGTACACGAAGGCATCGACCTTCGCGTCCCAGTACTCGAGCCGCGCTGTCGCCACCAGTTCGTTGACCTCGCCGTATTCCGGCAGCCGGAACCTGAGACCGATCTGGAACTGGTGGTTGGCAAGCGGATTCGCGTACTCGGTCGAGATGTCCTGGACCCGCAGTTCGGGATTGCGCAGGTTGAAAGGAGCCCGATCCACCTTCTTCTGCCTGGCCGCCACGCGGCTGTCCAGCCGGACCACCTCGTCGCTGGCGGCCATGGCGCCCTCGACCGCCTCGGAATCGGTCAGCACCGGACCGGCCCACTCCGGATCGGCAGGCCCGGAAAGGGCGGGCTGGCCCCACAGGAGCATACCCGCGACCAGCACGCACGCTGCAGTGAAGGTAGCCTTCATCTCGCGCCAAGCTCCAGATTCACGAACCCACCCGGATTCGACCCGTTATCAAAAAGAATCGTCAACACACCGTCGGCCGCCTGACAGACCGCCTCGGGCTTCATGCCGGGGTACTCGGCAAGCACCCGCGCCTCGAAACCGCCGTCGGCCGTCCGATCCAGCCTGAGGATCCGCCCCATCTGCGCCTGATCGGGGACGCCCGCGATGGTGGACGACGCGAACAGCGTGCCGTCAGCAGCCACGAAAAGGTCGGAGAAGGACCCGCGCCCGGCACCCGCCGCACCCAGATCGACCGTTGCATGAAGGGTCAGTTGACGCGCCTTCAGACGTTTATCCGCGATGAACGAATCGGGATCGTCGAGCCTCCAGAGGATCGCTCCGTCCGCGGCCGCGGGCTGCTTGAGCCCCAGCAACAACGCGCCGTCGATAAACGCCGCGCCCTCGATGTTCAGTTCAAACGGCGCGTCGGCCCGGTCGGAAAGTCCGAGCGTATTCATGGCCTTGCCCGCGAACGCATCGACCACCGCGTCCGCCAGCGGTGCCGAGCCCTTCACGGTCAGCGTCCTGCCTTCCCGGGAAACCTTCAGAATCCGTTGTCTGGCAGGTTTGCGCACGCCCTTTTTGTTGATGTTGTTGGAGGACACCAGGTAGATGGTTCCGTCCGGAGCGGCGGTGATCGCCTCGAGGTCATTGACCTGGTCGATGCCCTCAAGCACGACAGGTTCCGGCTCGACTACCCCGCTCGAATCCATCAGGAACAGCCACGGCGCGTGTCGATTCCCCTTTGCGCCGGTGTCGTCGCTGACGATCAGATACCTGCCCAGGTCGTCCAGCCAGATGGCCCCGGACGGCTCGAAACTGCCGTCACCCTGGAAGCGTATCAACGCGGGTACGGGGCGTGCGGCAACATTCACCGCCTTTTCGGCGGCAACCTGCCCGACCGCACCCGAGTCCAGCGCCGACGCGATAGCCTCGCTGACGCCGATGGTCCCATCGATCAGCTCAACGCGCACCGCCTCGCCCGGCATCAAACGATGGCCGGGATCCATTCGTACACGGAACTTCCTTGCCCAGTAAAACTGTCCCCGGAAGGCAAGCCGCTCGGGGATCATCGAGTAACCCGGATCCACGGAGGTGATGACGCCTGTGGTGGATGGCGCATTGCCGCGATGCGGATGAAGGTTGACCCGGCCACCGACCATCGGATGCTGACCGGAGGTCTCGGGAACGTACACGTCGACGAAATCGGCACCGTACTGCTCGACGCTGACAAGCGGCAGGTACCTTGCGACGGTATCGCCCGGCCTGACCAGAAGCGCCACGACCCTGCCGTCCGCCGGCGACAAGATGGTGCGCATCGCGCGCCTGGACTCGATCAGGGCAAGTTCCACCTTGATTTCGCCGATCCTGGCAAGGCTGTCGCCCATCATCGACTGAACCACGCTGTCCCGCTCCTGACCACCTTTCACGGCGCCCGTGTCGGTGCGCCTGCCGATTGCCGCACGCTGGGCCGAGATCACACGCGTAAGAGTGTCACGCCTGATGATCAGGTCGGAGAGATCGGCCGACCTGCCCAACCCTTCCCGCTCGGCGGCCTGCAGACGGTCGATCTCGCCCTGAACCGCCTGGAGCTCCGCCATCTTTTCGGCCAGATCCGCCTTCTTCAGATCCATGTTCAGGGAATCTGCGGCCGACTGCGTCCTGAGCTTTTCGTACTCAAGCCCGGCCCGCGCCCGATCCGCGTCGAGATGCCGCTCGAGACGTGCCAGTTCAGCCTCAAGCACCGCCCGGCCCGCGTCCAGATCCGACATGTCGAGTTCGACAAGCACCTGACCGGCCGCGACCGAGTCCCCCTGGGCCGCCGTCACCCGCGCGACGCGGCCGGACTCCTGAACGCTGAGTACATGCACGCGACTTTCGACCAGACCGATGAAGTCCGAATTGGTGTCGTACTTGAACCAGAGCAGGGCAGTCACGCCAGCCATGATGACCCAGAAGACCCAGAAGAGATACTTCCTGTACGATTTCATAGGGTTCATCAAACCTCGACCGTCGTCTGCTCGTTGACATAAACAAGGCCGCGAATGCCTTCAATCCTCTCAAGCTCAATCAGCAGGGCATCGCAGTCCGCCTCTTTCCTGAAACGTACCTGATACGCGTAGTCCATGAAGTCGCCCTGGGCCACGCTGCGTTTGGTCACCAGCGCGAAATGACTTGGAATCCTTGAGAACACGTCCACGACCCGCGCCGACACGGCCGGGTCCGCCGGAAGCTGAAACCTGACCAGCCCGTCGTGATTGCGCCGCTGACCGAACCGCGTGAACTGCAGCACCACCGCCGCCACGCAGAACACCACCGTTCCAACGACCGCCGTCAGGTAACTGCGCACGCCGCAGGACACGCCGATACCGAGGGCGGCGAACAGGAAGATCAGATCACGCGGGTCCCGAAGGTTTGTTCTGAAACGGATGATTGCCAGCGAGCCCACGATGCCGATGCCGCGCGCCACGTTGTCGCCGATGGCAATCATGATCAGGCAGGACACGATCGGACCCAGGATCATCGCCTGGAGCAAACCGCTCGACCACGACAGTCCACGGAAGGTTTTCTCGTAGACAACCGCCAGCAGGCTGGCCAGAAGGAATGAAAGCACAAGCGCTATCAACGCGTTGTACCACTCCATCTTCAGGCTGCCAAAACTCAGAAGCAGGCTTTCCATCTTTCACCTTCCTGAACCAACCGCCACGTACCCCGAACTGGGCTGAATTTACTAATTCATTCTTAAGATTATCTTAATCCCGACCCCATATAATGAAGCAATATTTGCGGTGGCGTCCACCGGAAGCGATTATTTTCAGGGGCTGGGCCATGGCGGAACAAATCGTGTTGCTCGAAGACGACCGGGATCTGGGCTCCCAGATCGTCGGCCACCTGACCAGGGCGGGATATGCGGTTACCTGGCGGACCGAAGGTTCGGAACCAGTTCCATCGGACTTCCAAGGTGTTTCCCTGCTGATTCTGGACCTGATGCTTCCAGGTCTGTGGGGTCTTGATGTGCTCAAGCGCATGCGCTCCTTCTCGGATGTTCCGGTACTGGTGCTCAGCGCCCGCAACAACACGGCAGACAAGGTCCGCGCACTGAAGATGGGCGCAGACGACTATATGACGAAGCCGTTCTGGCCAGAGGAACTGATCGAACGCGTCCGGGCGCGCCTGCGGCGCCCCACGTTACAGAAGGGCGGGCCGATGACGGCCGGTGGAGTCTCCCTTGATCCCGGGGCGCGTACCGTGAATCTTAACGGCGTGCCGATCGACCTGACGCGCGTCGAGTTCGATATCCTTGCCGCGCTGATGCGGCGAGGAGGCGAGGCGGTATCGCGTCAATGGATGGTCTTCAACATACTCGACCCGGACAAGGAAGGTTCTGAACGGACTCTGGACGTGCATGTCTCACATCTGCGCAGGAAACTCGGAACGGACAACCCGATCGAGACGGTCTGGGGGATCGGCTACCGAATCCGGATGGAGAACCAGCAGTGAAACTCAGACTCTGGTTGATGCTGACCGTGGCCGCCGCCGGGCTTGTCGTCTTCACCATCACCGGCCTCTTCTTCCACTTCTTTGAAAGGCACTCCTCGGAACAGCTCATCCTGCAGGCGGCATCTTCGATGATGAACACCGGCGGCCGAACCGAGTGCGAGGCCTCCCCGGGGACATGGTTCGTCGAGGTATTCGGCCAGGACAAATGGCCTGTCACCGGCAGCGTGCGGCCCATGCCAGGCGAACCGCGCTCGCGCGAACACGACCGTCCCCGCGGACATGGGCCTCTCGGTTTCGGCATCGAGGGCGCCCGCCTTCCGATGCACGTACAGGTCTTCGCGCTCGACAACGGGCTCAACCCGTCGAACCCGGATACCCCGGCACTGGACAGACGTCTGCGCGCAAAATTTGATGGCGAACAAACGCTTCACGTGTCCAGCGTGGGTGGAGTGCTGAATTTCGTGAAAGACGACGCCTGGGCGTGCGACGGACGGGATCACGGCCCGGGGTGCCCTCCATCGGACGGGATGAAAAAGCCGGGCGAGATGCGCATCCACCAGATGCTCGTGCCGATGACCTGGAAGGAAGGGCCTTGCGCCATTGTGCTGATCCGGTGGGACGAACCTGTCCGGGAAACGAGTATTTTTCACATCTCGCCGCCAATAGCGGTATGGGGCCTGCCGGTGGCGGTGATGCTGCTGACGGTGTTGATCGCGGCCGGGCCGGTGGTAAGACGCATCCGCAGGCTGACGTCCCAGGTCCGCCGATCGGCCGCTGATCGATATCGCACACCCATCGCGCTGAAGGGAACGGATGAGATAGGTCAACTCGCCGGCGCGTTCGAGAACGCGCGCGCAGAAATTCTCGATCAGGTCGCCAGACAGGAAGAGCGTGAACAGAATCTTCGTGAATTCCTGGAAAACACGACCCACGACATCAGCATCCCGTTGACAGTCCTTCAGGGACATCTAAGCGATCTCGCCGCCGGTGAAAGCAGTCATCGCGACGAGTCGGTGGCCGCGGCAATGGCCGAGACCAATTACCTGGCCGCGCTGATCGGGAATCTTTCTGTCGCGTCGCGTCTTGAAACCGGCATGCCCACCATGCAGCAGGTCCCGGTCGATCTGAACGCACTGATCGGCCGCTGCGTGATCCGTCACCGACCGCTCGCAAGGCAGCGTTCAGTCAGCATCGACCACGCGATCCCCGAGGAACCGGTCGTGACAACCGGCGACATGACCTTCATCGAGCAGGCGGTCAACAACGTCACGTTCAACGCGATCAGGTACAACAAACCGGGCGGACACGTCGCCGTGATCCTTGAAGCCGCGCCGGACGACCGATTCACAATCTCGATTATCGACGATGGGCCTGGCATACCGGACGATCAGATGGCGGCAATCACCGAACGCTACTACCGTTGCGGCAAGGAAAGGAGCCGCGAATCGCACAATCAGGGTATCGGCTTGAATATCGCGTGCAGGGTCGCCGCGATGCATGGCTGGCAGTTCAAGATATCAAGATCGGAGTTCGGGGGCCTGCGGGTTGATTTTGAAGGACCGGCTTCAGTGTGATACGCGTCGCCGCCGAATGCCGTCTGACGCGTGCGGACCTGATCGGGACGCCGTAAGGGTTCTCTTTTCCCGAACCTTCACAACGTCAGGAATCTTCAAATTGTTCCCTCTGTTTTCTTTGTGACTTCAGTTTTCGCCTGCGGACCAGGTCGTCGATCTGTTCCTTCAATCGCTCGCGTGAAATCGACGGCCCGTGGCCCGGCAGAAAGACCTGGCAACCGCTGTCGTACAGCCAGCAGAGGCTTTCAAACAGCTTGTCCTTGTCGTCGACAAACGGCGAAACAATCGACTTGTTCGCCAGACCGTAAAGCGTGTCGCCGACCAACGCGATCTCGCCGTCGACGACGATGCTCAGACATCCTTCGGAGTGGCCCGGCGTCGACATCACGAGAGCGTCGTAACCGTAATCTTCAAGACTGATCGGTTCAGACACGGGGATGTCAACGGACACTCCCGGATAACGGGTCACCAGTTCCCCGGGCAGTTTCATCACGGCCATGAACGCCTTCGTACCAAGCGTCGTCCCAGCCGGAAACGGGCTGATGCCGCTGGCCAGGAAATCCACGTCGTGACCGTGGGCCATGATCTTCAGTCCGTACCTTGCGCGCAGGGCGGCGGCAGACCCGGCGTGATCGAAATGGGTGTGGGTCAGAACCAGCATGGAGGGTGCCGGCTCGCCAGACTTCTTCACCCCGGCCGTGATGCCGCCAAACGATACCAGCGTCGCCGCGTCAACCAGAAACGAGTGCCCGTCCCGGGAGACCTGATAGACATTCGAAGGACCGTAAAAGACCAGCTTGACCCTTGTTCCCTTGTCAGTGATCCAGGTATTCATCGACACGCCGCGTAATCAGTAGTGCCGGCTGGCCGTGCACCACGCACGCGGACACCAGTATAAGAACCTTTGGTGTCGACCGGCTTACCTGATCGTGTGCACGGCCAGGGGCATGGTCAAGAGGCTGGAACCGGGGTATCCACGGGCACCCCGGCGGACAGGAGGGCGTCGGCCACTTCCAGGACGTCGCAGGGCCAGTAGATTCGGGGACGAGGGTGGACCACGCCGGGCCGTCCCGCTTCGGGGCGACAGGAGCGCAACGTGGACACCCATCGCTCGGGCACGGCGCCGGCGCCATGAACCGAACCCAGCAGTGCGCCGCAGATACAGGCGTTCGTGTCGGTGTCGCCGCCCAGCATGACCGTATCGACGACACCATCTTCAAGGTCGGGCGCGTGCAGCAACTGCCAGAACGCGTTCTGAAACGCGATCAGCACCCAGCCCTGGTTCATGTGATCGGCAACCGGGCGACTGACCGAGGCATTCTGAAGCGCCTCCAACAACGCCTCGTCAACCTTGAGCCGCCGCGCCCACTCCACGACCTGGTCATACAGTGCCCGCGGCTCCGTTCCATTGGCGATGGCATCGGCGATCGCCATCACATACAGGCGGTTCGCCTGTCCGCACAGCGGATGTGGATGGGTTATCGCCGCATCGATGGCGGCCAGTTTCCCGGCCGCTTCGGGCCCGGCGGCGGCACCGAAGATCCCCAGAGGACTGCATCTCATCAACGCGCCGTTCGCCTGGCTGTCCAGCCTGGGACTGCCAGTCAGACCCGCCGCGGTGGTACCACCGATGTCGAAAGGCCCCGACTCCATCCAGTCAACGTACGCGGCCCGCACGGCCGCCACGTCGTAACGTCCCAGCCGCACGACCGCCCGTGCCAGGGCCAGCGCCATCTCGGAATCATCGGTCAACTGACCCGCGACGTTGTTGAACGTCCCACCATCAGCCAGATCCCGCACGCCCTCCGGGTACCTGCGCGCGATCCACCCGGCCTTCTGGAACTCGACCAGGCTGCCCAGCGAATCCCCCGCGAACTGCCCCAGCAGACACCCTCTGGCCCGCTCCGTCATCGACTCTTTAAACACAAACACGACTCACCCCCCTCTGTCCTGTGGATACTGTCCACCAAACATCCTGTTATTACAACAGTAAACCTGGAGTATACAGTGAAATCCCGCTACCGAAAATATACCGGGTACACGCAGGACACAACCGCGCTCCCATCAGACACGATTCGAAATGGCCCTGACGGCATGTGGATTTTGATCTATCATCAACACGGAATATTCAAGATTTCAAACTATGAAATACAAAATCCTGTACCTCCTGGCGCTGCCGATGATTGCGTGTGGTGGTTCGACTGCGACCGACACTGGGAACCCAATCGACACGGGCGACTATGACGTCATCCAGGATTTGGACTGCGCGGACACGGATGATGCGACCCGTGAGGATGCCGACGCGGTGGACAGTGACACGGACGCCAGCGATCCCGGCGATCCCGGCGACACCGGCGATCCCGGCGACACCGGCGACACCGGCGAAGCGGATGTGACTCAGCCGCCGGCACCGGCCATCATCTCCTTCTCGGCATCCCCGGAAAGGGCATTCTCGACTCTGGCCGGCACGACACTGACCCCCGTCTTCGAGAACGGGACCGGGCTCATCCAACCCGGGGACATCGTGGTCACAAGCGGACAGGAAGTTCCCGTCAAGCCTGCCGGGGCCACCCGTTACATCCTGACGGTCACCGGAAGCGCCGGTCAGACGGTCAGTGCCTCCCTGGCGGTTTATCCGACACAGACATGGGCGCTTGGGAACCACTTCACGGTCTTCGTGGCGCCGGATACGACCGCGTATGCGATGGGTTCGAACATACACTCTGCGCTTGGTGACGGCACCTCCACATCAAGCTATGTTCCGGTGCCGATCACGGGACTTGGTAATGGCGTCGTTCAGGTGTCCGGCGGTTCGACCGGGGCCGCGGCCCTGAAAGCGGACGGCACCGTGTGGGCCTGGGGCCTGAACAAATGCGGAGAGGTCGGTGATGGCACCACCGAGCGCCGTTCCAGTCCCGTCCGGGTCACTGCCCTCGAATCCCTGTGGGCCGAACACGGCAAGCCGTTGACAGTCGCGTCCGCGCTCTACTACACGATGGTATTGATGTCAGACGGCACTGTATGGGTCTGGGGCACGAACAACTGGGGAGTCTTCGGTAACGGCACCGAGGTCGACGACTATGTGATGACCAGCACAACCCCCGTCCAGGTACCCTCCATCTCGGATGTCGTTGCCATCGCTGCCGCGGAACTCGACGTTCTGGCATTAAGATCAGACGGCAGCGTCTGGTGCTGGGGCAGCTACAACTGTCAGTCTTTGTCACCAAAACAAATAGTCGAAACCTCGGCAATCGGCATCAGCGCGATCGGTGAAAGTCTGACGATACTGATGGCGGATGGCACGGTGAACGCCCTCGGTACCAGCCCCGGCAACGGACAGACGACCCAGCAGGCGACGGTCGTCCAGACGTCGGACCTGACCGGGGTCGTGGCGATCGCCGCCGGACGTTACAGCACTTTCGCGCTGCGCTCGGACGGGACGGTATGGGGCTGGGGCAGCAACGAATACAACCAGCTCGGCGACGGCACAGACACGTGGGCCTCGAAGCCTGTGCAACTGGCCTTGTCGAACGTCATCGCCATCGCCGCAGGCTACTACCACGCCTTCGCGCTGGACTCGGACTTCAACCTGTGGGGTTGGGGTGTCAATTCGGGGACTCTGGGCAACGGCACGAACACCAGCGAGTCAACTCCGCAGATAATCGGCAATCTCGCGACGGAACCGATGCCTGACTGA
>CAZNJW010000067.1:0-14944 GCA_964573455.1 uncultured Anaeromyxobacteraceae bacterium | reverse complement strand
TTGTCAGGCGGCCAGCTTCTTCAGCAGCGCCTTCAAGAGATCATAGAAGCGGCGGGTCGAGGGGATGGAAAGGTTTTCTTCCGGGGAGTGGGCGCCGCGGATGTCGGGTCCGAACGAGACCATGTCCATTCCCGGGTACTTTTCCAGCAGGACTCCGCATTCGAGGCCGGCGTGAATGGCGGTGATCTTCGGGGCCTTGCCCGTGCTCTCGGTCCACAGTTCCTTTGCAACCTGCAGAATCGGTGACTTCATGTCCGGACGCCAGCCCGGGTAGGCGTCGGTCAGTTCGCAGATACCGCCGGCCAGTTCGCCTGCCGCCTGGATCGACTGCCTGACCGCCTCCATCGAGCTGCCGACCATCGACCTGCTGTTGCACAGAACGGTGACGACATCGCCCACCGTGGTGATCTGCGCCATGTTCGACGACGTTTCCACCAGTCCCTGAATCGCCTGGCTCATGATGATCGGGCCGTGCGGCAGGGCCAGCAGCAGCTTCCAGATCCGCGCGGACTCGACTACAGCCTTGCAGTCGCACTGGATATCCTCGACCTTCAGGCAGACGCCCGGGTCCGAATCGCCCAGTTCGATCTTGACCTGTTCGTGAAGCTTCTTGACGGCCTTCTTGAAATCATCGACCTGCGCCGCGTTCACGAAGATGCACGCCTCGGAATCGCGCGGAATCGCGTTACGTTTGGTGCCGCCGTTGATCGTGCAGAACATGGGCGGGTTGGTGCGATCCAGCACGGTCGCCATTCTGGCCAGGATTCGCAGGGAATTCCCGCGGTTGGAGTGGATTTCGAGCCCGGAGTGTCCGCCGCGCAGGCCAGAAACCGAGATCTTCAACGCACTGGAACCTGCCGGTGCCGCCGAGCGGGTCACGTTGAAGGTGATGGTGCTGTCGCCGCCGCCAGCGCAACCTACGTACAGGGTGCCTTCTTCCTCGGAATCGAGGTTCAGCATCGTGCGACCCTCGACAAGACCGGGGTCGATGCCGAAGGCACCGCCCATGCCGGTCTCTTCGTCCACGGTCAGAAGCAGTTCGAGAGGCCCGTGCACGCAGTCCGGGTCAAGAGCCGCCGCCATGCCGGCCGCGACGCCGATACCGTTGTCCGCGCCCAGAGTCGTGCCGCGTGTTCTAATGAAATCGCCGTCGACCCAGGCCGGGATCGGATCGGTTTCGAAGTTGATCGGGTTATCGGGGGTCTTTTCCCAGACGATGTCCAGGTGGCCCTGGATGATGACGCCTTTGGCCTTTTCGAGTCCGGGCGTCGCCGGAACCTTGATTGCGATGTTTCCAGCGCTGTCCTTGACCGCCTTGAAACCGTGTTCCGCGGCCCATTTCAGAGCGAGTTCCTGGGCGCGTCCTTCCTTTTTTGACCCGCGTGGAGTGGCCACCAGGCTGTCGAAGATCGAGAAAAGCAGTTTTGGTTCGAGATTCGAGATTCCGGTACCCATCTGAGGCCTCCGAGTTATTGCGCCGACAGGATATCACTTCCGTCGACCTTGTCCACCTTGCCCCTTTCGCGGAACATAAGTACGATCGTCCAGAATCCGGTGCATATCGTTCACGCGTGCGACGAAGGTTCCGGATGCCGAGAAGGTTCCGGCTGTGGAGGTTTGGATGCGGACTGTACTGGCGCTCGTGATCGGCTGTCTTGTGATTTCGTCCGGCTGCGCCGCCTCTTTGAAGGGAAAGTGGGATGGGTCCGGAGAGATCGGCGAGGCCAGATTTTTCGCATTCAAGGTGGACTTCAAGAGTTCGGTGCCTTGCGCGCGGTTCGAGTATTCCGGTGGCCAGGTGGTCAAGACCGTCATCTGCGACCTCGTGGTCAAGGATGGCAACGTGAACTTCAGGATGGACCCGTCCCGTTCGATCGAGGATTGCTCGACGATGGTCAGCCCGCTGACGTTCGTGGGTATCTACGGGCTGGATGTCCTGACTGGCAACGTGTTCGACAGGTCATCGCCGGGCCAGGATCGCCTGGTCGGGATCTTCCGTGCGTTTCGCGAAAGAACTCCCTGAGTTTGGAGGTGTGTCTTGGCCAGGATTCAGTACACAGACGATGACGGAGAACTCAGAGATGTGTACGTTGGACCGGACCGGCCCGAGATCGTCATCGGTCGCGTGAAAAGCTGCGATCTGGTCACGACGAATCGGACCGTCTCCAGGATCCACGCGTCGATCCGCTACCAGGACGGGCACTGCGTGCTGCGCGATCAGGGCAGCGCGAATGGAACATATTTCAGGAAACAGCCTGTCAGCGAAGTGGTGCTTGAACCGGGTGAACCGGTCTATCTGGGCAGCTTCGCTGTCACGTTGATCGTTGACGACGAACCCGCGTCTGCGCCTGAACCGGCTCCGGCTCCGGCTCCGGCTCCGGCTCCCGAACCCGCGCCGGCGCCTGTGCCAACACCGGGGACTCCATCGATCGACATGGCCACCGCTGCCGTGAACGACATCCGTCCATCCGGACAGCCCGCGCCATTTGTGGAACGGCGGGTTCCCAAGGCGTGGAAGGCGGACTGGAAGCCCGGGGCCCCTTCGTCGGTGCCCGGGCAGGTTCCCGTCGAACTGCGGCAGTCCACGGAACGCGCGGCCGGGCTGCCCCGTCCCGCACCTGCCGGCACGGCTGCTGCCGGCGGCGAGATCCCCATCCATCCACTGAAAGTCGAGGAACTCGAAGTCCTGCTGGAAAACGAACGCCGCGAAAACGAGCGTCTTTCCGAGCGGCTTTACGATGTCGAGGCCGAACTGGTCGATCTCAGGTCGTCGATGGCAATGATCAGCGATGAAAACCGCTCGATGGCGGTAACCCTGGACAAACTGGATCTTGAAAGCGCCGACCATCTGCGCGAGCTCGAGGATGCGAGGGGCGACCGGGACAGGTTCAGGCTGGAGGCGTCATCCCTGAAGTCCGAGGTCGAAGCGCTTCGGCGCATGCCGTCCGGCACTGCCGCTGAACTTGAGGCGGCTCTTCGCGAGATTCAGGATTTGAAGCTGTCGAACCGCGGCTATCTGAAACGGATCGGCAAACTGCTTGAAGAGAAGGAAAAGCAGATGCCCGGCGGGTCCGGGATGCCGGACGGCGTGGCAGCGCTGATGGACGGACTCAACGAAACCGCGGTCGCGTCGCTGGCCGCGCTTGATGCGATTCGCGCCGGCATAGCCGAGCTTGGCGATCAGGCCGACTCCGAGACGGCGGCCGAGTTGAGGATGATGGTGTCCGAGTCCATCAAGGGCGTTTCCAGCCTGAAGAAGGACTTGCAGGAACTGGTCCACAGACTTAACGACACGTTCAACATGTGATGAATCGGCAAGATATTCCGGATGCGTCCGATCGGACGAGGAGGCAAGATGAGGTACGGTGCGATGGTTCTTGGTGCGATGGCTTTTGCAGTGGTGATGTCCATGACTGTTGATTCCGGTGCCGCCGAAAAGAAGCACCAGGTGACGATTGACGACGTGATGAGCTTCAAGTTCATCGACTCGGCCGAGCTTACGGCGACCGGGGACATCCTTTTAAGGATTCAGGGACTTGGCGCCAACGACAAGTTCGTCAAGGACTTCTACCTGCTGTCGCCATCGGGCAACGTGCGCCAGATCACCTTCGGCGGACGCATGAAGGGCGATTTCGCCCTGTCGCCGGACGGCAAATCCGTGGCCTGGTATGGCGAACGTGAAGGCAAATCCGGCATCTTCCTGCTTCCTCTGGACGGTGGCGAGAGCAGGCTGGTCGTTGAACTGCCGCTGTCCGCGTCAGCGCTGCGCTGGTCCGGCAACAACCTGTACTTCTCGGCGCCAGTCTTTCCTGACTGCGGTGTCGATTTCGACTGCACGGTTGGCCGTCTGAACCAGAAGGCCCAGCAGACTTCGGCGATGACATACGACGACCTGTACATGCGTCCGTGGAATACCTGGTGGGACGGCACCCGGAACAACCTGTTCGTATACGACATGGTCGGCGGCGGCATCCAGGCGGTCGCGACCGGCGACTTCGACATTCCGACCATTCCGTGGGGCGGCGTCGAGGACTACGCAATCTCGGCCGACGGCAAGGCAGTCTGCTACACCGCCAAAAAGGTCGAAAAGAAGTACCGCTCGACGAACACCGACCTGTTCGAAGTGGTCAACGGCAACACGGTACAGATCACCACGAACAAGGGTGCCGACCACTCACCGAAGTACTCCCCTGACGGCAGGTTCATCGCGTTCCTGTCCCAGGATGTCGAGAATTACGAGTCCGACCGTGTCCGCCTGAAGGTTTACGACCGGAAAAGGCAGGAAGTCATCTCGCTGACCGAAACGGTTGACGACTGGGTCATGGAGTTTGTGTGGATGGCCGACAGCAGCGGCCTGTACGCGACCGTCGCGCGCGAGGGTCATCGCGTCCTTTACCAGGTTTCGCTGAATAAGCGCGTCGGGGCGTCCGCCGTGTTCCAGCGTGGCATGTACCGGCACCTTTTCCTTTCGCGGGACGGCTCGCAGCTTCTTTTCACGAACGAGACGATGACCACTCCGCCCGAACTGTTCACGATGAACCTGAAGGACGGAAAGTCGGTCAGGTTGACGTCGCTGAACGACGACGCGCTGAAGAACATCCTGATGCCGACCGTCGAGGAGATCAGGTGGGAAGGTTCCACTTCTTCCAGCGGCAGGAAGCGCAACGTTCACGGTTTCCTGGTTCGCCCGGTTGACGATTCCGGCAAGGTCATCAAGAAGAAGGTTCCGCTTGTCGTGATGGTTCACGGCGGGCCCCAGGGCGCCTGGGAAAACTCGCTGCATCCGCGCTGGACTCCGCTGGGATTGACCGCGTCCGGATACGCCGTGGCGATGCCGAACATCACCGGCAGCTTCGGGTACGGACAGGATTTCGTGGTCGACGTGTCGGGCGACTGGGGCGGAAGACCGTACGAAGACGTGATGACGATGGTCGAACACCTGTCGCGCGATTCCAGCATCGATGGTCAGCGCGTGTGCGCGATGGGCGGTTCCTACGGCGGATACATGGCCAACTGGCTGGAAGCCAAGTCCGGCGACCGGTTCAAGTGCCTGGTTTCGCACGCCGGGCCGGCCGACCTGCGCATCATGTACGGCACGACGGACGAACTCTGGTTCCCGGAGTGGGAGATGCGCGGAACGCCGTGGGATTTCCCGGACGAGGTCCAGAAATGGTCGCCGCTGTCCTATGTCGTGGATTTCAAGACTCCGATGCTGGTGATTCACGGCGCGAACGACTTCCGCGTTCCGCTTGAACAGGCTCTTGGCATGTTCACCGCACTAAAGCGGCGCGACATCGATGCCCGGCTTGTGGTGTTCCCGGACGAGGATCACTTCATCAGCACGCCCAGAAACAGGCGATTCTGGTACGGCACCGTCAACGAATGGCTGGATAGGTATCTTGGGAAGTGAGTCCGTCTTCTCCCGTATTCATTCCTTCCGATGTCGCGCGCAGACTTCAGTCCTACGCGGACGAGTCGGTCAGGCGCGGACTGCTGCGGGAACTGCTTGATCGTCTTCCCGACGGCGATCTGCTGTCGTTTCTGGGATTCCTTGTGTGCAGAACCGACCGCGCGGACTTCAGGACGATCTATCTGGACACGGTGCTTGATCTGCTTGCCCGGCCCGCGTGGGATGAAAGCCGCGCGGCCCTTGTCCTGGACTATCCGGCGATCCGGGAACGGCAACCGGTGCTGGCCTTCCTGGGGATGGACGCCTTGAGCCGACAAAGGGGCGGAGGACAGTTCGGTCCATGGGCGATGGAAGAGGTTCCGCTGGGTGTCCGGAAGTCGCGCGCCCGTTCGCTGGATCCGAATGTGCTTCTGGTGTTGACCGACGACCCCGAACCTTCCGTCATCCGGATCCTGCTGGACAATCCGCGGTGCACCGAGGCGCTAGCCATGCGCGTCGCTTCCAAGCGGCCGCAGAGGGCCCAGATGTTCGCCGAACTGCTCGGGTCCAGGTTCATCAGCGGGGAGTCGTTTCAAAACGCCATCGTGAACAACCCGTTCTGTCCCACCCGGATTTCGGTCGCGCTGGTTCCATTGCTGACGCGCGCGCACAGGCTGGATATGGTCGAGTCTGGATCGGTCGCGGACCGGATTCGCGATGCGGCGGCGGCGATGAACATTCAGGCGGGTTCGGTCTGACTCACATGTTGCCGGTCGCGTTCTGCTTGCGGGATGCCTCGTCGGCGGTCGCCTCGCGCAGAGTGTCCCTGAACACCTTCACATCATATACCGGCGGCGTCTGTGGACGTGGACGGTTTTCATAGTAACTCTTCAACAACAGCAGGCTGTCGATCGGCGCCAGTCCTGCAAGAAGCTCAAGAAAGCGCTGCTGACGGAACCGTTCGATGAAGACGGTGGCGATCTCGGTGCGGACGAATTCATCGTCCAGCGTTCCATGTACCTCGGGCAGGTGCGAAACGATGTAGACGACGTGCCATCCAAAATTCGATCTGGCCGGCGGCATGAAGTTGCCCGGCTCGCCTTTAATTATCTGATCGACCAGCATCTGATCGATGTGCTGCGCACCCCGCTGGAATCCGGCGGTCTTGTCGAACGCGAAGCCGAACTCCTGATAGCTCAGGCGATACGCGACCTTCTGGTACTCCGGAATCAGTATGCCCAGATCAGGAGGAAACGGCCGGTCGCGAAGCAGCGACTCGTAGACCGTCCGCATCGGCGCCTCGCCTTCCTGCATGCACGCTTCGAACAAGGCCGGGTCGCAGTTCTTCGGATCAGTGCAGCAGATCCATTGATAGCTCTGAACTTCATACAGATCGTAGTGGTTGAACTTGGCCCAGATCTGGGGCATCGAAAATGCTTCCTGGAGCATGGACAGCGACACGTCGCGTGGCGAGAAGCCTTCGATCAGGTTCGCTTCGACCCAGCGCGACGCCAGCGCGCGTTCAAGGACTTTCCTGTCCGGAACGAAACCTTCGTCGCCAGCCGCCTTTCTGGCGATCAATTCCATGTCGATCACCAGGTCCAGCGCCTCTTCCACCGTGGTTCCGGCCGGAGCGGCCTTCAACGCGCGACGGACACGCCAGGCCGGAATCTTGATGTCGTCGATGGTGGCGACTATCTGGTCGTCCCCGAGCCCGTCCCATCCGGGTGACGATACCTGGATCCTTCCAATGGGAACCGTGGTTGGCATCGCTGGCTCGTCGGAAGTGGCGCAGCCGGACGCGAAACAGCCCGCGAATACCCCGGCCAGGACCAGTGCCGACGCGGCGCGAAGGTTGATGCAACGATACTGTCTGGACGACGGTTTCATGCGCAGGGTCCCCCGGGATGAAACATCAGTTCAGCGACAGGCAGTCCGCCGACTGGCCGCGCTGGTCCACGAACAGGTAGGGATTGTAGCAGTAGGCGCCGGAGTATCCGGTGGTGTCCTGGGATAGTGTCACGCGGTGGCGGCGTGCGAAATAGTGCGCCGGATGCACATAGAAAACACCGGGTTCGAACTCGACGTAGTAGTTGTATGCGTTGGCGACCGCGGGATCCCACGCCCAGTTCCAGGGGGTCTTTCCGCCGGATTGTGATGCGGTCGGCGAACCTTTGAACGTCGCGGGCAGCGTCAGTCCGTCACCGGCCAGACCATCAGGCGCGTCGAACTCCAGGAGCGACCCGAAAACGCCCTGGATCCCTGTTGCGTCGCGACGAACCCACCAGTCGTTGATCATCAGGCGAAGACCGTAGCCGACCTCGCTGCCTTCCTGGTTCGAGTAGGGGAACGGCGCGTTCAACGTTCCTGCCGTTCCATCGGTATAGGCGAAATGCATGATCTTCAAGCTGGATTTGTCCGCTACCGACAGCACGCACCTGAAATCCATCGAGTCCTCTTTGTTGGTCTGGATCCAGGCGCAGGATTCATGACTCCTGGTCGTGACGTAGTTCTGGAAGTGTCCACCCGGGAACAGTTGATCCTGAGGGAAGACCCAGTTCACGTTGTAGTTCTTGCGATGTTCGTTGTAGTCGCCGTCGCTGTCGTCGTCCTTGACCAGGCCCGATTCCTGAGTCACGAACGAGCGGATGTCCTGGTAGTCCGTCGTGCCGAAGTAGGTCTCGACCGCGATCGGAAGTTCCGGGTCCTTCTGTACCACGACCATCACGCCGTTGACCTGGTTGCCGAAACCGGCGCCTTCCTCGGTCTGGCGCGGGTAGTAGTAGTGGTACCTGATGTAGTAGTGGGTGTAGGTCTCGATCACGTCGTAGTAAACCCAGATCTGCGCCTGGCTGGCGGCGGTCCAGTTATCGACGTTGTTGACCCCGGCCCAGTCGCCGTCGAAGTTGAAGACGGTCGGGTAGTCCCATTGCTGCGCACCCTGGGTAGTCGACTGGTAGATGCGGGGGGCGTACTTGATCGCCACCGGCAGATACGAATCCATCTGTTCGGGACCGGTGGTCGCGAATCCAAAGTTGTATTCTTCCATGCGGTTACCGGCCCGGTCCTGGATCATCTCGGACAGCCAGACGCGGTAGGGCGACAGTGTCAGGAACGTCGCGGTCTGGGCCGGTGTGAACGTCACGGTGAAGGAAACCGGATCCCAGGCCAGGGTTCCGGGAATCTCCTCGTCGTGGATGTTGAACACCTTGAACGTGTTCTTGTTGACCGTCACGTCAAAACGGATCTCCTCGTTGAACGTGACGCGGATCTCGAACGGAATGGGAACGTCGGTTTCCTCGTTGGCCGGGTAGGTCGCCACGACGTACGGAGGATCCTCGTCGGGCGGGAGCTCGGCCTGACCCGGGTCGACATACGTGTCTACCGGCCCTTCGTCGTTCACGGTGTCGCTGCCACCCTGGTCGGGCGAGGCATCGAAGTTGATGTCGGGCGATATGATGATGTCGGGCGTCGCGGTGTCGGTCTCGCCTGTGTCGGTGTCGGGCGCCGGTTCATCGCCGCAGGCCACCGCCGTAATAAGACACGCCATCGCGCAGATCGGCATCAGCCGTCGAAAGGTATTCTTCAAGGTGTTCGACGCGTTCATCGCCAGAACCTCCACATGGGACAAGAAGTCTGGAAAAGACTCTCAAAATCGGGGCCTGATGTCAATCCGGCGGCTCGTCTCCGGGCAGGGAATTTTCGCACAATCGCCCTGGTCCAGTTGACTTGGGGGAAGGCATGATTATTTTCCTTCCCGTACCACCGGCCCGGGGCCGGCGATTGGGCGAGTGAAAGTCCCTGGAGGCAGCAGATGGAAAGAATAATCGGTATCGATCTTGGAACCACAAATTCGTGCGTCGCCGTGATGGAAGCTGGCGAGGCAAAGGTCATTCAGAACGAGGAAGGCGGCAGGACCACTCCGTCGGTCGTCGCATACGATAACAAGGGCAACGTGCTCGTTGGCCAGATCGCCAAGCGTCAGGCCATCACGAACCCCGAAAACACCATTTACAGCATCAAGCGGTTCATGGGACGCAGGTTTTCCGAGGTCGACCAGGAGACCCATCTGGTTCCCTACCAGATCAAGCGCGGCTCAAACGACAACGCCGTTGTCATGGCGCAGGGCAAGGAACTCACCCCGCCAGAGGTTTCCGCAAGGATTCTGCAGAAACTGAAGAAGGCCGCCGAGGACTACCTGGGCGGGCCGGTGAATGCGGCCGTCATCACGGTTCCGGCGTACTTCAACGACTCGCAGCGTCAGGCGACCAAGGACGCGGGCAGGATCGCCGGCCTTGAAGTGAAGCGAATCATCAACGAGCCGACGGCGGCGGCGCTGGCCTACGGCATGGACAAGAAGAAGGATCAGGTCATCGCGGTGTACGACTTCGGTGGTGGAACCTTCGATATCTCGATCCTCGAGGTTGGTGACAACGTCGTTGAGGTCAAGTCGACGAACGGCGACACCCACCTGGGCGGCGACAACATCGACCAGAGGATCATCGAGTTCCTGATCGACGAGTTCCGCAAGGAAAGTGGAATCGACGTCAGCCGCGACAAGATGGTGCTGCAGCGTCTGAAGGACGCCGCCGAGAAGGCCAAGGTGGAACTGTCCTCGATGATGGAGACCGAGGTGAACCTGCCGTTCCTGACTGCGGACCAGTCCGGCCCCAGGCACATGAACATCAAGATCACCCGCGCAAGGCTCGAGCAGCTCATGATGGATCTGATCGACAAGACCATCGAGCCGTGCCGCAAGGCGTTGGCCGACGCCAAACTCAGTGCTTCGCAGATCGACGAGGTCGTGCTGGTCGGCGGATCGACCCGAATCCCGCTGGTTCAGCAGAAGGTCAAGGAATTCTTCGGACGCGAGCCGAACCGTGGCGTCAACCCGGACGAGGTCGTGGCCGTGGGCGCCGCGATCCAGGGCGCGGTCCTGACCGGCGAGGTCAAGGACATGCTGCTGCTGGATGTCACTCCGCTCAGCCTCGGTCTTGAGACCCTGGGTGGGGTCATGACCAAGCTGATCGAGCGCAACACGACCATCCCGACCCGCAAGCAGGAAACTTTCTCGACCGCGGCGGATGGTCAGGGCAGCGTCGAGATCCACGTGCTCCAGGGCGAGCGTGAATTCGCGGCGGGCAACCGTACCCTGGGCAAGTTCATCCTTGACGGGATTCCGCCGGCCCCGCGCGGTGTTCCACAGATCGAAGTGACGTTCGACATCGACGCGAACGGTATCCTGAACGTGTCGGCCAGGGACAAGGCGACCAACCGTGAACAGAAGATCACGGTCACGGCGTCGTCCGGCTTGAACGAAAGCGACATCAAGCGGATGGTTGACGACGCTGCTCAGAACGAGGCCGACGATCGCAAGCGCCGCGAAGAGGTCGAGACCCGGAACCATCTGGATTCCGTCGTGTACCAGACCGAAAAGCTGATCCGCGAGAACCGCGAGAAGATTCCGGTCGGCGAACTCAGCGAGGTCGAGCGTGAACTGGACAAGGCGAAAGAGGCGTTGAAGGGCAGCGACCCTGCCGCGGTCGCCAAGGCTCTCGAGGACGTGACCGCCGCTTCCCACAAGATGGCGGAAAAGATGTACCAGGCGGCGGCCCAGCCCGGTGCCACTCCTGGTGCCGATTCCTCGTCCGGCGCCCCGGAAGGCGACGTCATCGACGCCGAGATCGAAGACAAGTAGAAACCGTCCCTGTTTCACGCCCAACGTAATCGTCTGACGCCAATCAAGGAATTGATCTTTAAGACTTGTTATCGGGATTCATGCGGCGTGAAACCGCTTGGAACGACTAATTCGTGCCTGCGGGCGGCGGAACATTGGAGCCGGTCGCCGGGGCCGTCTGGGCCGGGGCGCTGGTCGGCGAGGCGCCGGTGGCGGTGGTCGGAGCCGGAGCGGCGCCGGGGGTGCGCATCTGCACGCCGGTCGGGGCCGTCATACGCTGCTGCGGCACGGCAACCTGAACCTGTCCCATCGGCTGGGCCGCGGCCGGATTGAACCTGGTCGGTGCGATGGCGGCGGCTGCGCTGTTCGGAGCGGGCGGCGGAACGGCGACGGGTTCGCCGGCGGCGGCCTTCACGGCTGCCTGGGTCTGGACGGGCTGCGCGTTCATCGGGGCTACGTCGACCTTTTCGGGGGTGTCAGCGGCCGGCTTCGCCTGCGCGGCCGGCTTCGGCTGGGCGGCGGGATCCGCTTCCGGGGCTGGCTCGGCGGGGGCCGGCTGGGCAGCCTGCATCTTCGCCATCTGGGACTCGAATGCCTCGCGCATCATCCTGGACAGGTCGATCTTCCAGCCCTTCTCGGTGCGAACCATCGGAGCGGCGGTCTCACGGCCTTCGGACGTGAAGGTCACGCGGGCTTCATCGCCAGTAACGGTCTCGGCGAATTCCGTGACCGTGGTCAGCTTGTTGAACGCCTTGCACATCTGCTTGAAGATGTCGAGGTCGTCGGGATTGGCCGCGTCGGACTTCACGAACTGCTTCATCTGTTCGCCCATCTGGGTGAACTGGGTGACGCTTTCGTCGGTCATTCCGGCCTTGATGTTTTCGACTTCGCACTTCTCGATCGCGGTCAGCCACGCCTTGAAGGCGTCAGTCGGGCCCGCTTCCTTCTTGCAGCCGGCGACGGCGATTACGCACGCAACGATCGCCACGAACAGGGTAACCTTTCTCATCTCTCTCTCCTCCGTCAGGGGCGTATTAAAGCGGACGCCGGTCAACCCTGGCGCCCACTCGCCGGGTCATTCCGATTGATGACCTCATCAATCAGTCCGTACTCCAGGGCCTCTTCTGGCCCCATGAAGTGTTCCCGGTCCGAGTCCTTCAGAATCTGTTCAATCGGTCGTCCAGTATGGCGCGAAAGCAGTTGAACCACTTGGTTTTTCAGGAAAAGAATCTCGCGGGTCTTGATGTCGACGTCGGTCGCCTGACCCGAAAACGATCCCAGAGGTTGGTGCAGCAGTATCCGTGAGTGTGGAAGCGCGCGCCGCTTGCCCTTGGAACCAGCTGCCAGCAGCAGGGCCGACATGGAGGACGCCTGCCCGATGCAGATGGTCGAAACTGGGCATTTCACGTACTGCATGGTGTCGTAAATCGCCAGTGTTGAATGAACGTTACCACCCGGGGAATTGATGTAAAGATAAATATCTTTGTCGGGGTCCTCGGATTCCAGGAAAAGAAGCTGCGCGATCACGACGCTGGCCAGGTTGTCGTCGATACCCCAGCCCAGGAAAACGATCCGATCCTTCAGCAGACGTGAGAACACTGTCCATTCACGTTCGCCGCGAGCGGTGTTTTCGATTACGGTTGGCACCCACCACATACAGGCCTCCAAAGGCAGTCCGGCAGCGCCGGGGATCACTCCTCGGCCGGGGTCTCGACCTTCTTCGCCGTCTTTCTGGCCGTCTTCTTTCCGACGGCCGGAGCGGTCTCTTCGGTGACCGGGGCTGTGTCATCCGCGGCCGGCTGTTCCTGGGCATCCGCGGCGGCGGCCTTTTTTGCCTTCGCCTTGCGAGCCGGCTTTTCGGCAGCCGGTTCCTGAGCCGGAGCCTGATCGGCGGCAGGGTTCAGAACGGCGTTCTTCGCCAGCAGATCCATAGTCTTGGACACGCGAAGCTGACGTCCGAGCTGCTCGATGCGTTCCTCGCCCAGGATCGCCCTGATCCTTGGAACCGGCATGCCATACGCGGCCGCGGTCTCGGCGATCTTGTCATCAATGTCGGCCTCGGTGACCTCGACGCCTTCCTTTTCCGCGATCGCTTCAAGAACCAGCGATCTGGTCAGGTTGCGCCTTGCCTCGATCAGCGACTGCTCACGCGGGACGCCAAGATCAAAGTTCTTGGACAGTTCGGCGCGGCGTTCCTCGGGGATCTGTGCAAGAACCCTGTCACGGGCCTCTTTTTCCGCCATCTCGGCCAGCCGCTCGACGGTCCTTTCGCCGATCTCGAACGGATTCGCATCACATATCCTGGTCAGCAGGAGTTCTTCGGTTTCTTCCTTGATCCGGGACTCGCGCTGTTCCTCGAGCTGCTTGCGCAGCAGTGCCCTGAACTCCTCGACCGTTTCCACATCCGCGTGCTGCTTGACGAACTCGCCGTTCAGTTCGGGCCGTTTCCGGAAGCGGATCTTGTCGACCTTGACGTCGGCGTCGACCTTGATGCCTTCCTCGGATTCCAGCTTCAGTCCGCGCGCTGCGATGCGACCAAGCGTGGCCTGCAGCTTCTTCGATTCACCGGCCTTCATCCCAAGGATCACGCGCCCGATACCTTCCAGAGGCTCGTCGTCGGTTCCGGCCACGATCCTGGTCGTGTGCTCGCCCTTCAGTTCCTGGCCGGTTGCGATGTCGCGAATAACGACCGTGGCCTCGGCCATGTCGTCCGGCTCGACAACGCTGTCATCAGCCTTGTCTTCGTATCGCGAAAGCGACTTCAGCATCGATTCAACGCGTTCGTCGACCGTTTCCTCGGTCACTTCCGGAACCGACGGTGCGACGATTTCCACGCCCATGTAGTCTTTAATCTCGACAGCCGGGAAAACCTCGATCTCGGCGGTGAAGGACAGTTCGTCCTCGCTGTCGCCGACCAGGTCGAACTTCGGTTCGGTCGAGGGCTTCAATTCAAACTGATCGACCGCGTTCGCGAACGTGTCGGAGATCAGGTTTTCGCGGATTTCATATTCCAGCTTGGGACCCAGCGACTTCAGGACGAGGTCAAGCGGGGCGTGACCCGGCCTGAAACCGGGGATACGGACCTGGGATGCGTAGCGACGGGCCAGCTTGCGCCGTTCCTTGTCCAGGGCATCCCTGTCGACTGTAATGGATAAGCGGTGTTTAAGCCCGCCGAGGTCTTCATGTTCGATTTTCATCCAGCCACTCCTTGTTCGGACGTCGTGCGCCAAAGTAACAGGCCGCGTAATCTAACAGCTTTACGGGAGCTTGGCAAGGCGCGCGGCCGCGCCCGTATTGATCCGCTCGGGCGATCCCGGAAATGATGCTATGCTTTCGTGGTCGTTCGGGTGGGCGGGCCGCCCCGGAGGAATTCGATGACGTCAGACGGTGGTTCGGTATGGTCAGGTTCGGTCGACGGGGCCTCGGGTCGGGATGCGTCCACGCTTCAGGCGGGGTGGGGCAGATGTGAATTCACCCCGGTCGAGCCGGTTCCCCTTGCCGGATACACGCATCTTCGAGACCGCATGTCCGCCCGCGTCAGGGACCCGCTGTTCGCGCGCGCCGTCGTGCTGCGTCAGGCCGGCGGTCCGGACGTGGCCCTTGTCGTCTATGACCTGGTCATCACCACCGAGGAACTTTACCAGGGCCTGCGAAAGGAACTGGCGGACACGGGCCTGGATGTCATCTGCTCGGCCACGCACACGCACTCGTCATCAGGCGGATTCTGGCGGCCGCTTCTTGGACGCGCCTTCCTGGGAAGGTTCCGCCCGGGCGCGCTCGAACGTCTGGTCGAGGCGGGCGCGATGGCGGTCAGGGACGCCCTGCACAACATCGGGCCGGTTCGGGTATCGTCCGGCACGGTTCGGATCCCTGGACTG
>CAZNJW010000066.1:14960-15320 GCA_964573455.1 uncultured Anaeromyxobacteraceae bacterium | reverse complement strand
CAACAACCCAGGGATCGGTGACGAATGGACCAGGCTGCTCGCTGATGAGTATCCCGAGGCATCATACAACGACGATATCGCTGTGATTCGAGCACGCACGGCGATTGATGCCGGTCGGGATGAAGAAGCGATGTCTATCCTCGAGGAGTCTGTCAAGCGCTGGCCCGACGGCGACATGTCGAACGAGTCACGATGGTTGCTCGCCTGGAGTTCCTTTAGAAAGGACCGGTGGGACGATGCCGCCGCTCGCTTTGCCCTGGCCCAGACGTTGACCGGCGGAGATCAGCTCTACTCTTCGATGTTCATGTACTGGAATGCGCGGGCGCTGCTGAAGTCCGGAGACACGGCTGGCGCGATCGA
>CAZNJW010000066.1:11705-14950 GCA_964573455.1 uncultured Anaeromyxobacteraceae bacterium | reverse complement strand
TGGCCAATGACGTACTACGCGATACTTTCGCTGAACCGTCTGGCCGAAGTCCTGAACAAGACCGCGAACGAAGTTCTGGATGACCTTGACAGGGACTTCCCGGAAAGGCGACTGCGCGGACGGCCGTTCCTGACGCTGGGAACAGACGAACAGGGCGGGATTGACAGGACCTCGTCAGGGGCCCGGGCGTTATGGTTCAAAAGGATCGGTCTGGATGAACTCGCCAGAAGCGAAATAGACAATGCCCCAGGCGATGACGCCACGGCGGCATGGATCAAGGCGCTGTTCCTTTACGATGCCGGGCAGTTCACTCCGGCGCACAGGGCCGCCCGGGATCAGCTTCTTGCGACGCCGTTCTGGCCGGACTCATCGTCGGCAGGTTACTACCGCTTGTCATACCCACGACCGTTCGCCGATGAGGTCAATGCGGCTGCTGCCGAGTTTGGAGTCGACGCGGCTCTGATCTGGGGCGTGATGCGGCAGGAAAGCGCCTTTCTGCCGTCGGTTGAATCGTGGGCAAACGCCGCCGGTTTGATGCAACTGATCATGTCAACAGCCGAGACGATGGGCAGGGCAATCGGTGTGAAGGTAACGCGACAGGTGCTGAACGATCCTGCCGTGAACGTCAGACTAGGCGCCGTTTACCTGGCGAGGCTTCAGAAACGGCTGAGAAACCCGCTGATCGCGATCCCGGCGTACAATGCTGGAGGTGGTGCTATGGCTCGCTGGTTAAAGGCCTCGGGCGCGACCGAGATCGACGTATTCGTCGAGTCCATTCCGGCCTCAGAGGCGCGGGGCTACGCCAGGAAGGTTTTCGAGTCATATTCGGCATACTCGTTTATTTACGGAAACAGTCCTTTCAGGGTCATGGATGTGGATTTCCTGACAGTGCAACTCCAGGATCCGGACCAGCCCGTTGCGACTGAAGATTGACGCACACAGGGCGTTTGCAATATTCTTCGGCCCCGCGCCAGTTTCGCGGACTTTTCACAATGAATGACGACAAGGTGCTCCCCGGCATGAACGAAAACGAAACCCCGGTTCCAGAGATCCTTACAAGGGCCTTCGAAGGCTTCGTCTCGCGCGGAATAGAGGCATTCCTTATCGGCCCTCGAGCGCGCGACCTGGCCGGTGGCGAACCCATACTTGACGCGGCCTCGTTCGACCTGACTGTAAACGCGTCCATGTCGACCATCGAGGACGTGTTTCTTGATGTCTTTGGCATAGAGAGTTCTGATTCACGCGACGACAAGCTCCGCCTGATTACATTCAAGGTTCCCGTGGCGGATACCGCTCGACCTGGCAGAACGTCCATACAGTTCAATGTCGGACCTTTCCGGAGCTACCTGCCTCCATTGCGATGCCTGCGGGGGCAGAATCTTTCAGGCATCATTCTGGATCTGGCGACGCGTGAAGTCACTGTTCAGGCATTCGGCTACGACATGAACCTGAACCTGGTTGACCCGTTCGGCGGCACGCTGGACTACCGCGAAAAGCTGATCCGGCCGGTGTTCCCGGTCGACACGATCTTCCGCGAGAGCGCAAGCTGGTTGCTGAAGGTCGCCAGGTATGTGGCGCGCTACGGTTTCGAGCCCGCCCGTGAGGTACGCGCAGCGGCCGAAAGAGATGCGTCAAACATCCTCGACGTTCCTCGCGAGATCTGGCTTAAAGAGATGAACAAGGTTCTGTGCGGCCCCGTTGCGGGCAAGGGACTGGCCTTCCTGGCCGAGTGCCGCGTATTGAATTACATGATGCCCGAGGTCGCCGCGGTGGCCGAGTTCTCGGACGACGAAGGCAAGCACAAGGATGTGTGGGCGCACACGAAACAGGTGGTTCAGAACGCCGAGCCAGTGCCGGTCGTGCGTTGGGCGGCACTGTGTCACGATATTGGCAAGGTCTGGACAAGGCAGACATTCCGTGACGGCAAAATCCACTTCTTCCGGCATGAAGAGGTAAGCGCGATGCTGTTCGAAGGTATCGCCGCAAGGTTCCTTTTCTCGAGTGATGAGGCGGACTCAGTCAACTACATCATCAAGAACCACTCCCGAATCAATCTCTACCGTGAGGAATGGACTGACGCGGCGGTAAGAAGGCTGATCCGGGATGTTGGCGACTATCTGGACAACCTGATCGCTTTCTCAAAGGCGGATCTGACATCAAAGCGGACGGACCGCGTTGAGATGGTAAGGTCGCTGCTGACCGAGTTGCAGATTCGCGTCATGGAGATTCGCCAGAAGGACACACGCATCAACCCGCTTCCAAAGGGACTGGGGAACGAGATCATGAAGAAGTTCCAGATCCCGGCAGGTCCTGCGATCGGCAGGCTGCGCGACATCGTCCTCGACGCGATTGACAACGAGACAATCCCTGAAGGGCGGGAATCGGAATTCTACATGGACTGGCTTGAGAAGAACGGCCACATCCAGTGAGTCCAGACCCTGCAGAAACGGGTTTGTACCCCCGCAAATAGCGTTCAATCCTCTGGACACTCGTCAGGCCGACGTCGCACTCATGTTCCAGAAGACAATCACGTCGTATACGAAATGCGTCCAGGTGGCTGTCGATAACCCTCTGAAAAGAAACAGAAGTCCAAAAAGAAGCCCCGAAATCACACGGAAGAAAAATGACCACGCCGCTGGCTGCTCGACATCTCCGACATAATGCATCGCGCTGAAAACGACCGCCGATCCCACCAGCAACACCGCCCCAAAAATCAACCTGGGTGGTATTCCAGCTCTGTTTCGATCCATGATTCGGTTACCCAGCCAAAGCGGCAATCCGACAAGTCCCAGACGGAAAAAGATCTCTTCCCAATATCCGGCCCCGGCTGATGCCGTGAACACCTGACCCGGCGAAAGTCCCGACCGGGGCAGCAGTGAAACGAGTGATGGCAGGAAACGTCCATCCATCGCCCACGTAAGCAACCATCCAAGGCCAAACAGCACCAACGCCCAGGCAATCCCCTCCCCGACCAGCGCTGGCCAGTACCACGGGCGGATACGTCCACGCTTGATCATGATTGCTGCCAGTACAAGGGACGCAAGTCCGATGACTACGTTCATGATCAGGACCCCGTACATTCCCCATTGGGTTCCGACCAGTCTTGTCAGCAGATCCAGCCCGTTCGTCATGCGGCTTGCGGGAAACAACTCTCCCAGGTTGTAGATCACCAGCAGCGGCAGGCTCAGAACCAGTGACACTGCAAGGCTGCGGGTCGCGTTGTGATAACCGACAATGCCGCCTTT
>CAZNJW010000066.1:0-11605 GCA_964573455.1 uncultured Anaeromyxobacteraceae bacterium | reverse complement strand
TTGAGTCCATATAGGTAGAAGAGCCACAACAGATGATTCTGGTCTTTCCACAGGGCGCCTTTGAACAGACTTCCCAATCGTGGTGCCGGTGGTCATGACCATGAATGACGACACTGATCGGAGACTCCGCGATCATCGCAAGTTCAGTATCACGATCCTTGAACGGTCCAGTCCATTCGTTCAGCCCCTTGCGAAGATTCAAATGATGATGTTGAGCGAGGATCACGAACATGCCCTGCCCTGCGGCCTCGGTCGCCAGAGCAAGAATGCGCTCCATCTGCTGCGTTCCTAGTCGTCCATAGGAAAAGCCAGGGGGCGTCAAGGTGGGAGTCCGCGCAAGAATCAGTCTGCACCCCTGAATGTCTTTGTGCGCTGGGAAAGATACATCGGCTCCTTCGAGCGGGTCTATCAGATCTCCGAAATGTCTCTCAAACCGGCGGCTGCGAATTGACTCCGGCGTGTAGCAGTCGTGATTTCCAGGCACCAGCGACAAACGTTCCGGTCCTCCGATGCCATCCAGCACGGATCTGACAAATCGAAACTCCGCGTCAATCGCTAGATTTGACAGATCGCCTGTTACCACACAGTGATCCGCGCGGGCGTCGTCGACGGCATTGACGGCCGCGCGCAACACTTCAAGAGAATGTACGGATGACCGCCCAAAAACGAAGTTGGCGGCGCCAAGAATCCGCCTGTTTGGCAGAATGCCCCAGAACAATTCCGAAATTCTCAGAAAATCCGGGGAATCGATGTGCAGATCGGACAGATGTGCGATTCTCATGCTACCTCCAGACAGCGATGGTAACACGCGAGTACTGTCAGATCTTAGTTCGCAGCTTGCCAATCAGACGACGGGATATCAGAGAGACCAGCCACCCCCCGAGAAATCCTGCGAGACCGCCAACCACCGCGGCCCAGATGGAGATGGAAGGCATGCGGGCAGGTTCCCAGGTTCGGTAAAAGAAACCCAGGTAAACGATAGAAACGCCAACCCACGGCACCAGACGCCAACGCCAGGTCTGACTCTGAAACCACGAGTCCACGAAAGTGGTCCATAAGAGTACCAGACCCAGCATGACAGCAAGCACCAGTGGGGAAAACGCCATCCTGTGTCCACTGACCCGCACTTCCGGACCGATCTCTTTGTCAATACGGGTGGCACGGAGCGTCAATGGCCCCGAATCAAGGGAAATCGCCTTGATTCGACTGATCATCGTGCCATCACGACTCCCGAAGGTGGAATTCAACGGCTCATCCGAAAACTTGCCCTGAAGTCTCTGGCCGTTCAGCATAACGTTGTAGTAGCCCTGTTCATTTGCAGCCCCGGCTACCCTGGAGAAAGAGCTGGCGAACACTTCGACCCAATAGTTGCCATGTTCGACACGTGCAGGCAGAACAACTTCCCCGCGGGCAACGGAGAGTTCCTCGGAGAAGTCCGGCTTGCCCGGGAAAACCATGTCCGTAAACGGTGATACTGTCGCAAACAGATAAACCAGAGTCATTACGATCGTGACAAACCTCGCCCACACGGGGAAGTAGCCACGCAGAACGATCACCACCACTGCGACAGGCATTGACAGCAGCAGCACCAGACCAATCGCGTATCCCAAAGCTGTAGGCCCAAGCACACCGGCATAATGAAGAATCGCCAGAGTCCCGAACACCACAATTGGGATCACCAGACGGCCCCACTCATGCAGAAAGCTTTCGAATCTCTCGGCACGGGTTATCAGAAGCGCAGGTTCAGCCCCGGAGCCCCGGCTCTTTGCACCAGCACGTTTGTGTTCCCTTGATCGGGCCATGTTATTGACTCACTCCTCTGAATCGACTTCCGTCGACCGGTAAAGACCATGCTTTTTCAAGAGTTCCCTTAGATACTTCCTGTCCATATCGGCACATCTGGCGGCCAGGGCGATGTTCGTACCGCACTTGTCGATCAGGGCGCGCAAATATGACGATTCAAACTCGAAAAGGCACTCGCCGCGCGCCTGAGACCAGGTTTTGAAGGACCTGTTCATCAGTTCGGTACGCGAATCAGGCCCTCCGCTGCCGGCGGGAAGGAAAGCTGCGACGATGGCAGGGGGCAAATCCTGAACATCAATAACGCTGGAGGGACAGATTGTAACTGCCCGCTCGAGGGCGTTGAAAAGCTCGCGCACGTTTCCTGGCCACTTCCACGCGATCAACGCGGCCATTGCCTGGTCGGATATCTGGAAGCGCGCGATACCTGACCCGATCTGCCGAAGGTAGTGTCCCGCCAGTATCGGTATATCTGTAGGTCTTTCACGCAACGGAGGCAACTTGACCCTTATAACCGCAAGCCTGAAGAACAGATCTGAACGGAAACGGCCAGCCGCGACCTCGGCGTCGAGACAGCGATTCGTCGCTGCAATCACGCGCACGTTGACTTTGTGGGCCACAGAACCGCCGACACGTCTGACTTCCCTTGAATCCAGGACGCGCAGGAGCTTGGGTTGGGTCTCAAGCGGCAATTCGCCCAGTTCATCAAGGAATATGGTTCCACCGTCCGCCTGCTCAAAAAGGCCCTCGCGGGAGGCAACCGCTCCGGTGAAAGCGCCGCGTTCATGACCGAATAGAATGCTTTCGACCAGATCTCGTGGAGTTGCGCCACAATCGAACACCACAAACGGCCCGGAGGGGCGCCGACTGGATTTGTGGATTCCGCGGGCAAAAACCTCTTTTCCGGAACCGGTTTCGCCTTCGATCAAAACCGTGGCGTCGGTAGGGGCAACCCTTTCCAGCAAAGCGAAGATGCGACGCATCTCGAGGCTGTCCCCGACGGCGTCATGAAAAGAAGAACGCTCACAGGGTGACCGCGGAGCAAGGTCTGACATCGGGAAAAAGCGAAGAACAGTGCGCCCCGCGCGAATCTCCGAGCCTGACCTGAGCAACGCCTGTCCAACACGGACCCTGTCGACGGTGGTACCGTTCGTTGAGTCAAGGTCTCGGATTGCCCAGCCTTCGGCAGTCCGCTCAATACGGAAGTGGTGGCGGCTGACGCCGGGGTCATCAAGCACCAGATCGTTTTCCCTGGCAGAGCCGACAGAGAGGCTCTGGCTGTCGAAAAACAGGTCCTGGTCATCGTCCCTGGACAGCATGAACCCGGTGAGCTCATCGGCCCGCCCCAATTCCGTCAGGGTCGTATCGGAATCTCCGGCTTCCATAACGCACCCGCCCCTCCCAAAAACCAACCTGGGTGGTTCAACAGACCATGGCAATCCCATCCTTCACACGAGCCAGGATCGCACTATCCAGACTTTCTAGAGTCGCCGCTCGTCCTGAAAAATGTCAACCGGATTCGAATCAACCAACCAGACAAAAATCAACCTGGGTGGTCACCCGGGGGGTCCATAGTCAGCTTGCCACAAACCTGGATCACGCAGCAGTGGTGCCGTGCCCCAGTCATCTGCCGTCCTCGTCACACCCTGAAAGTGTGGCCGAGTCCCAATTCCTTGAGCCCGTAGATGTAGAGATGGGTTGCCAGATACCGGGTTCCCTCGGACTTAACGATTACCCCATCGATGCGATCAACCACCTGCAACATGCCACTGGCGAAGTTTCTTGCCGGTTTCGGAATCCTGGAACACGTTGACAACCATCCGATGACAGGCCCGAACAGATGCCTCTGTTCATGACGGTCAATCTTGAATATTTCACCAACCTGGGTGAGAAAAGCCCCGGCCTCTGGCAGCGTGGTCAAATGTGCAACAGTGGGAACACTGTCGGCCAACCCCGAAGCCTTTCTCCGGACCATGGAACGCAAACCAGCAAGTTTCTCAACACCATCAATCTTTGCCACAAGCGGCGCCACTCGAGTTCGAAAATTTGTCATGTCAGGACGCACCCGGATGCGAGCGAAGACTCGACCACCCGCACGAAGCTCCCGTGCCGCCTTTTTAAGCACAACCAGAGGTTCGTTATATCTGGACAACACAGAAAAGAAGACGGCGAGGTCAAAACCGCTTGGCTGAAAGTCACGCTTCATGTAGTCCGAGGCAAAAGGCGTCACGTACCCCGAACATCCTTCCGACTCAGCCTTCCGCCAGAACTCATCCAACAAGGATTCGTCAGGCTCAACCACGGTGACGAAAAGCTTTCGTCTGGCCAGTTCCAACGCTATCCGTCCCCTGTCTTCAAGTCCGACCACGAGCACCCTTCGTGCAACCTCAGTGGCCCAGGCCAGCATATCCTGAATGGCTTCGCCTTCGATCAACTCTGCCACATCCTCGTCAGCCAGAAACGAATCCATTCCGGGCCCCGAAACAAGCATGACCCTGTTTTCCTCTTCAATCGATCTTCTGGTTCTGACCATCACAACACCTCTGAATGCATTGTCTCAAAAGCGAAAGGAAGGGGGAGACAGGTGGGTCACTCCGCAGAGCGAGTCTTCACTTCCTCCACCATTCTCGCGGTGAATTCCGGAATGCCGAGCGTACCCAGATTCTCATTCTTGCGTGTCCTGACACTGACCGTGCCCGACTCAACCTCGGAGCCGCCTACAACGACCTGATAATTAACCCGGGAGAGTTGCGCATCCCGAATTTTCTTGCCAAGTCGCTCGGATCTCAGGTCCGCCTCCGCCCGCAAGCCGGCAGCCTTGAACTGTTCAACCACGGCAGCGGCGTAGTCATTGAATTTGTCGGCGACGGGAAGCACTTTGACCTGAACCGGGTTCAACCACATCGGGAATTTTCCGGCGTAATGCTCGATCAATATTCCGATGAACCGCTCCAGCGAACCCAAAATGGCCCTGTGCAGCATCAATGGAGTCTTGCGTGTTCCGTCCTCAGACTCGTATGTCGCATTGAACCTCTCCGGCATTGAGAAATCCGCTTGGATTGTGCCGCACTGCCAGGAACGCCCCATGCTGTCGCGAACGTGGAAATCAATCTTCGGCCCGTAGAACGCACCATCACCTGGGTTCAGCTGATAATCAATTCCGCGCATCTCCAGAGCCTTGCGCAGCCCACCCTCGGCAACGCTCCAGAGTTCATCGGATCCGATCGAGTCTTTCGGCCTGGTTGACAACTCGATATGGAAATCCTTGAAGCCGAAGGTCCGGTAGATCTCGAAAACCTGATCGATTACGTTTGCGACCTCACCCTCGAACTGCTCCGGGGTACAGAAAATGTGCGCATCGTCCTGAGTGAACGCGCGAACTCGGAACAGGCCGTGAAGTACGCCCGACATCTCGTGACGATGAACGAGCCCCAGTTCTGCCACGCGAAGAGGGAACTCCTTGTAGGAATGCAGCCGCGATTTGTATACCAGAAGTCCGCCTGGGCAGTTCATCGGTTTCACGGCGTGTGGAATATCGTCAATGGTCGTGAAGTACATGTTCTTCCGGTAATGATCGTAGTGACCAGACTTCTCCCAAAGAACCTTGTTCAGGATCTGCGGGGTCTGAATCTCGTCATAACCGTACCGATTGTGAACCTGCCGCCAATACTCAACTACGATGTTCTTGAGAATCATCCCTTTGGCGTGCCAAAAGGGGAAGCCAGCACCTTCATCGTGGAAACTGAAAAGCTCCATCTCCTGGCCGAGGCGCCTGTGATCACGCTCTTTCGCTTCTTCCATCTTCCTCAGATAGTCATCAAGCATGTTCTGATCTGGGAAGCTGATACCATAGAGCCGCTGAAGCTGTTCGCGATCCTGATCACCCCGCCAGTAAGCCCCGGCGAACTTCATCAGTTTGAAAGCCTTGATGTGCCCAGTGGAAGGAAGATGCGGGCCACGGCAAAGATCCATGAATGAATCCGAGCCCTCCCCTTGCACATAAACGCTAATCGAGCCGTCGTCGAGAGCGTTGATCATCTCAACCTTGAAGGGGTTATCTGCAAACAGCCTCAAAGCTTCTGACTTGGACACATCCATGCGTCTGATCGGAAGATTGGCTTTAACCAATCTATGCATCTCGGCTTCAATCCTTTCGAGATCCTCTGGAGTCAATGGATCCATCGAAAAATCGTAGTAGAACCCCTCCTCGACAACCGGACCGATCGTCGGGCGGGCTGACGGAAACAACTTAAGCAAGGCTTGAGCCATCAAGTGCGCGCTTGAATGGCGAAACACATCAAGTCCCACGGGATCCGCGAACGTAAGGAACCGAACAACCGCTCCGTCCACGGCCTCGCGCGAAAGATCAACTGCTGAGTCAGCTACCTCGACTGCGAGCACTGCATCAGCATCAATGCCCTTCGTGGCCCGTGCAACGGCCATCCAGTCAGAACCAGCGGGCACCTCAACAAAACCATGATCCGCGACATCGATTCTCACGCTCTGCATCTTCATACTCCTGACGTCAAACCCGCGTCTAGGGCCGAAATTCCGGCGAAATATGTTAACACCTCAATCGAGCCTCGACAACCCGTGCCCCCCGTTTTTCCCTCCCAGGTTAGTTTCTACCGTCTTTTCTCACCCAGGTTGATTTTCACGCTTGAGTGCCTCTTGGTTACCATCCCCCATACGACATACAGCGGACTACCGTTTGTTAGCGTCTAAAGTCGAACAAATCAGGAATCCACTGGCGTTGAATGGCATGTAATCCAGGTTGAGGAATGCGGATTTCACCTTAGGCAGCGGCTGAAGCGAACCCTTCTTCCTTCCTAACGGCATCTGGAGCAGATCTGAAGCGTTACCCCGTTCACAATCAAGAATACGCACATGACTCAGGGGGTGGAATTGCCTGAATCCTCACGATGTTCTTTAATCCATATGTTCCAAAGGGAAACTCAACATCTGTCTCGCCCTTGCCAAATCGGGCCCGGGCCGCAGCGTACTCTGAACGAAACCATCTCAGACGAGAAAGTGCATTTCGTAAAGCAAGCCCGTTCATCGATGCCACATGTGGATCCAGACAATATTTTTCGGAAGCCACTTCTGGAAAGTCCTCATGCCGGACGGTTCTCGCCGCCGAAGAGCCGAGAAAGCCACGATTCAACTGCCTTGCCTCCTGGACAAACGAACTCTCGCGCTCCTGGACCAATTTGTTCAATTGGGTTTTGAATTCCTCATCGCCACCCTCGAACCCCTTGGGGACAACAAGATTCAACGTGACTCGATCAGGCATGGGGCCGGAATTGCGAAAAAACAAAGGTGGACGGGTGATGGCGAGACACCTTTCAAAGGCCTGAGCCCTGCTGGTAGCGCCAGGCCACCTTTCTGCACGAGAGACAAGGAAGGCCTTCACGGGATTCGTCAAAGTGTAGACCATCTTATCCACAACATCGTCCAACGTCTCAAGACGTTGGGCTGAATAGGGCTTGGATGCCCAGAGATTTTCTGACCTTCGCCAAACGCAGTTCAGTGTCTTGGCAATGAATTCGTTCAGCCACGACATGAAGGCTGGCATCCGCCCCTCGGGATCAGTGATCACCATGTGGTAATGGTTCGACATCACGCAGTAAGCATGAATCTGAATGTTGTAGACACTGGCAGCGTGCGCAAGGCAGTAGAGGAAGATCTGCTTGACGATTGGCGTTGGTTTCAGAAGGTATTTTCTTCCAGAGGTCCTTCGAGTGACCAGGTAGGTTGAGCCAGGAATTATCTGTCTAGGGTTCGACATGCTCAATGATTCGTCCCGCCGGCCATGAGCGTTGCATCACAATCCGCACCCTCACCAAAAATCAACCTGGGTGGGGGAAGGCGGCCTTCCCGGAAATCAACCTGGGTGGGGGGGGGAAGGGGGCGGGAATAAGGGGCGGCTGGGAGTCGATTCGGCGGAACCAAGACAGCGCCACTCAGGGTTTCAGAAACACGCCAATCCCTTGTCCATGGCGGATTTGCGCTCTGCTCCAATTGACTGCCCTGCGGTACCTGACCAGAATCAATGTCAGGGTGAATAGCATGACTGATTCCGAAAAGTCCGGCCTCTCCTCGGTTTGGCTCGAAGTCTTCAAAGGGGTAATGGACAACCTCGTGGAAGGAGTATTTGTAATCGATGCCGACAGACGCATCGTCTACTGGAATGAAGCCGCGTCGAAAATAACCGGATACACCAGAGGTCAAATGCTGGGATGCAGTTGTGGCCGAGAACTCCTGGCACACACAGACATCAAAGGACACCCGCTCTGCGATGGCATCTGCCCCATGGCAAGCGTTCTGACCACCGGAACGAAAATTGAAACCGAAGCCATTGTCTTCAGCGCGTCTGGCGAGTCAATCCCAATAATGCTGGAAGCCATGCCGGTTAGAAATGCGCAGGGTCGGGTTGTTGGCGCGGCTCAAGTCTTTCGAGACCATTCACGTTACCATGAAGCCACTGAACGCTTGAATCAGATGAAGCACGCCGCTCTTGAGGACCCGGTTACGCACATTGGGAATCGGAGGCGGGTACAGGCTGTCCTGGAGGCAAGGCTGCGAGAGTTCGAACGTTATGGAATGCAGGTCGGAGTGATCTTCGCCGACATCAACGATTTCAAGCAGATCAACGACACGTGGGGCCACGACGTAGGCGATCGTGTTCTCGAATCCGTCGCGCGTACGTTCCGGCAAACTGTCCGAAAGGTGGACACGCTTGGAAGATGGGGCGGCGATGAATTCGTATGTGTCATCCCGCACGCGGTCTGCGACGAAATTGACGCCATGGCGGACCGGCTCAGAATGAACGTTCGCAGGCTTGTGATCAGTCTCGATGAATCCACGCGATTCCGACCTTCACTGTCAGTGGGAACCGCAATTGTTAGACAGGGAGACACACCCGAATCCCTTGTCAGCCGCGCTGACATGGCAATGTATCAGAACAAACGAATGGTTAAGGCAGGCAACCGGTCGTCGGTGCCAGCGATCAACAAGCCAACCGAAAACTGAACAGGCGTACCACCTCGGATCTGCCCGACGTCAACTAAAATCGCACATCAGCGACAATTACACTTGAGCATTTTTGCCACGGGGCAAAAGAGGAACGTATCCCCCCATTTGCTGCCTGACGCCCGGCGGTACCGACAGGCGCCGCCGTAACCATACAGGCCCATAGGGCCCCCCCCCGCCCCTTTGACGTGCCCCGAAACGTCGGCTAACATCCGCTCATCAATTCATCACCAGGTGGTGCGATGACTGCAAGATCAGGAAGCCGCCTCGCTCATACGCTTTTTGTGCTGCCAGTCCTGGTGCTTGTTGCCGGATGCGACGGGGGTGAAACAACCGGAGATGATCTTGAGCCGGTCGTAGCGATTGCAGACGGTAACTTGTCAGGGGCCGACATGTCGGGATTCGACTCAACAGGTCATTTAGGGGCGACGGGCGGCTCGGTTGAACTTCCGGACGGGACGGCCGTTTACGTGGTAGGTGGCGGCACCGTCGGCGACGCAACGGTGGGGTTGAGGGCGGTCGACGCTGCACCCGCCGGCGACTGGGAAGGCGTTGCGGTATCGGGCTGGACAGAGGTAGCGGTCAGCACCCTTGATTTTGATGCTTCCCCGGCGTTCCCGGTGCTGCTTGAAGTGCCGGCGAATCCGCCTGCCGAGGCCGTCGGGCATCCCGGGCTCCGTTTGATGACGGTGTTTTCGGACGGGCTTTCATACCCGATCGATGGCGTGTTTGACGAGGGGACTGGCCACTTCTGGGCAACGATAACTGCCCTGCCGGCTGGATTCATGTTCGCGGTCACGTTCGACGACGCGATTCAGCGCCTGGACAGCGCCGACGTGCCCGATGCCCCCGGCGATTCATCCGTTTCGTCCGCGCTGGTAGAGGCACCCTGGTCCACCCTGGATTTCGTGATCGATTTTAACGGTCAGCGGATCTCCATGGAACAGGCGCGCAAAGTCGCGAGGGTTGCCCGGAACGCGGCGCGTATTTATTCGGCGGCCGGATTTGCGGAGCCGTTCCTGTACAAGGATACCGGCGTGGTGGGCGAGCGATGGCATATCCACCTGACCGACAAGGGCAGTAACTTCGATGGCAACGCCAACCCTGCTTCCGCCGACGAGGCGGCCAGGTTCGGGCGCCTGTTTGTTTCGACAAGCCGGATCGATTCGCCGAAGACGCAGGATTTCGGTTCGGTCCAGGCCGCCGTGGCGCACGAGATGTTCCACGCGATCTTTGCCAGTTATGACATACCGTTTGCCAGTTTTACTTACCAGAGTAACGGCCGGACATGGGCGTACCACTCAAGCACCGGGTTCAACGAAGGCGCGGCGACGGCGGTCGGTTACGCAATCGACCAGGGCGAACCGAAACCACGGCCCAGCGAGTGGCCGCTGGGACTGTACATGCCGCTCGGGTATTTCGATCCGGATCAGCGGGCGCTCGCCTATCGCAATCAGGATTTCTTCGTGTACCTGCTTCGGATTGGCGGACTGGCCAACGTCGAAAAGCTGTTGCGTTCGCTGACTGGCGCGGTGATCCCGGGCGTGGGTGCAGATACGTTCACAATTCTCGAGGCCTACGGCGCGGCACTCGATGCGGGCGGTGTCGGTCTTGATACAGGTTTTGTCGAGCTGCTTGGTGGGTATGTCGCGCAGCGGGGATTCATCCGCGAGCCCGAGGGACATATATGGCCGCTTGAACCGAACGGCGGTCCGGCAGGCGCGATGTACATGCTTGATAAGTCTCTGTTTTCAAGATGGAAATACTCGTTTGACGACCTTGACTGCGTCGAGGATTACGACAGCGACTCCCTTGAATGCACGGCGACCATGGAAGACGTGCTGCCGATGGCCGGGGCATTGTTCATCGCCGACCTCGATGAACTGGCCAGGTCATGGGACATTCCGGTCGAGGCCGTGCGGGTTTCCGCGTCCACCGACGCGGACAGGATAGCGTTCTGGGCCGCCGGGGAACTGGGCGGGGCCGGTGCGGCGGGCTGCGTCGTCAGCGGTTCAGGATCCGCCGAAATCATGGTTCCGGACGCCGCCACATGGTCTGTCGTGAACGTGCTGGTGGCCCAAGGCTTCGGCGAAGGGGACGTCACGGTCAGCATGCGAATCGAGGCCGGCCTGAAGGGGCTGGTGTATGAAGGGATGGGGACTGTGATTGACACCTATACGCCGCCCGGAGGTTCCCCGGGGATCTGTACGCAATCGGTGCTCATGACATTCGACGTTGACCGACTTCCGGACTGGGTGGAGCTTTCTTTCACCGAACGAAACCACGAAATCAATTACGTCGGGGGCAACGGGACCTGCGAACTGCTGGACAGTACCTGGGATCAGTCTTACTGGAACAACTCGCACCCGGCCGGGTCGTTCGGCCTTGCCAGCGGGTCGGCTGACGACCTGTGGCTGACCGGGACGTACGACGAAGACTGGGCGTCAGGCAACGGCATCAAGTACAGCGGCGACACCAGCAGGCAGGTTACGTTTGATCTTCCGCGCAAGCGTTGATGGTCTTCATATATCGGTTTACTGGCAGGACATACGACGCGCCGGAAGGAAGGGCTGCCAAGGGCGCTTGAACCCTGCAATGCTTGCTTCGGCCTCGTGCAACCCGTCGACGGTGGCGGGAATCGTGAATATCCTGTAGGAACTTTCATCCACAAAACGCCTTCATGGAACGGGAATCGTTCAGTTACATCAGTATTCGTCGTAGATTCTCGACACGCGATGACTGATCTGGCAGGTGACTTCGTATGTGATGGTCC
>CAZNJW010000065.1:0-15324 GCA_964573455.1 uncultured Anaeromyxobacteraceae bacterium | reverse complement strand
GATGCCATCGCCCGCCACCAGGACGGGAATGCCGTTGACCACAGGGTACATAATCGCGCCGTCAGCGCGCACCAGCGCGGCCTCCAGCCGTTCGTTCACCGGTTGAGCGCCGCGATTCATGACGCGTCCGTCCGCGATTGCCTGATTGACTCGCTCAAGAACATCGGGTGTCGCCGCTACCAGACGGATCGAGTGATCGACCGGACAGACCAGGATTCCTTTCAGCCATTCGGACACGGGCATGAGACGACCTCCGGATTAGGTGCCAGACACCGAATCTTCACGCATGCGTGCGCGAAAGGCAAACTAATGGACCGTGGATATCACTGGCGGGGCGACGTGCGGCAGCGGTTCCGGCGAACAAGATATCGAAGCATCAGGATCGACAGCGCCGACAGCAACAGGATCGGCAAGACCCCGGCGGACGTCGAACCGGCGGAACAACCGCTGCCATCTTCGTCGCCGACACCGTCCTGATCCGGCTGGGCAACCACGGGAAGGTCGAGCCACATCATCATGTCGATACCGGGGCCGGTTTCCGAGCCCCCCTGGTCATATGGGATCGACGTGTCCTTTTGGTTTGAATCAACCAACCCGCCCTGATCCGTTCCGGTCGTCGAATCGCCGGTCTGCGTATCGGTCGCCGCGCCCTGGTCAACTCCGGAATCGACCGTGACGGCGGTGTCCGCCTGCGAGGCATCGGGTGACCCGGTGTCCTCAATCACGTCAGGCTGGACCACGGGCGTCTCGCACAGTCCGGTTTCCGGGTTGCACACCTGATTGCCGGTGCAAACCATCTGAAGACACGCGCACTCGGCGTCGGTGTAGTTCGCCCGGCCCGGTGAAGCGCAGGTCCACTTGAAGTCAAAGTCGTTCGCGTCGGTGTCCAGGCCGTCCGGTGTCCTGGAGATCGAGTAATCATCTTTCGTGTCGCGATCCTTCGGGGCGCCGGCCGTGCCCTCGGCGTAACCATCCATGAAGCCATCGTAGGTCACCATGTCGACGACGGTACCGTTCTTCAACAGGCGAACCGCGTCCCTTGCGCCGTTCTGAATCTGAAACGCGGTCATCGGCGATGGCGCGTTGCACTGCGCGTCGGTCAGAGTGGTGTTGTCCACATGCTGGCAAAGAACAAAGTACCCACCGGGAACAATCTGAGGCTTGGACGTCTCAAAGGACAACTCCAGGTAGGTCGCGACATCTGGATAATTCGCTCCATTAATCAGTTCGATGCTGTATTCGGACAGATCGATCGTTTTCTGGGAAACATTCTTCAACTCGATGAACTCGCCGAAGTCCTGGCCCGGCTGGTCGTAATCGATCTCATTGATGATCACGGCCGACTGTCCGGACGCCCGCGCGGCCAGCAGCAAGACACCAAGACACATGACAGATGCGGTAATCGAAAACGGGAAGGCACGGCGAAGCATGATCATCACCAGCAACCAGGGACCACGAATATACACGAAAACGCCAAAAAAAAGGGCGCCCGAAGGCGCCCCTTTTATCGAACCATTCGAACAGCGACTATTCGGTCTCGTTGTCCACGAAGAACGCGGAGGCTCCGACGCTGGCGCATTCCGCGTAGTTGGCCTGGGGGTCACCCTTGATGAGGCGCTGGAACGTCGACTGGGTTCCGTCGCAGTCCAGGTCGGCGTGCGCGTTGGCCGTGGCCTCGGCTTGTTGCAAAACCTCACCGTCTGTGTCGAACGAGTACACGAAGTACACCTGGTCCGTGATCTGGAAGGTCAGGGCCGACCAGGTCTTGCTGTTCCACGCCAGGGAGTTGGAGTCGCAGCGACCGTCCTGGTCGGCATCAATACCACCAAGGGTTCCGCAGCACGTGGTGCCGGGGGTGACGCCCTGCTTAGCCGGGAACTGGCAGAAGATCCTCTTGCCGGTCGCGTCGACGTGCGGGGACGTGTAGTAGAACGACGCGCCCTTGAAAATCTTGTCCAGTTCGTCGATCGCTTCCGTGGTCTTGGCGCGGCGCATGTACTTAATGAACGCCGGCACGGCGATGACGGCCAGGATGCCGAGGATGGCGACAACGACCATCAGTTCGACAAGCGTGAAGCCCTTGAAGTTGAACTTGCGAAATTTGTTGAGCATTGGAGCCTCCTGATTATAACCCCACCAACGGGTGCCCGAACATCGGGCGGGTAGCGTCCGGTCCGGCGCCTCCCATGATTCAGAAATGATGCAACCATCGTGCCAAACACCAAAACGCTTGTATAACAACCAGTTATGCACTTTTGAACAGGCTTGACGATGACACATTTACGCCCAGAAAAGCCAGCCGGTGACAATTTTTGACAACCCTCTTTCCACGAACCGACGATTCGAGTCAGAATCTGTCTGCAAGCCTGAAACTGGCTGGTACGACATGTCCGGCTCGCGAAACATGCGAATCCTGGTTGTGGTCGCGCTGACGATCATCGTCGGCGCCGGTCTGTGGTTGCGGACCGCAATCCCCGGTCAGGACTGGTTCGGGGATGAGCCTCGACCTTTTCCGGATGATGCGCCATACCATTTGGTCAGGGCTGTCGGGAACGGGGACGAGTCAACGACCGGCTTGGCGCTGGGGGCGCCCGATCGCCTGATCGCACATCCTTTCGGCGACACCTGCATCTGGCCGTGGGGTTTCGACTGGCTCCTTGCTGGTGTGGCACGGATCACCGGCGGCGTTGGCACACGTGGCGCCCTGATCGCGATCGGGCTGGTTCCACCAATATTGTCTGTGTTGACCGCGCTGCTGGTCTTCTGGCTGGCCGCGCGACTTTTCCGGATTTCCGGACGCGACGGTATTCTGCCGCCGATCGCCGCGGCCGCATTTTTCGCCCTGATGCCGGCAAACGTTGCCTACACACTGGCGGGGCGTGTCGATCATCATGTCCTGGAACCCATCTTCCTGCTGTTACCGCTGCTGATCGCCGGAACCGGTCATCTGACCAGGCTCCGGGCCGCCGCGGCAGGCCTGGTTGCCGGCCTGGCGTCTGCCTTCTTTCCCGCGGCTCCGGCGCTGGCGTTTCCCATGTTCATCATCCTCGGTCTTTTCAGTCGTGATCTGGCGGGTACCCTGGCCTTGTGCGCCGGAACGCTCGTCGGCGCAGCCGCGTCCCTGGCTGCTTCCCCTCACCCCGCCGCGTGGGTCCACTACTCTCCATCCTTGTGGCACATCGCCGCGACGATTTGCGTGTCGGCCGGACTGATCGTCTGGCGTCTGTCAAGGACATCGGCACAGGCCCGCGGGCTTGGACACCACTCGAGTCTCGGCGTTGCCCTGGCCAGCGGGGTTGTCGCCACCGGACTGACGACTCTTGCGGCATCACTTTTGTTTCCCGCTTTTGGCGCGACCCTGCTCGATGGCGTCAGGTACACGTCTTCGACAGGTTTTGCGGCGCTGTCCCTGGAAGCATCCTCTTTTCTGGATGACCCGCTGCGCCTTGTCAGGCTGACCGGCTGGCTGGTGTTTCCCGCGTTGATCGGCATGGTCGCAATGGCGGCGTGGCTTCGTCCCCCCGTAGGGGCGAATCACATTCGCCCTTCCTGTCCGGGTCTCGTACGGGCGAATCACATTCGCCCTTCTGGTCCGGAACAAAACCAAACGCCGGGACTGGGCATGTTTGGCCTGGCGGCCGTGGTGTTCATGATTCTTGCCGCCTTCCAGCGCCGCTTTCTGGTGGCCGCCACTCCGTTCATCGCCATCACCGCCGCTTTCGGCATTGACCTGATCGCCGACTTCATCAGGAAACGGACGACCGGAAAGGCGGAAAACCTTCGCGAAATCATCACGGCAGCAATCATTGCGCTGATGCTGGTTCCCGGGCTTATGACCAGCCTCGGTCTTTCCTACCTGACACCACTGGACCGCGCCATGTACTCGGCCGCCGATGCAATCGGCCGCGCCGATAATGGACGACGCGGCACGCTGGCGCCGTGGGGATACGGTCACCTGTTCAAGTTCGCCGGCGGCGCCCCGACCGTCTGCGACAACTTCTTCGGAGTTCCCGGCGCCGACGCCGCGCTGAGGCGCTGCCTGAACCTGAATTTCATGACAGATGAAGACTCCGCCCGGGCCGAACTCAGGCGACTAGACGTTCGTTTCGTGGTCGTCGCGCCCCCGCACCCGGCCCAGATCCGGACGGAAGCGAGCCTGATCGGGCTTGAGCCCGACGACTGGGCGGACTCCGAAGGACGTTTCACCGCAAAGTTTGCACAGTCCTTCCAGGCCCGAACCGGCATGTGGGCAGCAAGTGCCACGATAGGTCAGACAGGACCGTTCGGCCTGACCCTGCGCGGCCGGTTCAGACAGGTTGTTCCAGGTACTTCCAACGTCCAGGCCGAAGTATTCCTTCTTGAGGTCCCCGTCAGCACCGGGAACGGGGGCGACCAATGAAACCATCGTCACGGGGCGTAGCGAAATGGGTCTGGTGCATGGCAATGGTCGCCCTGGGCGGGGTCTGGCTGACCACGGTCAATCTCGGCATCGCCGGTCTGGACGCCCGCTACTACTTCACGGCCGCGGACCTGGTCGGATCCGGACAGAATCCATACCTTTCCGGCGACTATCTGTATCCGTCTTTCGCCGCCTGGCTTCTCGGTCTTGCCCGCGCGAACCTCAGCGCGGACGTTGTCACGATCGGATTCAACGCGCTGATCGCCTCGTCAATCCTGATGCTGGCTGTTGGAATGACAATCCTCGCCGGCCTGCACCCCTGGTCGCGCCGCGCACCGGGAGTTGCCGGCTCGTATTACTGGCTGGGGCTCGTCACGACCACCGTCTTCCTTTTCTCGGGAGTGACGGAAACCGTCATGAATCTGGGAAACATCTCACCGGTCATCGGCGCGCTGTGTGTCTGGGCCGGCATCCTGTACGTCAGGAACCGGCCATTCACAGCCGCGACACTGGTTGCGCTGGCGACGGTGTTAAAGCTGGTGCCGGCCCCGCTGCTGGCTTTCATGTTCATGCGCGGCGCCAGACGCAGGGACAGATCGATGATCGCCGCGTCCGTGATTGGAACCCTTCTGGTTCTGACCGGTATCCTGGTTCCTCCATTCGCCACGGAATTCATGCATAGCGCCGGCGGCGCCACCAAGTGGGGCATCGACATAGGCGGCGCGTGCGTCAGTGTCCATGTATGGCTGGCACGGGCGTTCGACAACGGTTTCATCAACCACCCTGACATCGCCTTCATCGTGTTCGCCGCGGCCACCGCCGGCGCGGCTTTATACGGCTGGTTCAGCCGCGCGCCGACAGCGACAATGTGGCTGACGGTCATGCTGATCGCCAACATCGCGAGCCCCAAGAACTGCCCCCACCTGTTCATGGCCATGACCTTCGGGCTGTTCGTGCTGTTCACGCGTCACATGGCGGACCTTGCGGCCACGCACGTCGATCGCGCCGCGGTCCTGCTGCGACTGATCCCGGCCATCGCCCTGCCCATGCTGGCCGCGTCGTCCGAATTCTTCTACTTCCGGGGCCACCCGGTCGGCACCCTCGTCCTTCCCCTGATCCCGCCATTGGCCGGCGTAGTCATCGCCCTGGAACTGAATTCAAACCGCCCAGCCCCCACGCTTGACTGACGCCGGCCGCGGGCACCGTTGAATAAATCAATTCACAAGCTAGAATCATGGGCTGCCCGGGAATGGCAGTTCCTGTCGAAAATGGGGTACTGGCGATGAAAATGTGCGTCATCGGTGGCGGATCCACTTACACGCCCGAGCTTTTCGAAGGACTGATTCAACGCGGACCGGAGATCGACCTGACCGAGGTCGTGCTGCACGACATCGACCCGGAACGCCTGGATCCGGTGGCCGCTTTCTGCGGACGCATGGCTGACGCGGGCGGGGCCACCTTCACCGTCAGACAGACGACCGACCTTGACGACGCGGTCGCCGACTCGCGGTTTGTTGTGACCCAGATTCGCGTGGGCGGCCAGAAGGCGCGCCTGCGAGACGAGCAGATCCCCCTTCAGTTCGGTCTGATCGGGCAGGAGACTACCGGCGCGGGCGGCTTCGCGAAGGCGCTCAGAACCATACCGAAAATTCTTGAGATCGCCGGTCGGGTGCGGGCGCTGGCGCCGGACGCCACCGTCGTGAATTTTACCAACCCGTCCGGGATCATCACCGAAACGCTGCTGCGGCACGGCGGCGTCCGGACAGTCGGCCTCTGCAACATCCCGATGGAGATGCGGATCGAGACCGCACGCGCGATCGGCGTGGATCCGGGGCGAGTCGAGCTGGACTACATCGGCCTTAACCACTTCGGCTGGGTCAGGGGCGTCCGTCTGGACGGTGTCGACATCACCGACATGGTGATGGCCGGGTTCAAGGGTGGCGCGATCCCCGCGAATATTCCCGAGCTGAACTTCGGGCAGGCGTTCTACCAGGCGCTCGGAATGGTTCCCAGTCCGTACCTTCAATATTTCTACGCTACCGCCGAGATGGTCGGTCGGCTGAAGTCGGAACGCTCAAGAGCCCTGGTGGTGATGGATCTTGAAAAGCAGCTTTTCCGAATCTACCGCGATCCGGCCGAAAACCGGAAACCCGACCTTCTGTCGCAGCGTGGCGGCGCCTGGTATTCCCGGGTCGCGCTGGACGTGATTTCGTCATTGTCGGCCTCCGAGCCGTCCAGACACGTCGTCAATCTGCTCAACAGGCTTGATGGCGGAGGGCGCGTGATCGACGAACTGCCTGAAGACGCCGTAATCGAGGCGCCGGCCATGATCGACCGCGACGGAGTACACGCGCTTCCCGCGGCTCCACTACCCGAGGAGATCATCGGTCAGATCAGGCACCTGAAATCTTACGAGCGCCTGACGATCGAGGCGGCGGTTACCAGGTCGCGCCGCAAGGCACTGATGGCGTTGATAAACAACCCTCTGGTCGCCGACGTATCGATTGCCGTGCGGATTCTTGATATGCTCATCGCCAACGGCGAGATCGACCCGGTCGATTAGCAGGTCTTTCGATGTTCCGGGTTCCCGCGGTGGCAAATTGGTTGCCGCCGTTTTGTTTTTTACGGAGATAGTGTCATGTCCAAGCTCGCGCTCTTTGGTGGAACTCCAGTCAGGACCAAACCTTTCTCCCCGTGGCCGCAGTTCGACGAACGCGAAGAGAAGTACGTACTTCAGACTCTGCGTTCTAGAAAATGGGGTGGCTATCCTTTCCCCAGCAAATTGTCGGTGGATTTCTGCCGGCGGTTCGCTGATTACCACGGCGCCCGGCACTGCGTGCTGGCGTCAAACGGCTCCGTGACGCTGGAAGTGGCGCTCAAGGCTGCCGGGGTACAGGCGGGTGACGAGGTTATCGTCCCGAACTACACGTTCGCCGCGACCGCGCAGTGTGCCGTCAGGTGCAACGCCGTGCCGGTGTTCGTGGACATCGAGGAACGCAACTACTGTATGGACCCGGATCTGGTCGAACAGGCAATCACCCCGAAGACCAGGTTCATCATCCCGGTCCACCTCGGTTCATCGTGCACCGATATGGACCGGATCATGCAGATCGCCAGGAAGCACAACCTGATCGTTATCGAAGACTGCGCTCACGCGCACGGCGGACAGTGGCGAGGAATGGGTGTTGGATCGATCGGCGATTTCGGTTCGTTCTCGTTCCAGTCGTCCAAGTTGATGACGTCCGGCGAGGGCGGTGCCATCACGATCAAGGACGACACGCACCTGGCGCGTGCGATGTCGCTGATCAACTGCGGCCGCAAGGAACCTGGATACGACGCATTCGACGGTCTGGTGTTCGGGTGGAACTACCGACTGGGCGACATGCACGTCGCGGTCCTGATGGGTCAGATGGATCGCCTGGATGAGGTCACAGTCGCACGCGAAAAGATGTCCGACGAATTCAGACGGCTGCTGCACGAAAACGTGAAGGGCATCCGGGTCCTGGACGTGGATCCGCGCGTGACCAGGCGGCATTGCTACCAGACGGTCATGAAATACGACCCGTCCTGCTTCAAGGGTGTGCACCGCGACCGGTTCCTGCAGGCGCTGGAAGCCGAAGGCGTCTCGCTGGATGGCGATTTCTACACCGCGCTGCACGAGCACGAACTGATGGACGCGAAGACCAGCGAATTCCCGATGCTGCGTGAACGGTATGGTGAAGGCATCCACTCGGTCAAGGGAGACTTCCCGGTGTCCGTCAAAGCGGGCTACCACGAGGCGATCTGGATGCATTACAGCTTCCTGTCGGGCACGGTTCAGGATCTGCAGGATATCGTTGACGCCATCCTGAAGGTTCAGGCCAACATCGACGAACTGGTCGAACGCTGAAGGGGGGGCAGATGGAACGAAAAATCAGGGTCGGTCTGATCGGGACCGGCATGATCTCGCAGGTTCATTTCAACGCGTTGGCGACCGTTCCGGCGGCAACCGTGGTCGCCGTGGCGGATCTCAACCAGGAGCGGGCGCGGAAGTTCGCGGCCGCCAATGGCGTCGGCAAGGTCTACGGGGCCCACACCGAACTGCTGGCGGATCCGGATATTGACGCCGTGGTCGTGGCGATCCCGAACTGCTTCCACGCGCCGGTCTCGATCGACGCGCTTGAAGCGGGCAAGCATGTGATATGCGAAAAGCCGCTGGCGCTGAAGCTGGAAGACGCGAAGAAGATGATCGAAACGGCCAGGCGCAAGGGGCTGGTGCTTGCCCATGCCGAGGAACTCTGTTTCATCCCGAAATTCGTCAAGGCGTTCGAGCTGATGAAATCGGGCGGCATCGGTCGGCCATACCTGCTGCGCCAGTGCGAAAAACACGACGGGCCCTACTCGCCGTGGTTCTGGGAACCGACTCAGGCCGGCGGCGGCATCGTGATGGACATGGGCTGCCACTCCATCGAGTGCATCCGTTTCTTCCTGGGCAAGAAAAAGGTCAAGTCGGTGCAGGCCCACATGGGAACCTACCTGCACGGCGAGATCACCCGCGAGGAAGACCACGCGATCATCATCATGGAGTTCGAGGATGGCACGGTCGGTCAAGCCGAGTCGTCGTGGGCGCTCCGAGGCGGCATGGACAGCACGTTCGAGATCTTCGGCACGGACGGCGTGGTCTACGCCGACCTGTTGAAGGGCAGCGCCCTCAGGGCGTTCTCGAAGAATGGCTTCCCGGAGTCGGACGAACCGTCGAACGGATGGACCTACCATGATTACGAGTGGCTGTTCAACAACGGCTACCCGCAGGAAGACGCCCACTTCATCGACTGCATGCTCAATGGCAGGCAGCCGGACGAAAGTGGCGAGGACGGTCTGGCTGTTCTCGAAGTGATCCTGGCCGCGTACCACAGCGCCGGAATCGGACGGAAGGTGACCCTGCCGTTCAGGCCTGCCGGTATCCCGTACCCGGTCGATCTCTGGCTGAATCCCAGGCCTGAACTGGGTGCCGGGCCTGTCAACGAGGTCTGACCATCAACCCGCCCGCACTCCCTGAAAAGGGTGCTTTTCATGCCGACAACGATGTGATAGTGTTCCATCGCGAAGCAGATATGGTTTGCCTGGAATGAATCCAACGAAACCTGACAAAGATGGCGACAAAACGCCGAAGGTCGCTACGGCAGAAGGCTCCGCCAACGATCAGGGCGGCACGTCCGCCGGTCGTCAGGGCAAAAGGCGCTCCCGGACCATCGCGGCCAGAAAGCTCAGCAAAGTGGATTTTTCGGATGGGCTCGAGATCGACGAGGGTCTGCAGGCTCTGCGCCCTCGCACCCGCGGCGACTGCGCCAAGGGGCCGCGCCCGTGTCCGTGGGTCGCGTGTAAGTACCATCTGTACCTCGATGTCAGCAGCAAGACCGGTTCAATCAAGTTGAACTTCCCGGATCTGGAACCCTGGGAGCTTCAGGACTCGTGCGTGCTGGACGTGGCCGACAAGGGCCCGGTGACTCTTGAGGATGTCGGGAGGATCATGAACTTGACCAGAGAAAGGATCCGCCAGCTTGAGCAGGCAGCCTCGGTTCGAATAAAGGACACCAGGCTTGCGAAGGAATACAAGACCTTCACCCTTCAAAAGAAGGACAAGGCCGGTAAAAAGACCCCCGACACGAAAGATCCCGAAACTCAGAACTGATCCCCTGCAATTCAAACCAGAGCGCCAGATTTCGAATCGTCGCATTACAGCCATGGGGTAGTTAGATCTGACTTCTATCTGTATAATAGCCGTGTCCATTTTGCTTTCTTGATGCCCCTGGGGGACGAACGATGCTTCGCCGCTTTGGATCGATATTGCCCGCAGCGTTTCTTCTGGTGGTCTGGTCGGGTTGTTCTGACTTCCAGTCCACCGATGATACCGGCAAAAGCGACGTCGCCGATACCGGACTGGACGACGCCACGACGGATTCCAACGTGGTATCCGACATCCTGTTCTTCGACGTGCCTGACATCCACTACTCCGACACCGAACCGGACATGGCGACGGACGTGATTTCGGATGTCCCGCCTGAGATTCACGAGGGGGAGCCCGGCTGGCCATGCCAGCAATCGACGGACTGCAACTCGCAATTCTGCCTGGACACGCCCGACGGACTTCAGTGCACCTCGTTCTGCCAGACGAATGAATCGTGCCCGCGCGGTTTTGACTGTCTGATGGTGTCGAGCGGGTCGGACGCGGTTTTCGTCTGTGTCCACACCATGCCGAAGCTGTGCATGCCATGCAGCGTTGACTCGGATTGCGCCAGTCCGCAGACCGAGGATTTCGCGGCATGCGTAGGTGACAACAGCGGACGGTTCTGTGCCGGTCAGTGCGCCAAGGACGACGACTGTCCACGCGGCTACACCTGTGTTCTGACCCAGTCTGCCGCCGGCGCCTCGACCAGGCAGTGTCTGCCGACCGACGGTGTCTGTGAATGCTCGGTCAGGGCCATCGAGGAATCCGCGACCACGGTATGTATTCTTGAAAACCAGAACGGCCGATGCGTCGGCGAGATCATGTGCACCGAGGCGGGAATGCTGCCATGCAGCGTGTCCGAACCGGCGGTTGAGACCTGCAACGGCAGCGACGATGACTGCGACGGAACAACGGACGACGTGGCCACGGCTGCCTGTCTGGTCAGGAACATGTTCGGGTCGTGCCCGGGAACGACACTTTGCCAGGGTGGAGTGGAGTCTTGTCAAGGTCCGCAGGCCGAACAAGAGAAGTGCAACAACCTCGACGACAACTGCGACGGCACCACGGACGAGGAAAACGCCGATCAGTGCACCGACTTTTACGAGGATGTCGACAACGACACATGGGGCGCCTCGACCAAGCGGAAGTGTCTTTGCGCGGCGACTGGCTACTACACGGCCACGCGCGGTCTGGACTGTAACGATGCCGACCCCGACGTGAACCCGACAAAGCCCGAGACCTGCAATGGTGTCGACGACAACTGTAACGGCAAAACGGACGAGGAAGGCGCCGGGGGCTGCCGCAGCTATTACTATGACAACGACGCCGATTCATACGGAACGGCCGAAACCCCGCAGTGCCTGTGCGTGGCAAAATGGCCGTGGTCGGCGCTCAGGTCGGGCGACTGCAACGACTCGGCCGGCACCGTGAATCCCGGCGCCATTGAATCCTGCAACACCATCGATGACAACTGCGACGGCGCCACCGATCCGGTCGACGCGTCCGGTTGCGAATCCTTCTACTACGACGGTGACTCCGACGGCTATGGCTCGACGGCGATTGCACCGCGTTGCCAGTGCGCGCCGGACTACCTGACGAAGTACAAGGTTCAGGTCGGCGGGGACTGCAACGACGTCTCACTGACCATCAACCCGGCCGCCAGCGAAAAATGCGGCGATTCCATCGACAACGACTGCGACGGGCAGACCGACGAAGACGGGGCGGTGTCCTGCACCACGTACTATCTCGACAGTGATTCTGACACCTGGGGAACCGGCACGGGGCTCTGCAAGTGCGCTCCGGCCGCTCCTTACACTGCCACCAGGACCGGTGACTGCGCTGATGGCGATTTCTACCGGAATCCATCGGTTGACGAGGCCTGCGGGGACGGGATCGACAACGACTGCGACGCGAAGACCGATGAGGAAGGCGGCGACGGGTGCGATTTCTGGTTCTTCGACAATGATCGCGACGGCTACGGCGACGCGACAAAGTCGAAATGCCTGTGCGCCGCATCGGTGTCGACCAAGTATGACTCGGCTACCGGCAACGACTGTAACGACGCCCTTCCGGCGGTCAGTCCGGGTGCCACCGAGAAATGCGGAAACACGATCGACGATGACTGCGATGGTCAGACCGACGAGGAAAACGCCCAGAACTGCGCCACATGGTACTACGACGCGGACGGTGACACCTTCGGCGTCAACACCATGACGAAGTGCCTGTGCGCCGCCAGGGATCTGTATCGCGCAACGGTCGGGGGCGACTGCGACGACAACTCCGCCACGTCCAATCCGAATGGCATCGAGACATGCGCCGTTGGTGACCAGGACTGCGACGGATTCGACAACGAGGTCAACGCGCAGGGATGCGCGCCGTACTACTACGACGGGGACGCTGACGATTACGGCACTGACGACGTGACGACCGTGTGCATGTGCGCGCCGAACCCGGCAACCGGATTCAGGGCACTGGTGGGCGGCGACTGCGACGACACGAACAGCTCGATCCACCCGGACCAGGCCGAGACCTGCGAACCGGATGGCACCCCCGGTGTCGACCAGAACTGCAACGGACTCTTGAACGAAGAGAACGCCGGCGGCTGCAAGAGCTACTACTACGACTACGACAAGGACGGCCACGGCCTCAAGAACTCGACCCCGAAGTGCTATTGCACCGGTGGAAACGTCGGTCTGCGCTTCACAAGCCTCGTGGCCGACGACTGCAATGACAACGATTCGGCCATCGCGGGCGGCCTGCCGGAACTGTGCGACGCAAAGGACAACGACTGCGACGGCACGACCGACGAGAACGGCGCGTCCGACTGCACGACCTGGTACTATGACGGCGACGGCGACGGATACGGGGTCACCGCGAACTCGGAATGCCGATGCGCGCCGGACCCGGGCCGCGACTACGACACGACGGTGCCGGGCGACTGCAACGACAGTAACAACGCCATCTACCCCGGCCAGTCCGTATGCGGTGTTGACGGAAGCTGCGACGGCTTGTTCCTGGACCCGCTCGAGGAATGCGACGATGGCAACACGACCAACTGGGACGGTTGTACCGCGTGCGAACTGTCCGAGTACCGTGTGAACTCGCAGTTCACGGGCGACCAGTCATGGCCTTCGGCGACATTGAAGACGGGTGGTGGATGGGCCGTGGCATACACTTCGTACCGCACAGCCACATCCGATGACATCGCTGTCCGGGGTGTCTTGAACACCGGCGCGCCGTCTGGAACCGAGGTGTTCATCAACGCGTACACGGCCGGCTTCCAGACCTACCCCGACATCGCAGCGATGGCATCGGGCCTGGTGGCGGTCTGGCAGTCCGAGGGACAGGACAGTTCGGGTTACGGAATCACCGGCCGCATACTGAACCTGGACGGAACCGCGAAATTCTCGGAATTCCTGGTCAACGGCACCGCGACGAACAGCCAGACAAAACCGGCGGTGGCTGTCGGTCCCGCGGACGAAATCGTGACGGTGTGGCAGTCCACCAATCAGGATGGCAGCTTTGAGGGTGTTTATGGACGCGTGCACGCGTCACCCGGCACCGCGGTGACCGCCGAGACGCTCATCCCCCAGACGACGGCACTGAGTCAGACGAACCCGGACATCGCCATCTATGGCGCCGGATCGAAGGTGGTGGTCACCTGGACCGGCCAGGTTCAGATCGATGCCTCCACGACCGACACCAGGGTGTTCTTCAGGATCTTCGACCTGTCTCTTACGCCGCTGTCCAACGAGGTCCAGGTGACGACGTCGGGAACCACGCTTGTCGGACAGGACAACAGCGCGGTCGGCGTCATCGGTTCGGCCGGATTCGTGGTCGCTTTCGAGGATTCATCCAGCGACACGGACAAGGGCATCCGTTACCGCGCGTTCGACTGGAACGGAACGCCTCTGGCCGCACCTGCGATGGCTAACGTCAATACATACGGCATGCAGGCGGCGCCAGCCGTGCTGGGGTTGGACTCGAATAATTTCGTCATTGCATGGTGGTCGCTGTATGGCGACTCGGACGGTTCGACCGGCATCATCGGGCGCAGGTTCGTACGCGGCGGGACCAACGGCCCCGAGACGCTGATGAACGGAAACCCCACGAACTATCAATGGTATCCCTGTCTTGCCCCGGGGACGGGTTCCTCATGGTACGGAGTCTGGATGTCCAGTCAGCAGGACGGCGACGGTTCCGGCATATACGGACGCAGCTACACTTTCTAGAATCAATCGATGCCTGTGAATCGCGGGATCTGATCCGCGTGGGAGACCACACGGTTCTGGTGAGTTCTCTTTCGTTTGAGGATAATATTGTTGGGTCTTCTCCTTTAACGAAGGAGAAAATGTAGAAAACATCTCCTTGGTTGAAGGAGAATCGCCATGACAATCCCATCTTCGTCATCAAGTCCCGAGCTGCGCGCCGTGGCGGCCGAAAAGCTGGCAGATTCGGCCGCCTGGCGGCTGGCGGGTTTCCCGAAACCCTTGGGCGGCCGGTCGATGTTCGTGTTCAGTTGTTGCGCGATTATGTCGATGTGGCGGTCCTGCGCGACGTTATCGAGCGTCATGGTGTGACCAACGTTGCCGGACTTCGATGGCTTGTGCGGCACCTGCTGGGAAATGCTGGCAGCCTGTTCAGCGTGGAAAAGTTCCACGCGGCGTTGAAGTCGTCCGGGGTCTCTGTTGGCAGGGATACTTTGCACGAATACATGACCTATCTTCAGGATTGCTTCCTGGTCCGAACCGTGTGGATGGAATCGTCATCAGAACGGCAGCGCATGGTCAATCCCCGCAAGGTGTACCCGATCGACCCCGGGCTGATTCCCATATACGACAGATCCGGCCGGTCGAACCAGGGGCACGCGCTTGAAACGGTTGTGCTGCTGGAACTGGAACGCCGTGGCGCGGAAGTCACATACGTAAGGACCTCTGACGGATACGAGGTCGATTTTCTGGCGCGCTACAACGACGGAAGCTCAGAACTGATCCAGGTATGCGGCGACGCGTCGGACCCGCAGACCGCCGCCCGCGAAATGCGCGCACTCCAGACGGCTGCAGCCGCGCATCCCACCGCCGTTTCGCGCCTTCTGACGGCGACCCGCGCCGGCCTTCCGTCGTTCATCCCCGACTCCGTGACAGCCGAACCCGCGTGGCAGTGGATCCTGCGCGGGACTTGATGGCTCGCAGCCAGCCGAATGGATTGTTAAACCGAA
>CAZNJW010000064.1:0-15334 GCA_964573455.1 uncultured Anaeromyxobacteraceae bacterium | reverse complement strand
CTCACTCGCCAATCGCCTTGACCAGGACTTTTTTCCTGCGCCGGCCATCGAACTCGCCGTAGAAGATGCGTTCCCAGGGACCGAAGTCGAGCCGGCCGGCGGTGATGGCAACCACGACCTCGCGGCCCATCACCTGACGTTTCAGGTGTGCGTCAGCGTTGTCCTCACCGCTGAGATTGTGGAGATACCCGGAAACCGGCTCATGAGGGGCAAGGGTTTCCAGCCAGGCCTCATAGTCGGCGTGCAGGCCCGGCTCGTCGTCGTTGATGAACACGCTGGCCGTTATGTGCATGGCGTTCACCAGGCACAACCCTTCCCGTATGCCGCTTTCATTGACTATCTGTTCGACGGTGCGCGTGATGTTGATGAACCCCCTTCGCCCCGGCACGTTGAACTCAAGGTATCTGGTTACACTCTTCATGGTTGTCCTCCTGACTCCATATCCCAGTCGGAGAGAGTGGCCGGGACATTGTCCAGGACAAGACTGTCCCAGTCGGGCAGGCCGGTCATGTGAAAGTAGACATCGTCCACAGCGGACTGGGGGCTCGGGTAGGTACCGACAAGCGTCTCGTCGCGGGAAAGTGCCCAGCGGGCGGACAGAAGCGGACGGATGGTGAACAAGCCGGCTGGGCTTTTGTACTTGAACTGCATTCCGACTCTCCTTTATGCCTGGCGGTGTCGGCCAGTGGTACCTGAACACGGTGGCACCAGTTTACAACGGATGTGACTGGACAATCACCACAGAACGCGGGTCGGGATCAAACGGTCATCGAACGAGTTGTCGCCAACCTGGCCGTCGGTGTTCCTGCCCCAGCAGTACGGGGCCGAGTTCACGATGGCGCAGGTGTGGCGGCTGCCGCCATCGACCTTGATCACACCAGACGACAGGATCTGCTGAAAATCCACGAAAGGCACCGTGTTGTTTGTTCCAAGCTGGCCGTAATCGTTGTGACCGACACATCTGAGTACGCCGGAACTATCGACGTAACAGGTGTGGAAGAACCCCGCTGCCGGTGCCGGAGGCATGGCAGACTGTTTCGAGACGATCCAGGAAGCCACGGTCACGGGATAAAGGGAACAATAACCATATGTGCAAACCGAAGCACCTTCACCCGCGAGTTGGCCATTCGAATCACTGCCCCAGCACCGAATTTCGTAAGAATAGTCGTTCACACCGCTATTGGTCCTGCGCAACACACATGAGTGCTGGGCACCAAGGGAAAGCAGATAAGACGCGGAATCCTCGTCGATCAGCTGGGACGGCTTCAACCGGTTGTCAGTGTCGCCGATGCCAAGTTGGCCGGACTTGTTGTCGCCCCAGCAAATCACGTTGTTCTGATAGGTAACCGCGCAGACGTGCTGGCTTCCGCATTCGCAATCCAGGGAATCCGCCAGTCCGACCTTCTGAGGTGTCAGGAATTGATCAGCCGTCGAATCCACCCCTATCTGGCCTTTGGTGTTCATGCCCCAGCACCAGATCTCGGAATCCTTGATAGCACAAGCGAACGCGGCGCCGGCCGAAATCTTCGTTACGCCGCTGCCCAGTCCGCTGACCGCGACCGGAACGTTGCTGGGGGTGGAGGTACCGTTGCCGAGCTGACCAATGTTGTTTACACCCCAGCAGTATGCCGCGCCGGCGTTCGTCCATGCGCAGGAAAAATCCTGCCCCGCGACGATGCCCGCCACGTTTGTCAGGCTCGAAACCAGAGTAGGCCTGCTTGTATCGGCATCGGTGCCATCGCCAATCTGGCCGCTGGAGTTGTTACCCCAGCAATACGCCAGACCAGTGGCGGTGCGCGCGCATGTGTGTGATTCACCGGCCGATATGTTGACGAACTGTGGCACGCACATGCCGGGGGTCACAGTCGATTCAAGGTACCCTTCCGCGCACGATGAAAGCACGCACACACCCGAGCCATCGCAATGCCCAGAACCGTTCGCGTAGCTGCACCCGGTCTCGGGGCCCGGCCACGGATCCTGCTCGCAGCCGCAACCGCCGTTGCAGTTGCTCTGTGGATAACATGGCGTGATCACTATCGGGCAAACGACCATCGTCCCGACGCAGGCGCCCTGGTCGTTGCAGGAGTCATTGCAGGTACACAGGTTGTCGTCGTTGCATGACCGCCCGACTGGATACGAGTAGTTGCAGTTGGAAGTTCCGTCGGGATGGGACTCCTGCTCACACTGGCCACTGAATACCGGACAGATGAGCATCGTCCCACCGCACTCGCCGGATGTGCATTTGTCGTCATAGGTTCCGACATCGTCGTCGTCACACGGCGAATCGTCCGACAGGAGTGTCCAATCGAGGTTCATGACAGAGGGCTGGCAGGTCCAGCAGCGCCGATCCGGGTCGACGGTGCCGGCCAGGTGGCACGCGCTGTCGATCCAGCAAAGCCCGGCAGCCAGGCAGGATGTCGGGTCGGTCGGCATGACGAAGGAGTCCGTGGTGACCGAATCCGCCGCAGCATCCGGGTTCAACGAGTCGGACTCGACATCCCCGGCAACGTCCGCGGTATCGTCAGGCTCCACATCCACTGGCACATCGAACGCGGCATCCGGGCCCGCGTCGGCTGTCGTGTCAGAAACCGAATCGTTTCCGGCGTCGCCCGCGTCGGAAACATCAGTGTCGGGAACGCCACGATCCTGGTCGATCCTGTCCTGGTCGATCCTGTCCTGGTCGACCACATCCGCGAAGGAGTCAGGGGCGTGAACATCGGGTACGTCCGCGTCCGAGCCGCCGCCACAGCCCAAAGTCAGCAAGGCGACCAGGACTGAAGCGACCAACCCCATTTCTGTAATCCGGCAGACTGAAGCTTTCATAGGAGTGGCCTAAGCAAGTGATGGAATTATCCTAAACCTGATTATTGCGGAGTAAACCCCAAAAATGCCCCGGACAATCAGTCGGAGTGTTCAGCGGAGTTGTTGTACTCGGGTGAATCTGCAAAGAATCGACGTATCTCGGCCTCGAACATCTTCTCGACATATTTGCCGTCACGTGTCTGTGCAAGGCCACCGCGTGCCGTCTCTTTGTAGTCGCTGCTGAGCTTCTCGCCGACCTCGCGCATCACCAGGATTACCTCGTCCGGTGAAACGAAAGATTTCACGCCCGACAACGCCATCATCGCGGCGGTGATAGCCATCGACGAGTAGATGCCGTTGCGCTTGACGCAAGGAACCTCGACCAGACCGGCGATCGGGTCGCAGATCAACCCCAGGCTGTTCTTGATGGCCAGGATGAAGGCCGCGATGATCTGTTCGACATCGCCGCCCTCGAGAAAACAGACCGCGGCCGCTGCCATGGCCGCTGCCGAACCGATCTCGGCCTGGCAACCGTACGCGGCGCCCGACGTCGACACGTCCGAAAACAGGAGCATTCCCAGAAAGCCCGCGATCAGAAGCGCCTGCACGATCCGGTCTTCGGGAACATCCGTCATTTCGGCGTACGCCTTGAGCACTCCAGGCAGGATGCCGCAGGATCCTGCGGTTGGACACGCGACGATCACGCCGCTTCTGGCATTCTGTTCGTTTACGGCTGTGGCGTAGGCTGCCGCGCGCCCCCAGATGTTGTCGAACAGCCGGTTGTCCTTGAGGTATCCGTCCATCCTGCAGGCGCTGCCACCTGACAACCCGAACATCGACGCCCTGGTGCTGCAGACACCGGCCGTAACCGACCGCTCCATCCGTTTCCAGTAAGCCAGCATCTGAGCATGGATCTCGTCCGGGCTCGTCCTCTGATACGCGGACTCGACCGACACGACCACGTCCAGCAAGGACATGTCGCGATCGCGACAATGGTCGATCAACTCCTCGAACGAATTGAATCGCAGGACGTAGTCATCATCGGGGGATGCTCCCTCGAAAATCCGCCTTACAACGGGCAGTTTCTCGTCGGGAGCGGCCATGGCCACTATCGTGTCGCCTTTCAAAAACATGTCGCGCTTGCCGGTCAACGGTTCCGCGAGCGGACCTCCGAAATGCCTGATCTCGACGTTTCCCGCACCTATCGAAAATCCGGTCACCACGTATTCGGCGCGGTCCGTAACGAAGAATACCTCGGCGATGTTGCTGCACTTGTCGCTGTGGTAGACGGCCAGGTCGGCCGGGGTTCCACGTGTGAATCCGTCGAATCGCGCCGTCACGCCGCCAAAATCGATTCCATGCGACGCAAGATACTCGGGCGAGCCCATGCGCAGCATCGCCTCGTCGTCCGTATCCAGTCCAGCCAGGCCGCCCGCTATGGCGACCGGGGTCTTGTGACCGACTCCCGTGTCCGCGAACGAACCAAGCAGTCGTACGCGCACCGATCGGACAGTCTCGCCGCGCGCCGCAACGGCCAGAATGATCGAACGACAGATCTGGCCGATACGATTCGCGCCGGCCGTGTGGCTGCTGGACGGCCCGACCATGGCTGGGCCGACCAGGTCGAAAAGGCTCATGGTGAAGGTGAAGTGTCTGATATAACGAGCGAAATCCGTGCTGATGGACGAGACCTCGCGGTCGGACTGCGGCCGCGTGCAATGCGCGATGACACGGTAGAAAGTCCTGACCTGCGGGGCAGGGTCAAAGGTGCGCGCGACCTCGACGAAATCGACGTCGACCAGATGGCTGCCTAAGACCTCCCACAGGTTGGAGACGAGCGTCTGGTGTGCCACGTTGACACAAAGGATCTGAAAGTCGCGGGAGACCTGGTCGTAGCTGACCACAATGTGCCTGGCAACCCGGCCCCTTTCGTCCAGGAATGATTCCCGGAACCGCTGGAAAACGGCCTTGAGAGGCTCGCCAGCCGACGAAGACTCCATCGATTGCGGGTCTGGAATTATCTCGTGCAGTATGAAGCGCTCGGTGGTGTTCACATAGCTGCGATATAGAAACGGCTGGTCGCGCAGGGCACGGATGGCCGAGACCAGGTGGCGGCGGATCGATTCCGGGTCGAAGTTGTGCAACAGATACTGTTCGTTGTCGCCCTGGAAGTTGAAGACGCGCCCCTCGCCCTGGTCGCCACGAAAATAGTCCAGAAACAGCTCATGCTGAGGGTGATACGCGGGGTTTACGTGTTCGAAATAGGCCGGGGGCATACTGGCGACAAAAGCTTCGGGGTCGGCTGTTCGTTTCAATATAGTCGCTCCGTCGTCGGCGCGTGATCGGCCGCAACACGCCCGAATGATACACGGAACAACAAATCCTGTCGGCACGTCAAGCTTGACGCGTCACACCAGGTCCGTCGAGCACGCTGACCCCACCCGACACCCTCTTGACATCGATCCTGACAGGAATCGCCGTCTTCAGCGCCTCGACGTGCGAGATCACCCCGATCAACTTGCCGTGAGCCTGAATATCGGCCAGGGTGTTGACCGCCATGTTCAAAGACTCCTCGTCCAGTGAACCGAACCCCTCGTCCATGAACAACGAATCGATTCGAATATGCTGGCTGGCCAGTCCCGCCAGGCCAAGCGCCAGTGCCAGGCTGACGATGAACGTCTCGCCGCCGGACAGGTTCGTCACCGGGCGCAATTCGCCCCCCCGCCAGGTATCTTTCACGTCCAGATTCAGACATGATTTGCCTTCCTTGTCTTTGCCAACGAACAGTTCGTAACGGGTGTTCATCGTTTTGAGATGCTGATTTGCAAGCCTTACAAGCGCCCTGAACGTGATGATCTGAACAAAGACGCGATAGACCTTGCCGTCCCCACTGCCGATCATTTTGTCCAGCAAAGTCCAGTCAGCCAGAACCTGCTGGAGTCTTTCAAGTTGCCGCACCTCTGCCGCGCGGCTTTCGCGGGCCGTGCGGTCGGCATCGAGGCCGGCCCGGATGCCGCCCATTTCCTGATTCAAATCATCAATTTTTTTCTGAACCAACGCGGCCTGGTCAAGCAACTCCTGCAACGGCCGGTCGGTGAGCGCCTTCGCGTTTTCCTCGCCCAGCATCGACTGGTTCTGCTGGATACGACCGGTCAATTTGTTCTGGGCGTTGTCCAGCGATTCCTGTTCATGCTGAAGATCCGTCAACTGGGTTTCGTCCCGGCGCGCGGCGAAAAAGGCTTCACGACTGGCGAATTCCCTGCCGGTCAGAGCGATATCGAATGCAGCTTCCGCCCCCGCCAAATCCTTTGATGCCCGATCTATCCTGGCCTGCGTCTCGTTCTGCTGACGTCCGTTCGAGTTCAGATTGGCATTTGCGGCCTGCAGGGCTTCCTCGGCCTTTTTAAGATCGACGCGCGCCTTTTCGACCGCATCTTCCAGGGAGCGCATGAACTGGTCCGGGTCGTGATCGCCCAGTTCCAGTCGCCGCTGCTCCGCCAGGGCCGCCATTTCCTTTTGCAGCGATTCCAATTTGCCGGACAGCTCGTCGATCTCGGCCTTGCCATGCAGGAGTTGTTTTTCGCGCTGCCCGATTTCCGCACCCGCCGCCGACATTTCCTTTTCAAGACGGGTGGCGTCGGCGGTCCACTCACGCCATTGGCCACGACGATCTTCCAGGCTTTTCAGCACCGCGGCCGCGTCGTCGAGCATTTGGGCAGTGACACCCCAGACCGCGACATCGTTTTGCAGACCGGCTCGATCCTGATCAAGCTGCCGTTCAGTATCGACGCGCTGTTTGTCCAGACGAACGACACTCTCTGCAGCGGCAGCGTGCAGGGCCAGGCCTTTTTCCACGGCCACGTTCGCATCGGACAGTTCCGTTGCCGCCAAATCCAGCGCCCTCTGCGCAGGCGTCGCGCTTTCCTGCAGTCGCGCGACATCGTTTGTCACCTTCCGACACGCGTCCAGCGCCAGTTCGTTTTCCCGAACCCGACCCGCGACCGCAGTCTCGACATCAACGTCCGAGCCGTCGAACCCGCACTTCTGCCCGGCCGCGACCAGCCGTTCACCCAGATCCGACACTTCCCTGGTTATCCTGTCGCGCTGGGTCTTATTCGCCTGCAGTTCTCCCCGCGCCTTGCCAAGCTTTTCGGTAAGAGTTTTCAAGCTGGACGCCACCTGAATTCTTTCGGCCTCGGTCGATTTGATCGCGTCGGCGGTTTCATCGGGAGGCGGAAGTCCATCCAACTTGAAAGGATGATCAAGCGATCCGCAGAGCGGGCATGGATGCCCGGTCTTCAGCGTGGCGCGTATTTTTTCCAGATCGGCCACCTGACCGCTGAACCTCTGGCGTTCCCGCAACAGGTCCAGTTTGTCCGCCAGGGCCTTGTCGATCCGGTCCTGCGCGCCGATCGCATCCGACAGTTCGTCGATCGCCCGATTCATCTGCAGGTCGGACTGATCGATCTCTTTGATCCCGGCCCTGCGCTGATTGATCGCGTGTATCGTTTCAAGAGCCGCGGCGAGGTCCGATCCCAGATGCGTCAACGACGCCAGACGTTCCGTCCACCAGCCGACATCGTGACCATCCAGCACTCCGGCCAGGTCGGCCGCGATCCGATCACGGCTGTCCCGCGCCTGTTTCTCTGCCGTTTCCGCCCGATTCAATCTGGCCCTGGCCTTTTCCAGATCTGCTGTGTGCAGAGCTTCCTGGCTGGTGGCCAGTTGAAGGTCGGACTTGACCCCGTCAAGGCTTTCTGAAAGCTTCGAAAACCTTTCCAACCGGTCACGGACAAGCGGCAGACCGGACTCGAGCCCCTGATCGCCCTGATTCCGACTGATCGAATCACTGATGGTCTTTAACAGTTCCGCCCGGTCCGCCTGCTGGCGGACGGCCTCGGCATTCTGATCGGCCAGATTCGCGTGCGCCTTTTTCTTGTTGTCCAATTGCTGAGAATCGGCATTCAGGCGCCGCCGGTTCTGCTCGATCGATGTGTCCAGCTGACGCGCCTTGTTGATTCTGGGAATGGCCTGGGCCCGGTCCTCCTGCGCCTTCCTGAAAGCGACCTCCGAGGTGTCCCGCGCCACCGTGGCCTGCCCGACTATATCGCGCAGACCGGTTACGGCATCCAGCAAAACCTTCAGGTCCACGGTCGCGCCATCCAGCGCCTTCCGCCTTTCGTCAACCAGCCGCCAGTCCGCATCGATCGCGAGGGCTTGAAGGGCCTGCCGCAACACCAGCCGCTTCGGCTCGAATTCGGTCTTTTGCCTTTCCAGTTCCTGCTGTTCGCCCTGCAGGTTGTTCGCCTGTTCCTGCAATTCCCTGATACGCTTCAGCCAGCCAATCGCCTGGTCAAGACGATCCTTTTCATGATGGTTCGGACGGAGTTCGCCGTTCAGTTCGTCCAGACGGGTTTTGAATCGCTCGCTCTGCGCGTCGTCGAGGATGCTGATGCCTTCCAGCCTGGCCTTCACCAGGTTCACGTCGTTGCTGGCCGACCTCTGCAGTTCATGAACCTTTGTCGAAATCTGGGTATAAATCCCGGTTCCCGTGATTTGTTCCAGCATGGTGGCGCGATCGTGCTCTTTCGCCATCAGGAAATCGGCGAAACTGTTCTGAGCCAGCATCACGGATTGACGGAAGCGTTCAAACGAGAGTCCGGTCAGTTTCTCGACGCGGTCCGCGCCTTCAGCCGGCGTCGTGGTCAGGGCGTTGCCCGTGTCCAGGTCAACTACCTTGTGGAGGTACTGGCGGTAGGGGTTTTTCGCACCGACTCTGGACATCTCCTGGGACCAGGAGGCCAGAAAGTGTTTACCGGCGGAAGTTTTGAACTCGACCGAAGCCAGGCATTCGCGGCACCCCTTGGTCATGACCTCGTTGCCGTTACCCGCGGTGCCAACCACGCCCAGCCTGGGGGTCTGGCCGTAGAGCGCCAGGCAGATCGCGTCCAGGATCGTCGTCTTGCCCGAGCCGGTCGGCCCGGTGATCACGAAAAGACCCGACTGAACGAATTCGGGGCTGCGAAAATCGATCGTCCAATCGCCTTTGATCGAATTGAGATTTCTGATTTGAACCTTAAGGATCTTCATCTGGCACCCCCTTCGGCGCCAGCCACTTCCGGGACAGCATCAGGCGCCTGCAGGGAATGAAGAACCTGTTCGTGCAGACGGATCAGCGTCGCTTTCTGTTCGTCGGTCAGGTTTTCAGTCTCGAGACGAAGCTGAAATATCCGCTCGGGGGAGTATTGTTCAAGTGGCTCAAAAGCCAGATCGTCATGAATCGCCACATTGGTCCGGTGCTCGTCCGTGATGCGCAACACGTCCACTGCACTGTCCTGAACCGCCTCGAACACCTTGCCGCGCAGGTCTGCCACAAATTCCTCGCCGACGTATCGGACGTGGACCCAAACAGGATCGCCGGCCTGAACAAGCGCCTTCAATCTGTCAACGATAGCCTGGAGGTCGGGCTCGGAGATGACCGCCATCCGCTGCCAGACGGGAACCTGGACGTGCTGAACCGCTGCCGGAGTTCCCGTCGGGCCCGAAAAATCGACCAGATAGACAAACTTGTTTTCATCCGCCTCATCGAAACCGAGTTGAAGCGGCGACCCGGAATAACGGATGGTCTGTTCGTTGCGGATGCGTTGGGCCTTGTGCAGGTGCCCCAGAGCGACGTAGTCGGCGTTTCCGGGAAAGATGGCATCCGACACCGCGCCCAGATTGCCGACGTAGAGCCGCCTTTCGCCTTCGGCCGTCAGATATCCGTCGACGAACATGTGTCCCGTCAGCACCACCGGCGGCGACCCGGCGACCGTTTCAGCCCCGTATCGCGCGGCCAGCTCCGAATGCACGACGTCGATACGCGCGCGGACGCCTTCGTAATAGTCGGCAATACCCTGGGCAATGCGGTCCTGTGCCATCGACGGAGTCTCGCCGGAGACTGACCGGGACACATCGGCCTCGCGCAGAAACGGGACGGCGCCGACGATCAGTTCCGGCAGACCCGCCTGGTCGCGCAGCACCAGCACCTGATCGTCGACCAACTCGGATACCCCGCCCACGACATGCACGTTCAGAAACTTCAGAACCGGACTCCAGACATTCAGAAGGGAAAACGAATCATGGTTGCCGCCGATCGCGACCACATGACGGCAACCGGTGTCACGCAACGACACCAGGAAATCAAGCCACGCGCCCTGAACGGCCGTGGCCGGCATAGCCGTGTCGAAGATGTCGCCGGCCACGACAAGCGCGTCGACCGTCTGATCAACGATAAGATCATGAATCCATTTAAGAAAATCCAACTGCTCATCCAGGCGCGGCTTGCCGTGAAGAAGCGCGCCGAGATGCCAGTCCGATGTGTGCAGTATTCTCATTGATTGTCCTTGCGGTTCGTAGTTGGTTCCCCTTCCGTCATGATGCCAAGGATAACCCGACCAGCGGCAGGATTCATGCCGCGAATTCGAGATGTACCGCTTTTGGTACGAATACCGTTCGACTCGGCGCGGCCGGGAATTCATTTCCTGCGTTGCGGGTTGTAGACTCTGCAACGGGATTCGATCCACCGGAGGTATCCATGTCCCGCAGAATGAATCGGATGATCGGAACGACGCCATTCGCTGGCGCTTTGATCCTTGTGATTGCGGCAATGTCGGGGTGCGACGATGGCCCGGACGTTCCATCGTGCGAGCCGGTGTGCGCCGCCGGGCAGGAGTGCGGCGGAGACGGCTGCGGCGGTACCTGTGGCAATTTTGACGGGGGCTGCGCGGATGGTCTGGCGTGTGACGGCGCGGCATGCATCGAGAACCCGTGCCCGCAGGGTTTCGCACTGATCCCGGCCTGGACTTTTCAGATGGGCTCGCCGGACAACGAACCGGGACGCGTGACGGGCGGCGGCGACGAGACCTTGCACAAGGTAACCATCTCGAAGCCGTTCTGCATGGCGAAGACCGAGGTCACGAACGGGATGTGGCAGCAGGTGACCGGCACGACGCCGTCGTATTTCGCGTCGGCCGGCGACGATCTGCCGGTTCAGAACATCAGTTGGTACGACGCGATCAAGTTCCTGAACATGAAGTCGATCGCGGACGGCCTGACGCCGTGCTACGAGACGACCGGCGAGAAAGGCACGCATGGCGGCGGATGCGTTCAGGGCCAGATTCAGTGCGCCGGAGACTTCCAGTATGACAGCGTGACGCGAGTGCAGGGATGCACCGGGTACAGACTGCCGACGGACGCCGAGTGGGAACTGGCCGCACGCGCGGGGCACGACACCGACCTTGCTTCGTTCGATGCCGGACAGGCGCAGACAGGTTTGCAGTGCCAGGCGCCGAACGACCGGCTCGATGGCGTCGCGTGGTTCTGTGGAAACGCCGGCGCGACTTATGAACAGGCGTACGACTGCCACTTCTGGAGTCCTCAGGAAACGTGCGGACCACAACCGGTCGGTGGTAAAACCGCGAATGAATGGGGCCTGTACGACATGCTCGGAAACGTTTTTGAATTCTGCCAGGACCACTACTGGTGGCACACCGCAGACCACCAGATCGATCCGTTGCTGGACGACCCGAACGGATACAACCGCATCATCAGAGGCGGTTCGTGGTCCGCCGCGGCGGCGTTCGCGCGGGTGGCTTCACGAGCCGCGACAAATCCGGTCGACAGGGGCGACATGGGCATCCGCATGGCGATGGACATGCCTTTGGCCCAGGACACGAACTCAGCACTTCTGGTGGCGCGCGACGATTCCACCCCGGCCACGAACGCTGATCGCGGTTTCAGAGCCGCAAAAATGGCGCCGCTGCCTGACGAAGACGACACCGGTGTCTACGACGAGGAACAGGACGTCATCTACGCTGGACCGACATACACGGTCGTGTCATTCAACCTGATGTGCAGCGTGTGCGGTGCCGGTTACGACTCGTGGGAGGATCGTCTGGTGTATTTCGGCCAGATGTTCGATTCCATGGATGCCGACCTGATCGGACTCCAGGAGACGGTGTTCGACTTCGAAGTCGATCAGATCCTGGCTGAACTGCCCGGCTACGCCGCATCCTTCTACCGTGGCGATGGCATGGACAATTATCCATATCCGGACGCCACCGTCCTGTATCGGACCGACCGCTTCGACCTGATCGAATCAGGTGAATACTGGCTCAGCCCGACACCAGACGTTCCGTGGTCGAAGGGGTACTCCGAGGGCCAGACGCTCCCACGCGTGGTCGCATGGGTCAAACTGTACGACAAGCAGTACTATCAGGAAGTCTACTTTGCGACCACGCACTTCGACTCGACCCACCCGCACCAGGAATACAGCGCGCCTCAGTTCATTTCCCAGAGCGCCGTCTGGGCCGCCGAGGCCCCGGTAATACTGACTGGCGACTTCAATACCGAACCGCGCGACCCGGCATTCAACGTGATGACCAACGGCGTCGACGCCACCGGATTCAAGCTCGACGACGTCTTCGCTCAGGTGGGCAACTACTGGAACCGGGATTACAACACTGACACCGTCCCGGCGTACGACCCGGTCGCGAGGATCGACCACATCTTCACGGCCGGTGCCACGTTCAAGACGAAGTTCTGGTGGGTGGATCTGCGCAAGTTCGGGCCTGACACGCTGTATCCGTCGGATCACCGCCTGATCTGGGCCGAGATCACGCAGACCGAAGGCTACTGACAACGGACACGGCGCCGTCACTCTGACAACAAATTCAAATACTTCCGAGCAATGGGATCGTCGGGATTCAATGTCTGCATCTCACGGAACAACGTGGCCGCCAACTCCCGGTTTCCGGCGCTGAAATGCGCGATCGCCAGGTTTTTCAAGAAGAACTGCCGGTTGCCAAGCTGCTCGATGCACTTCTCGTAAACGGCGGCGGCCCGGGCAGGTTCGTTCATATCCCTGTACATCCAGGCGTTGCCCATGTTCCGGCAGACCTGGGGACTGTCCGGGTAGTCGACCATCACGCGCTGCCACAGATTGACGCCGTCGCGGTAGACCTTTTCCTGGTGATGGGCGGAATAACCGAGTGCGCCGAGGCCGACCAGAACCAGGACGGCGACCAGATTCTTGAAAGGGAACCGCAGCCGCGCGACGTACGGCGCCAGCGCCGCGCCAAGCGCCAGCACCAGCCCGGCAAGGGTCAGATAGACGTAACTGTTGGCGTACTGACGTGACAGCGGCATCAGGCCGGACTGCGGCGCGTACGCCAGCACCGCGAGCGCCAGACCGATAAAAGCGGGACTGCGCCTGACAAACGCAAAAACGGTCAAGGCCAGCAGCGCCAGGATCACGATACCACCCACGACCAGAATCCACGTGGCCGGTCCCCCGACCGGATCCAGGTACTTGGGGCTGAGGTCGACCGGCCATGCAAGAATCCTGGCATGCCATCCGGCACCGGAAAGCAGCCGGATCAGCCAGTTGCCGCCGGAGACAGACGCGCCGTCGAGGGCGCCCATTCCCTTCTCCATGCGCCAGGCCATGACCGCCAGGCCCGCGTTGACGGCCAGCAGCACCAGCCACGTGGCGGGGGCGGGCCACCGACGGAAGGGACGCGGGCGATCGCGGTTGCGGTCCGGGGGCTCGGGACGGCGCGCAAGGTCAAGCACCAGGATCAGAATCGGCACCAGAAGGGCGGACGGCTTGGACAGGGATGCCAGCAGGCCCAGGATGAAAGCGGGCAACCTGGCCGTGATACGACGGTCGCGGACTGGAATCGCCATGAACGCCGACACGGACAGCAGCGAAAACAACGCGGCAAGCACGTCCTTGCGCCCGGAGATCCAGGCCACCGGCTCGATGACCGCGGGATGTATGGCGAACAGCAGCGTCACTCCGGCGGCCAGCCAGGTTCCGCACCCCAGCCGCATCGCGGCCAGAAACAGCGTCACGCACACCAGCAGATGAAGCAACAGGTTCGTGACGTGGTAATGGGACGGATTCAGACCGGCGAGCTGATGATCGAGGATGTACGAAAACACGGTAACAGGAACCGGATACCCCAGATACGGAGTCGTCAGATGGTCGCGCGCTGAAACCGAGCCGGGATCGGTAACCGCCCGGTTGGCGGCCACATGCAGGTCGTCGTCCCAGTTCACAAACGAAAATCCGGCGACCTGCCCGTGTACCAGCGCGCACGCGGTCACCACCAGCATCATCCCGACCAGGATGTTCCAGATTCTCTTCATTGGCCCCCCGCAAGGTATCCTTGAACCGTTTTCACCGATTATATACGACCGTGGCCCCGTTGGATCGCCAATTCCCCGGCCAGATTCGGCGGGGCGGGGTCAATCATTCCTGTTAACGTCACCGACATCGTGACTTATGATTACGGCGCACGTTCCAAATGGGGAAGCGCATGGGATACGTTCCGGTAACAAGGCTTGACGGTGTTTCGGTGTTTCGCAAGGCAGCCATGGGCACATGGCGAACGGCGAAGGATCCGCAGGTCTACTCGATCATGGAAATGGACGTCACCGACATCATCCCGATGATGGACGGGTACAGTGAAAAAAACGGCGTGAAGATCACGTTCTCGCACGTGGTCGGCAAGGCACTGACATACACCCTGCAGCGACGCCCGGAGATCAACGGATTCCTTCGCGGCAGCCGGATCTGGCTGCGCCAGGACGTCAGGCTGAACTACCTGGTGAACGTGCCGGGCGAGGGCGATCAGAGAATCAAAAAGGCCACTCTTTCGACCTGCTCGATACCGGAATGCGAGAAAAAGACGATCGCGCAGATCGCGCAGGAACTGATGAAAAGGGCCGGCGCGGTCAGGCGCAACGAGGACGCCGACATCCGCAAGAACATGAGCATGTGGAAGCACATCCCATGGTGGATGATGAAATTCTACCTGTCCTTCGCATCGTGGCTGATTTACGGGCTGAACATCAACCTGCCCGGCATCCCGAAGGACCCGTTCGGGTCGGTGATGATCACGAACGTGGGCTCGCTTGGCATCGGGCCCACATGGGCGCCGCTGGTTCCGTATTCCAGAGTGCCCCTGCTGATCACGCTGTGCGCGGTGACGAAGAAAGCCTGGGTCGTGAATGACCGGATCGAGATCCGGCACATCCTGCCCGTGTGCGTGACCTACGACCACCGCTTCATGGACGGCGCCCAGGCCGCCCAGATGTTCACGGATTTCAGCGAATGTTTCCGCAGGCCTGCCGAATTACTGTTCAACGATGGCGAAGAAACGGGAACGAAAGACTGACGGGATCAGGGAAGCGGACCGGCCGACGTGTACTCGGCGCCGGTGAAGTTCTGGAAGTCAATCGCGTCGTTGCGACCCAGGCTGAATCGAGGCTGAATATCCGGGAACACGCCCCAGTAGTTGCTCTTGCAGTCGACAGTGCCCGAGTCGGTCGCGGCCACGACCTCGGTCGCTTTCATCACGGTCGGCACGTTCGATATACCCCAGATGGCGACGTCGACGGACATCGTCCCGGAATAGGAGCTGCTGTTGTAGTCCTGGACTCCAACCGCCAGTGACGACACGTTCTGGGACTCGATATTGACGAA
>CAZNJW010000063.1:0-15361 GCA_964573455.1 uncultured Anaeromyxobacteraceae bacterium | reverse complement strand
CAGGAATCATCCAGACCAGTTTTCAACGAGTCCTCAACATGGATCGCGGCGGCCACGGGCTACCTCGCCTCGCTTGATCCGCACACATCGGTCCTTTCGTCAAAGGCCTGGGACGAGAACACGAAGGAAACCGAGGACGGCAGCTTCGAGGGAATCGGCGCCCAGCTCACGACCAGTCAGGGACGAATCATCATCGAGTCCCCGATGGAAGGACAGCCGGCGGACATTGCCGGAATCAAGGCTGGTGACGAAATCGTCGAGGTCGATGGGCGGCGGGTTTCGGGGATGGCCTTGACGAAGGTCGTCAAGCTGATCAAAGGTCCCAAGGGTACCCCGGTTGTACTGACCATCCGGCGAAGGGGCGTGCCACAGGACGTCGACTTCACGATCATAAGGCAACACATCGAGGTTAAGAACATCCAGTGGCGCCTGCTGAAAGACCACCCCGACATCGGATACCTCAAGATCACGGGCTTTGTGGACGGCACGGCCGCCAACGTTGAAAAGGCGATTCAGGCGCTGATCGGAAAGACGAAGGGCGGACGACTGCGCGGCCTGGTCATCGACCTCAGGATGAACTCCGGAGGTCTGCTCGACGAGAGCGTGAAGATCGCCGACGCATTCCTTGAAGGCGGAAATATCGTGTCGGTTAAGAGTCCTTCGGACAAGGACGAATCCTACAATGCCGCGCCTGGTTCGTGGACCTTCCCGGTCGTGGTGCTGGTGAACTCCGGGTCGGCCTCGGCCTCCGAGATCCTCGCAAGCGCTATTCAGGAGAACGGACGCGGTCTGGTCATCGGGGACCGGACCTTCGGCAAGGCTTCGGTGCAGACACTGGTTCCGCCCTACCCCAGAACCGACTATGTGATAAAGGTGACCATCGCCCGGTACTATGCTCCATCGGGCAGGACGATTCAGGTATCCGGGGTGGTGCCGGACATCTCGACTCCGCCCGTGGTGGACGGAAAGCAGCCAATCGGCTTCAGGGAAGAAGATCTGGTGCACCATCTGACCCTGATTGAAAATCAGTACACGTCACCGAACGTCTCGCGGGTCAAATCGCTTTCGAGATGCGTGGCCAGGATGGGAACGGCCGAGGCGTCGGGAAGGGCGAACCCGCATCCAACAATCAAGTTCGACTTCCAGTTGGCGACCGCCGTGGACTACCTGGAATGCATGTGGCTTGAGGAATCCCACAACGTCAAGCTTGGCAGGTCACGCGCCGGCCGCTGAAGTACATCTCGAAATAACGCGTTTCGTATCACAACCGCGATAGTGGCCTACCCGACCCTGGTCCCGGGCTTGCGTGGAGTTCCGAACGGCGCGACCAGAGACAATCCCGACTCGTCCGAAGCCGCCAGGATCATCCCCTGCGACATCAATCCAAAAACCTTGCGCGGCTTCAGGTTCGCCACTACGGTCACCTGCCTGCCGGGCAACTCCGACGCAGAGAGACGGTCGCCGATGCCGGCCACGATCTGACGCGGATTTTCCTCGCCAAGATCGACCGACAGTTTAAGCAGTTTTTCCGAGCCCGAGATCGGTTCCGCGGTCAAGACCGTGCCTACCAATAGCTTGATCTTCACAAAATCGTCGAAAGTCGCTTCCTGCTCCGGCGGAGACGGAGCCTCGACGCGGGGCTTATCCGCGGGCTTCGGAGTCGCATCCGGGGCTGGCTTTGATTCGAATTCCGGAACATCGAACCGGGGGAAAGGCGGTTCCGTCAGAACCAACGCGGCTCCGGGTTCAAGGCCGCCCCACGTCAGTTCGTCAAACGAGGCCACCACCTTCGTGCCACCCAGCGCGGCCAGCAGGAATTCCACCTTCGCCGGCATCACTGGCCACAGAAGGTTCAGCGCAATCCTGAGGCCTTCCAGCGCCGTATACACCGAGGCGCCGGCAGCGTCGCGGTCGACTTTGATGACCTTGAACGGCTCGGTCTCCGCCACGTAGCGATTCAGGCGGCGCACGAAATTCATCACGGTCTCGATTGCGGTCTCGACCCTCAGATTCTCGACCAGGTCCCATACCCTGCCTGGAAGCTGCGCTGCCATTTCGCGTATCTCGGGATCCGAAGGATGCCCGGTGTCCTTGCCCGGCAAGGGGACAACACCGCCCATCTGTTTCGCGACGAAACCGACCAGACGATTCGCCAGGTTCCCGAGATCGTTCGCAAGTTCGTAGTTGTGGCGTTTAAGGAACGACTCCTCGGAAAAATCGGAATCCAGTCCCACGACCATCTCCCGCATCAGGAAATAACGCAGGGAATCGACACCATACTTATCCCGCAACGCCAGCGGATTTACGACGTTGCCGAGTGACTTCGACATCTTGGTATTGTCCACCAGCCACCAGCCATGGGCGATGATGTGCCTGGGCATCGGAAGTCCGAGCGCGAACAGCATGGTGGTCCAGTACACGGAGTGAGTGGTCAGGATATCCTTGCCGATCAAGTGGTTGACCGCTGACCACCACTTTTTGAAGCGCGGTTCATCATGGTACAGACCAATCGCCGTGCAGTAGTTCAGAAGCGCGTCGAACCAGACGTATGTTACGTAATCGGAGTCGAATGGAAGCTCGATGCCCCAGGAAAGGCGAGCTTTCGGACGGCTGATGCACAGATCCTGCAGCGGCTTGCGAAGGAAGCCCAGCACCTCGTTTCGACGCGATTCCGGACGTATGAAGTCATGATTGGCGTTGATGTGGTCGATCAGATTCTGCTGGTACCGGCTCATGCGGAAAAAGTAATTTGCCTCGACGATCTTGAACACATCGCCGCCAGTTTCCGGACACTTGCCGTCGACCAGTTCATCCTCGGCAAAGAACTTCTCGACCCGGGGACTGTAGAACCCCTCATACTCACCCTTATAGATATCGCCGGAGTCGAATAACTTCTGAAGCGCTTCCTTGACTACCCTTTCGTGGCGGGGCTCGGTCGTGCGGATGAAATCGTCGTTCGAGATGCCAAGCGTGGGCCAGAGGTCGCGAAAGTGGGACTGCATCTCGTCACAGTGCTGCTGCGGGGACATTCCCCTCTTTCTGGCGGCCTCCTCGACCTTCTGTCCGTGTTCGTCCACACCGGTCAGAAAAAACGTCTCGCAGCCAAACATCGAATGGTAACGGCGCAAGACATCGGCCAGAATCGTGCAGTAGGCGTGGCCGATGTGCGGCCGATCATTAACATAATAGATCGGGGTAGTTACATAGTAGGGCGTCTTCGTTTCGGGCATGTTCTCAATCTCCGGATGAATGGATCCGTTTGCGGACCTGACGGTGATGGCCCCGGTCCACGACGTGCGGAAGTTTAATCCCTATCAGCCTTAACCGGAAGCCCGCGCGCGGTTTACGCCGGATTCGCGTCCCGCGAGAGCAGCATCGGAGGCAATCCGCGGGGGCGGACGGAAGCGGAATCACCGATCGCGGGGAAGCGACTCGCCTGCCCGACGACCACCAAAAATGACTCGGGAGGCGAACCAGGGGTCGGAAGCAATGGAACGAAATGGCCCACCGACAGACCTGCCACGGGAATCGCATCGAGGCATTCCTGGAACCTCTCGAATGGATAAAGTAGAACCGCGAGCCCCTGCGGTTTTAGCAGACGTGCCACCGCGGCAAGAAGACCGTTCAGGTCCAGGCTGATCTCATGGCGGGCTACCGCGCGTTCGCCGTCCGGATTGATTCGACCGCTTCCCCTCCGGTAGAACGGCGGATTGGACACGATCAGGTCATATCCGTCCTGATCAGGTAACGGTTTCAAGCTTCGAACGTCATCCGCGAACACGCGAACCCTTCCCTCAAGTCGATTCAGGCTTACGTTTCTAACAGCACGATCCGCCATCACATGCTGAATCTCGATGGCGTCCACCAAGGCATCGGGCAGCGCATCCGCTAGAAGAATCGCGATTACCCCGCATCCCGTGCCCACATCAAGGATGTGAAGCCTGGCCGGGCCACCCGACAATCCCGACACAACGTCCTTGCGCAACTCGGCGGCGTGACTGGCAAGGATGACCGAATCGACGCCGAAGCGGTAGCCGGCTTTCGCCTGAATGAACACCAGTCGATCCCGCCAGACCGCGAGATCCTCGCATTCATGAAGGAGACCTTCGGCTTGAAGATCCTGTTCAAAGGCCCGGTCGATCCTGATTCCAGGCCCAGTGGCGGCATCAGAACCCATCACCGACCTGCTCCTTTTCCCGAAGACGATCCAGCACCTTCTGATGGATCCCGTAGAAATCGCGACCGGACATTCCCATTATCACGTCCCCGGGGCGGGCGGCCTGGACCGCGGCGGCCGCCAATTCGTCGATATCCGGGATGATCGCGGCCGGGGTGCCTTTTGCGTTGATGTCCGCCACGAGCCGCGCCATGTCGATCTTCATCTCGGGCGGCAGGTTGTCGTTCTTCTCGAGCGGGGCGCAGAAAAGTATGCGATCCGCCGAGGCGAAGGCCGAGACGTATTCGTTCTGGAACACGCGTCGTCGGCTGGTGTTCGACTCGGGTTCAAACAAACCGATGATCCGCGAACCAGGGAACGCGTTCCTAACGGCCAGGATGGTCTCGCGCACTGCCGTCGGGTGGTGCGCAAAATCGTCGATAACCGTCACGCCAGCAGCAACACCTTTGATTTCCTGACGTTTTCTTACGCCGCTGAAGGAAGCCAGTGCCTGTGCCAGATCGGGGGTGACACACCCGGTCTCGTGAAGCAGACCGAGGGCGGCAACGGTATTGGCAAGATTGTGGCGACCAAAAAGCGGGGACACGAACCGACCGGCGGATACATCCCCGGCCATCAGTTCAAACGAGACTCGGCCTCCCGACCACGAAACGTCAACAGCATGCCAGTATCCGTATTCGATGCCGAAAGATCTGAGCGCCGCATCGGAGCGCGACACAGCCGCCGCCGCATTCTTGTCACAGGCCGGAACAAGCAGCGGGGCGCCGGCGGGCATCATCTGAGCGAATCTGCGGAAGGCCGAAATCACCGACTCCAGGTCAGCATAAATGTCGGCATGATCGAACTCGACATTGTTGATGATCGCGGCCTGCGGCGCATAATGCAGGAACTTCGGCCCCTTGTCGAAATACGCAGTGTCATATTCGTCGCCTTCGACGACGAAAAACTTCCCACCGGCCGCCCGGAAATTCGTGCCAAAATCCAGCGGCACCCCGCCGATCAGGTATCCCGGTTCGTAACCTTGAGCGTGCAGCAGCCAGGCAATCAGGGAACTGGTCGTGGTCTTGCCGTGCGTCCCTGTCACGACCATCGGGAAGCGTCCGGCCAGGTAGTGTTCGCGAAGCGCCTGCGGAAATGACATGAACGGTATCTGGCGCTCCCGCATCGCCTCGGCCTCGGGATTATCGCGCCTTATCACATTGCCGACGACCACCAGGTCTGGCTCCCAGTCCAGATTGGAAGAATCGTACGGATGCATGACCGGTATCCCCAGGTTGTCGAGTAAGTCCCCAACCGGTGGATACGGGCGAACCCTGTCCGATCCCCGCACTTCGTGCCCAGAGTCCTTCATAAGCCCCGCGACGGCCGACATCGCGGTTCCCCCGATCCCCATGATGTGAATCTTCATCCTGAGATCCCTTCCAAGACCACATGATTGTACAGCGCCCGGGAAATACGGCCCAATTCAGCAAAATTATGCAGTCAGTTTGGCGCTTTTCGCTTCTCGCCCTTATTCTTCACCTGGAAACAGCGCGGATCGAGGTCATCTTGAGTAACAGGACAGCCGCTGAAAAGAAGAAAGTTGGTCACTGCGTCATCTGTAACGCACAGGGCACCTCGGAGCAGGATTTCATCTGTTCCGACTGCGGCGATCCCTTGTGCGCGACGATGTACTGCGCGAACTGCCACAGGCGCCTCAATCTGGATTCAATGTCGGCAAAGGCGTTTCTTGAAGACTACGGATACGTCCTCGACGACGTCGAAGGCGTCATCATCCGCGTATCCAGATGCGGCGAGTGCATCCAGGACTCCGAAACAGCCGAACTCGAGATCTTCCGGATTCACTTCGATTCCTGAGCGTTCAGCACAGCAGACGCAATCCAGGAAGCAGACATCAAACGCGATCGCCGCCGGCTGTCTGTAATGGGATCGAACGCCCCAGAAAGGGGATCTGTCAGAACCTGGCGTTGCGGGGAGTCCTGGGGAACGGAATGACATCGCGAATGTTGTCGGCGCCGGTCGCGTACATGACGGCACGCTCGAATCCAAGACCGAATCCGGCGTGCGGCACGGTGCCGTAACGGCGCAGATCCCTGTACCACCAGTAGTCGTCGATATTCAGGCCCATCTGACGGATACGATCGTCCATTACCGACAGACGTTCCTCACGCTGGGAACCGCCGACGATCTCACCGATGCCGGGCGCCAGGATGTCCATCGCGGCGACGGTGCGGCCGTCGTCGTTCATGCGCATGTAAAACGCCTTGATATCCTTGGGGTAGTTAATAACGGCCACCGGTCTGCCCACAACCTGTTCGCTGAGGTGGCGCTCGTGTTCAGCCTGCAGGTCGCAACCCCATTCGGGCTGGAATTCGAATTTGACCTTCGCCTTCTTCAGGTGCTCGATCGCCTCTGAGTACTCCATGACGGCGAACTCGGAGCTGACGAAGGACTCCAGCCGCGAGATCACGGTTTTGTCCACGAACTTGTTGAAGAATGCCAGGTCGTCGGAGCGTTCGTCGAGAACCGCCTTGAAGATGTACTTGAGAAACTGCTCGGCGAGCGCCGCGTCGTCCATGAGATCGGCAAACGCGATCTCGGGTTCGATCATCCAGAATTCAGCCAGATGACGGCGGGTATTCGAGTTCTCGGCGCGGAAGGTCGGGCCGAACGTGTAGACCCTGGACATGGCCAGGCAATATGTCTCGACGTTGAGTTGGCCGGAAACCGTGAGTCTGGCCTCGCGACCGAAGAAATCCTTGTCGAAGTCGACCGCGCCGGAATCGGTCCTGGGAAGATTCGCGAAGTCCAGAGTGGACACCCGGAACATGTCGCCGGCACCCTCGGCGTCAGACGCGGTGATCAGCGGAGTGTGAATCCAGTAAAAGCCACGCTCGTGGAAAAACCGATGAACCGCCTGCGCCAGGCAGTCGCGGACACGCATCGTGGCGCCGATGATATTCGTTCGCGGTCGCAGATGGGCGACCTCGCGAAGATATTCAAGCGAGTGCGGCTTGGGTTGGATCGGATATGTTTCTGGATCATCGACCCATCCGACGACATCCAGACGCGAAACCTTCAACTCGACGTCCTGTCCCTTGCCCAGGGACTTGACGACCTGACCCTGGACGCTGACGGAACATCCGGCAGACAGACGAACGACCTCGGACTCATAGTTGTCCAGGCCATTGTCGGCCACCGCCTGGAGCGGGGCAAAACAGGAGCCGTCGTGAACAGCCACAAAAGACAGCCCCATGCCCGACTCACGCCTGGTCCTGACCCATCCGCGAACCATAACCTCGGAACCGACGGGAACCGCGCCCGACAGGACCTCCGATATGCTGCAAATCTTCATGATTGAACCGCCTGCAACGCGAAAGACAGCGCCCGGATTGTACATGCAAACGAATTGTGATTGAACTGTGATTCAACCCCACGGCCAGGGCCGTGGGCGATGAGTGGGCGGCCGCCCATGTCCAGGAGGGCGAATGTTATTCGCCCCTACGGATCCCTGTCCCTGATCAAAAGGGCGAATGTTATCCGCCCCTGCGAATGAATCGAAATGATATGACGTGATAACGAAACGGCGCGCGTCAGCGCATTGATTTCTTCTCGACCATCAGGCGGATCATGCGATTCAACGGGACGAATCCCGGCGTCTCGTCGGCCTTGAGATCCCGGATCGCCTTCAGATCCGCGCCTTCGCTGACCTTGTCACCGAAGTTGCGGTACAGATAGGTGGCCCGCAACCAGAGGTTGACCATCGAATCGGGACTGGCCTGGACCGCCGCGTCGAAGTCCTCGGAGACGTTCACCATCTCGGCTCCCGGTCTGATGGCCGCCGCCACGCCCTGCAACGCCAGCGACACGTTCCCGTCGAAGCCCGGAGCGTTCTGGTCCATCCACGAAAGCGCCACGAGAACGTCATCAATCACGCTTTCATTCGTGATCTTCAGGACTTCACTGAGAGACTCCTCGAAGTAGAGAAGGGTCGCCATGGACCACGTCGCGACCGCCGGCGCAAACGAAGCGTCAAGCGTCGACACCGCGTCCCTTACCTGTCCCTTGCCGTCCGGAACGGCCCGAACCGCGGCCAGAAATTCAGGCTTCAGGGACATCGCGCGCTCGGCCAGCGTGATCGCCCGTCTGAGGCTGTCGCCACGTTCACCTGTGTCACGGGCATGCCCCATACCCTTCACGATCCACGCCTGCGAAAGCCTGACGGTCGCGTCGAAATTCTCGGGCTCGACCCCAAGAACGTATTCGAGCGAATCTATCAGGTTCTGCACCTGGCTCCGGGTAACGGCCGCTTTCTCGAGACGATCGGCGTAAGCCTTAACCTCGGCCACGTCCAGCTTGCCTGAGGCCTTGTAGGGCTTCATGTTCCAGCCGTGCGACCACGAGGCGCAACCGCTGCCGGCCAGCATCACGGCAATCAGCAACAAAACCGGTTTCAAACCTTTCATTTCCAAGCTCCCGGACCTGCAAAGCCCACATACGGCGCGCCAGCGCCGAAAAAATCACTCACCGGCATCCATTCCCGATGCCATCCGAATAACGAATAGCCGCGCCGACCGCGGTCCGATCTGGAGACTGGCATCCGGTCGCATGTCTACCGCGGTACCGTTCCAGTAGTCGTCTACACTGATAAATCGTTCCTGAAAAATTTCATCCCTCACTGGGACAGAAACTGCCGAATCGGACTGATTCAGGATCGCATAGAACTTGACCGGCTTCGAATCGACCGTGGCCGCGCGAATCAGATGGCGCGGAAACTCGACCTGCCCCATGTCCAGGACCTGGGCCGGCCCGCGCGCATCGACCAGCGGACCGTATCCCGAAAAGTCGAACGGGCCCCTGGTGAAGTCATGCCCTATCGTCAACGTGCTGCCGGTCATCAGAGCGACTGTCTTCAGATAGACCGCCTCATTCGGGGCCAGCCCCGGACCGACGATCGCGTCGGGGTCGCCGCTCCAGAGGATGTCGTTGGTGAACGTCCGGCCGATGCAGGTCGACGTCTGGTTCCTGACCCCAGGGGTCATCCGGTCACCAGTCAGCTTCTGTTCAAAGGTCATCCATGCCGGCGACCCGAAACACGTGTCCGGACTGAGGCGCTGGATATCGACGATGCCCGTGTTGGCAAGGAACGGCCCGATTCCGGTCAGGATGAGCCCGTCGTCCCCGACGCCGTCCCGCACTGCCTGCATTCCCATACGGTAGGCCTCGGCCCTGGTACGGGAACCATCCCGGCGGACGCCCTCGACCATTGCCGAGGTCAGGAAGTCTATCTTGAACAGCCGCCATCCCATCCGGCGCAGCGATTCGTATATCCCGGTCACGTGGGCACGAACCTCGGGGATGGTCGTGTCAAGGCCGTAGTAAGGCCTGGGACCGAAACGTCCCATGATGAAACCAGCCTTGACCGGCCGTCCGCGACGATCCCTGACAACCCAGTCCGGGTGTTCGGCGTAAACGCTGCCTTCTGGAGACACCGAGAATGGGGCCGTCCAGATTCCAGGTTCGAAACCGGCCTGCCGAATCTCGCAGGCGAGCGCCTCGACACCTTCCGGGAAGCGCGAGTTCGTGTTCAGCCAGTCGCCAATCATCGCCTGGTAGCCATCGTCAAGCTGGATGAAACGGACTGGTGACTCGATTCCGGAAAGACGCCGCATGTTTTCGCGGATATCCGTGACCTTGACTCGATCGTAGAACCCCGAATACCACGAACACCATATCGCGGCAGGATTGACGCGAGCCCCGTTCTGCGCGGCGACGGCGCGCGCGTAATCCGCGAGCAGCATGTTCAGATCCGAGCCATACAGAACGAAGATCGGATCGAGTTCACGCGAAGCGCCCGGAGCCAGTTCGGAGTCGTCAAGAAAGGCCGTCAGCGAAGCCGTGCCGGCTGGGAAATCGACGCGGACACGACTGAAGTGTCTTCCGACCCCGTAGAAACCGAACAGGATTCCACGTTTGTTCTGAAGATCGTACAGGGCCGAGAACCACTCGCTCTCGAACCTGCCGGGCACCTTTGGAAACTCGGTGCCATCGTAGTAAAGCATGTTCCTGACGGATGCCGGAAGCAGGCCATACGGGATACCACGCAGGAAGAAGCGGCGATCAGGAACCGACAATGGCGCCGCGCCCGATGCCGCGCCGGTGTTGAATCCCATCTTGTAGCGGGCCCACCCGGACATGTCGCCCTGGATCGCGGCCGATTCGCCACCTTCAAACGATTCGAAAACGGCCCGGGAAAGACGGATGGTCGCATCGCCGATGTTCTTGAGCGTCACGGCGATTCGCAGTGAACCGTCACTGAAGGTTCGATCAGCCGAAACCGTCACGCCAATCGCGCCACCGGCATCCCCGGCCCGGTACACCATGCGGCCCGCGCTGTCGAACACATGAAGCCGCAGGTCGCCAAGCGTACCCCTGAGCAGGCCCTGAGAGTCGACCGACGCGATGCCTGCGTCGTCACCTGTCACAAACCTTATGTATCCGGATCCTGCCATAGTCCCTACATCCGGCCCGCTCAGAACCGGTACTGGAAGTCAAACGCAAACTCGTTGTTCGCGCCGTGCCCCTTCGCGTTCGCCGGCGGCGTGCCTATCGAATCCTGAACATCGATCAGGTTGAACCAGTTGTGGACATAAGCCAGGCTGATACGCCAGTGGTCGTTGATCCGCCAGCGTCCGCCGACCGAGAACCCCTTCTGATCGACACCCGGGTTTTCCAGCGACATCGTCGACGTCGGATTCGGCGTGTAGTCCATCTGATATCCGGCCATCAGATCCAGTTCGGGAATGGGCCGGTACAGGATACCAACGCACCAGTTCCAGGAGTTCCCGAAGTTCTTCGGATCGGTGAATCCGGAGAGTCCTGCGATCTTGTCGTCAAGGGCCGAAACCTGCATCTGGTTCGTCTGGTAGTGCCAGTAAGACACATCAGCGGCGATCTCGAAATTCGGGACGATCGCCCAGTTGATGCCGGCGCGTATCGACAGCGGGATGATCATGCTGGTCGTCTGCTTCGTCTTGCCAACCAGTGAACCATCCTTCGCCCATGTCGCCTTCACGTCGCCGCGAAGCTCCAGTTCGGAACCGCTGGAAAACACCAGACCGATGCTGAGGCTCTTAACCGGCTTGACCAGGATGCCGACATCGAACGCCCATGTGACGTTGTCGCCCTGGATATCCAGGATGATGTCGGAATTCATGTTCTCTTCGAGACTGTTAAACCTGGCGTCGTACTTCGGGTCGTTCTGGACGTCGGAGGCGGACGGGAGCATCGTGGTGTTCAGGTACCTCTGAGCCATCAGGTAGGTGTACAGCAGGCTGAGGCTGGCGCCGACCGTGATGTGGTCATTGAAATCGTACGCAGCCGCCACAGTGGCACGGCCCGACACGAACAGCGCCTGCGTCGCGTGATAGCGTGTGGCCTCCTCGACCGGGAGACTGGCGCCGTAGGCGTTCGGCGCGTAGATGGCGAAGGCCAGCCGGAACCGCTCGGTTCCCAGATCCGACGAGACACCGATGAACGGAATGGCGCCGTAGCTGAGGTTGGGGGTGATCTCGTGATCGTACGGCCGCAAATCGCCCTTGCTGTCATACAGCTTCAAACCAAGATCCAGGACAAAGTTCGACAGCGCGAAATAGAGCTGGGTTCCCGACTGCAGCGTGAGTCCCGCCGGGTTGTGGAACACCGCGGTAAGGTCATCGGGCTTGCCGACAACCGCGAACATTCCCATTCGCCGGCCGCCGAAGTCGAGGTTCGAGTACCCCCCGGCGAGGGCGGTGCTCGGGACGGCCATCGATAAGGCCATCAGCAACGCGAAAAGCAACTTGCCGAATCTCTTGAAAAACATGTTCATCTACCTGGCCCCCTGCCGGATAAACCGTTCACGCGAACGAGCCACCGTCGCTAGTGACGGACGGCCCAACACTCTAGAAAGGATGGTAGGCATCCAGATAGATGCCCACCGGCGATCCCGCGTCCCTGGCCTCGCTGGCCCACGCAAGATCCGCACGTATCATCACCGTCTCGTTGAACTGTATACGGAGTCCGCCACCGGCGGCCACCTTCAGCCCAAGCCCGGTTCCGTCAAGCGCGGTGTTTCCCGAGTAGTCGGCCCAGACGCGGCCGACATTACAGAACATCGCCATGCCGATCTTGAAGTTCTGCTTCAGAACCGAGAAGGACCAGAGCACGGATCGCAGCTCGAGGTTCGCCCCGACCTTGACTTTGCCATGATAGCGCCCCTCGGGAATACCGGAAAGCCCCATCCTGCCACCAATGAATTCGACAGGATCGAAGGCGCCGCCCCTGGCCATTTCGTAGAACGGCACGTTCCCGAACATCATGTCGAGCATCCACCGCGATGCGAACACGAGGTGCTCACCGAGGAAGGGCACAAAAAAGCGGGCGTCCAGGCTGTAAGCGCCAAAGTGCATGTCGTTGCCGAGACCGGGCTGAAATCGCAATGCGGTCTCGATGTACATGCCCTTCATCGGGTTGTACTCGTGGTCACGCGTGTCATAGATAACGCCGGCGGCGAACTGAAGACCGAAGTGAGGGTCCGTGCCGAGAATGGTCGGCAGGTCCTGTTCCAGTTTGGAGCCCGGATTGGCCGTGACGTTCATCCACATGAAACGCAGGCCGAACGCCAGTTCCAGGTGATCCTTCAGCTTGTATCTGATGAACACGCGCAGTTTGGGTTCCTGCCTGACGTACTGGTACATGCCGGTGTTCGGTTCGACGACCTCGCCGGCTTCGCGATCCCAGTATGAACGGACGGCGCGCGCCGCGTTGCCGATCCCGAAGTATCCGGAGTTATTCACCTGGTCGTAATGAAGCCCAATCAGCAGCCTGAGCTTGCCACCAGCCAGCCCCGGAAAATCGAGCTTCACGAAATCCATGTGTACCGGGATGTCGACACCACCCTCCGGATCGGGTTTGAACGACAGCGACACCTGAGTGTGCGTCCTGAAGCGGTAAGGGGAATAGCCGTCCTTGAACTTGGCCAGCATAAGCTGTGCACCCACCAGGATACCCATGTCAGTGTTGCCGCCGATGACCGGGAAAGGCAGCCATTCAATCCTGTTCGGATCCTTGGGAGCAGGTTGATCGGGGTCGACAGCCTTTGATGCATCGCCGTCGGGTTCCACGGTCTCTGACGCATTGCTGGCCGGTTCGACGTTCTCTGACGCATTGCTGGCCGGTTCGACGGTTTCAACGCCCGCGCTGGCAGGAGACGAATCGGGTCCCTCCGCGAAAGCGGCGACAGGATCCGCCACGATCGCTATGATGAAAAAAGCCGCAACGGATATGGTAGCCAGGCGCTGCATGCGGCAAGCCTATTTGGGAAATGAATTGCGTCAAGCAAAAAAACATCCTTGCAACACAAATATTGAGGATTCGATCATAGGCAATTAATGATAAATGTTATTTGCAGCCGACGGACGTACGGCCGTCTGGACGACGATCCGGCTTGCGCGTTGCGTCAACATCCTGGAGAACGACTCTATGGACATCATCACCGCGGTCAAGGGACTCGCCAATCTGGGCATCAAGATACTGGCAGGTTCCATGCAGTACACGGTTCAGCGCGGCAAACTCGAAAAGAAGTTCGCCCCGCCGCCGGACGCCAGGGTCACGCCTGTCCGGCAACTTGAGTCCTGGGAAAGGACGGACTCCGGGGCGACGTTTCGTTTTGCCGGTGCCCAGCTTGAGGTGGTTTTCGTGCTGCCCGGCATTCCCAGGCTGACCTGGACCCCCGGGGTTCTGCCGGGAAACTGCGTTGTCACCAGAACATCATTCAACCCGGTTCAGGTCGCCGTTGAAGAGACCGATTCCGGGGTCTCCCTGGAAAACAACGGACTGAAACTGACGATTGGCAGGGACGGTTCGGTGACGGCAACCGACTTGGACGGCGCCACGATACGACGTGACGAACCGCCTGTGATGACCGGAACCGGCTGGACATCGCGGGCAACGATGAATGACGACGAGTCGTTCTTCGGGATGGGCATGAAGGCATCGCCCTTCTCGGTGCGCGGCTGCGAATTCTCCCTTTGGAACATGGAACCGCGGGGCGCATACGCGGCAGGCGACGACCCGCTCTACATCTCATCGCCGGCGTACCTCTGCGTGTCCCCGCGAGGTTCGTACCTCGCCTTCTTCGACAACTCCTTCAAGAGCACCTTTTCCTTCAAGGAAAGGCTCGAGTCCCGCTTCGAGGGCGGCGCGCTCAGGTACTATCTTTTCGCAGGCGCGCCGGAAGACAACGTCGCCAGGTTCTACGGCCTTATCGGCCACGCAGCCATGCCGCCCCGCTGGGCCCTCGGATACCATCAGTGTCGCTGGAGCTACATGAACGAGGCCGAAGTCCGCGAGATAGCGGATGGTTTCGCCAGCCGTGACCTGCCGTTGTCAGCGATTCACCTCGACATCCATTACATGAACGGATACCGCGTATTTACCGTGGATCCTGCTCGTTTTCCCGACCTGAAGAAGCTCAGCGAAGACATGCTGGCTTCCGGGATCAGACTGGTCACAATCCTCGATCCGGGAGTAAAGGCCGACCCGGAGTACTTCCTGTTCCGCGAAGGTCGCGACGGGAATCTGTTCATGAAGCTTCCGGATGGCGAACAGGTCCGAGGGGTTGTCTGGCCGGGCTGGTGCGCCTTCCCGGACTTCTCGGACCCGGCTGCGCGGGACTGGTGGGCGCAGCAGTACAGGATCCTGATCGATAAGGGTATCTCCGGGTTCTGGCACGACATGAACGAACCGGCGGCATTCGCGGCCTGGGGCGGTTCAACGCTTCCTTCGGTCGCGGTTCAAAAGCTGGAAGGACGCGGCGGCACACACCTGGAGGCGCACAACCTTTACGCGATGCAGGAGGCCATGGCGGGATTCGAAGGCCAGCGCCGTTTCAAGCCGGAACGCCGCCCGTGGATCCTGTCACGGTCAGGTTGGCCGGGACTGGCACGTTACGCGTGGCACTGGACCGGCGACAGCGAAAGCAACTGGTGGAGTCTGCAGCAGACCGTTCGAATCGTGCTGAACCTGTCGGTTTCCGGTGTGCCGTATTCGGGCGCCGATATCGGCGGTTTCGGAGGAAAGCCAGACAAGGAACTCTTTCTGCGCTGGTTCGAGGCCTCGGCAATGCTGCCGTTCTTCCGGGTC
>CAZNJW010000062.1:7638-15571 GCA_964573455.1 uncultured Anaeromyxobacteraceae bacterium | reverse complement strand
GAAGCCGGTGGCGTAGTCGTCGTTGACGACCAAATCGGGCATGGGAACCAGGTCGGCAACCAGTTCCCCGCGATCTTCGGTCCCGGAATTCAGCAGTGCCCTGAATGTCCGAAATCCGGGAGCCCTGACCGTCATCGTCGAACCGTTGGGGACTTCGTCAAACAACAAGCCTTCGTCACATCGCCCGAAGTCGGTGACCGTGTCCCCGGTCGGACACCACGCATTCGCGAAGCGGTAGTGACCCAGGTCGACCGTCGCTGCGAATGGAACCACGGCGTTTCCGGCGGATTCGACAGTCAGGAGCACCGACCCTGTTTCGTCCGGCCGGCATGATGCGACCGACATCGCGCAAAGAAGGTATCCGACCAGTTTCAGGGTCGCCGTCCGCGAGCGTTTCATGTCAGAGCTCCATCGTCTCTTCGCCCAGGCAGGGAAGGATCATCGCGCCCTGTTCTTCGTTCCAGGGATCATCGGTCGTCCATGGATCCAGGAATTCAGGCACGCTGCCATCCGGGGCAATCTGGACGCAGATCACGGAAAGCGGCGGTGGCGGATCGCCGGCGCTGCGAGCGCAACCGTCGATCGCCACGCCATCCGTGGTATCGACGACGCATTCCTGTCCAGGTTCGCAGACGACCAGGCAATCGGGCGTGGTGCAGGCGCGCCAGCCGTATCCGATCGAGGAATGCCACAGGATGTGCCTGGAACCGTTGTACATGAAGGAAATCATGTCGTTGTGATGGCGCCCCCCGAAATCGTAGGAACCGGTGGTGGCGTCAATTTTGTCGCCTGTCTTCAACCAGGCCGCGTCGGTCTTGTATGTCGGGTTTGCCCAATCACCGCAGTCGGTGGGAGTGGTCTGAATGTACAGATCTGCGTTCAGCGCGTCATTGTCGATGTGGCAGACGAAGTCGATCTGGGCGATGTAGTAGGGTTCATCGCCCATCGTCGAGCAACTGAGTGCCTCCTGCGACGGCTTGCGAATAACGAAATCATCGGCTTCCGCAGTGTCGGTTTCCGCAGTGTCGGTCACGACATCATGGATGACGTCTGCTGGTGGCACATCGTCCCCGCAACCGACAGTGCAGAGCGCAATCAACGCTCCAGAGAAAACGAATCGTGCTGTCGACATGACTATGTTCATCGGTTTCAAGCCTCCTTTATCGCTTATGGACGTTGGTGGCGGTCGACAATCGTCTGAATACCAGCATCGCGCACAGGATGAGCAGCATCAGGACCGCCGTCGGGTGTCCGGCTTTCCCCTGCGAGCAACAACCGGAATCGTCGTTTTCGATGTCAGACCCGCTGGCGTCATTGTCCTTCGTGTCCTGGCCCGCATCGGGATCGGGCAGTTCACCCACGATCACGTCCTGTGAGGGCATTGGCGTACCGCGGCAGTAACCCTGTTCGTCGCACTTGTCCTCTTCGGTGTCGGGATCGCCGTCGTCGCACGGTGTGCCGTCGGCGACGTTAACCATCGCGCAGGCGCCGAAGCCGTCGCACTGCGGTTCCGCGCACCCTTCGTCGTTGTAGACTCCTTCTCCGTCCTGGCAGTGATAGCCTTGAGGTCTGAATGTGACCTGACAACCGCCCTCGCCGTCGCACACCGAGGTTTCTTCGCACTCGTCTGGAAAACACCCGTAACTCTGGCCGCCGCAGACACCTTCCTGGTCGCAGGTGTCGTCGGACGTACAAGGCTCGCCATCGTCGCAGGCAGCGTTCTCGTCGATATCGAATACGCACGCGAAATCGACGCATGAGTCGGTCGTACACTGGTTTTCGTCGGCACATGTGCCGCATGAAACGCCGCATCCATCGTCGCCGCACTCTCGTCCGTCACAGGAGCATTCCGCGCAGGCCCCGGCGTCGCACCAGTAACCGGACTGGCAGTCGCCGCACCAGCCGCCACATCCGTCGTCGCCGCAAACGCGTTCCTGGCATCCGGGTGGATTCAGGCACACGCGGAACGCGATGTTTCCCCCGGCCTCGCCAACGTCGTAAACGCGCAGCGTTGCCTGGGTCCCGTCACCCAGATAAGGGGATGGGTTGGTGACCGCGTTCATCACCGTGCGTCCGCCGGCACGCATGGGAGCCCTGTTGATCTCGCCGGTGGCGTATGGTTGGCCATCCGGTCTGAAGATCCAGACTTCGTCCGGTGGTCCGTTTCGGTTCCCGTCGCCTTCCTGGTTCGGGTCGATCCTGTAAACAAGCAGTCCGGAACCGGGCAGCGAGGACTCGAACATCCCGGTTTTACGGCGATATTCCATCACGAAGTATTCGGACGTCGATTCCGGGACGTTAACCCTGACCGCCTGGGTACCCTGGATCCAGTCCGGTGTCAGGATGATCTGCTGGTTTTCGGTCACCAGCGGGATATCGTCAATCCAGCTCCCGTACTTCCATTTCATGTACGCGAGAGGGTGCTGCGCCGCATTCATGCCGGTCTGATCCATCACGTCCCACGGTCCGACAGCGTCGATGCCGTCCAGCGAATAGTGGTAGAGATCGGGCGCCCCGAACGAGTGATACATCTCGTGGACGAAGGTGCCGGGGGAAATCAGCATCAGGACGCTGAGTTGAAGGTTGTAGGTCTCGACCTTCAGACCGTTGCAGTAGACGTCGTCCCAGAATTCCCACTTGTGCGGCCACAGCAGGTCAGACCATGTATCGGGCCAACCCTGAACCATGAAGATCACGTTGTCGAATGTTCCGTCGTCGTTGGCGTCGAAGTCGATGGTCTCGGGGATCATGGATTCGACGTACGTCAGTGCGTCCTTCAGAAGGGCGTGCTCGCGCTGTTGAAGCTCGGAGTCGTTCTTGTACCCTTCGGTGTTGTGAACCGCGTCCCACGGCTGGTAATAGGTGCGCGCGACCGGGGCCGTGTAGGCGGTCATCCATTTGCCGTCCGGCGGTGGAAGGAAGGTCGTGACCACATCCACCGCGTTCATCGAAATCTCGTGAAAATAGGCCCGCAGCGAGGCTTCGCCCGGAGCGGTTCCATTGAACTGCTGATCGTAGGTGGCCACCTCCTCCCAGAGCGCGTCGTCCTTTTGAAACCTGATGAAGATGAACAGGTTGTTGATCGTGCCTGTTGACGGGGTCACGTTGGCCGACCGTTTCAACGCCCGTTTGGAGATGATCTCCCCAATGACCGCGTCCGATGTTGAACGCAGATTGGGCAGCAGGCCCCAGGCGATTGGATCGTCCAGTCCGGCGACCAGTTCGGTGGCGACAAGCCTGCCTTCGACAAGGTCGGCGTAGTGCACCCACCCGGTATTGAAATCGCGAAGAACCGTGAATCCGCCAAGGTCGGTGACGTGGCGTTGATACTCGTCGCCTGACACGAGCAGGGCGACGGCTGTGCCGTCAGGCTGGGTCCAGGTCACCGGAAGATCGCGCAGCGGCGCGCCCAGCAAGGAACGGACGGGGATCACGGCAAGGAGCGCCGACATGAGAAGAATTCTGGTGCTATTGCCAATCATCTGATTTGTTTGACCTTGTTCCATTCGGAAGGAGTGTATCATCACGGCGACCGACGCCGCCACCAGGATCGTCGGGTGGACCTGGCGGAATCTTGATGAAGGAGCAGTGGTGAGCGAACGCGAGGACGAAGATATAGAAACGCCGCGACGACGGCCGAGGTACAGCGGGAAGTATCCGCGTCGGTTCGAGGAGAAGTACAAGGAACTGAATCCGACGGTCGACCCGGAAACGATCCAGAAAGTCCTGGAGTCGGGTAAGACGCCGGCGGGCATGCATCGGCCGATCATGGTCGCCGAGATTCTGGATGCGCTTGCCATTCAACCTGGCGATGTCGTCGTTGACGCGACACTCGGGTGGGGCGGGCACACTGAAAGAATGTTGCCGCTGACCAGGCCGGGCGGCATGGTGGTCGGACTGGATTGTGACCCGATCGAACTTCCCAGGACCGAGGAGCGGCTGAGAATGGCCGGTTTCGGACCTGAAGAATTCCGCGTGGCGCGGTCAAATTTTTCCGGGCTGCCCAAGGTTCTTGCGGAACTGGGGCTGGATGGGGCCGACGCGGTACTGGCGGATCTGGGGCTGTCCTCGATGCAGATCGACAACCCGGCCAGGGGATTCTCGGTCAAGTTCGACGGGCCGCTGGACATGAGGATGAACCCGTCCCGCGGTCTTTCCGCCGCCGACTGGCTGGCAAGGGTCACGCCGGCAAGGCTGGCCCAGGCGCTGGAGTTCGATTCGGACGAACCGGATGCCGAGGTTATCGCGGCGGCCATCTCGGGCAGGCGGTTTCAAGGAACAAGAGCGCTGGCCGACGCCGTTCGCAAGGCGTCGACGGCGCGGACCGGCGAAGAACGGGACTTGACTGTGAGACGCGTTTTTCAGGCGATCCGGATCGAGGTGAACGATGAGTTCGGAGCCCTCGAGTCCTTTCTGCGGGTATTGCCTTCGTGCCTGAGGCCAGGCGCCAGGGTCGCGATCATGTCGTTTCATTCCGGCGAGGACAGAAGGGTGAAGAAGTCTTTCAAGGCCGGTCTGCTGGATGGCACATACAGCGAGATATCTGATGAAGTGATTCGGGCGGCGTCCGCCGAAAGGCGGGACAATCCGCGGTCCACTCCCGCCCGGCTGCGATGGGCTCGCCGCGCCTGAACGATTCGTGTCGGTTCCTGCCAAAGTAATTGCATTACCGGTCCTCGTGCCTGCATAATACGCACATCTCGGGACCATGAATTTGTCTTTGTCAAAAGGGGACTGCTGGAATGAAACCATCTGCGTTTGTATTGGCAATTTTTGTGATGACCGTCGGTTGTTCGGGTGGAATGGACAATCCGCTCGACACGAATGTCGCTGTCGACGATGGGACGGCAGACAGCGCGCAGGACACGGGCGGGGCCGAGGTCAACGTCTATGCAGGATCGGCGTCGCACGGTGACCTGGTGGTCTTTTCAGTCGATCATGCGGCCGGCACCTGTGAAGTCGTGAATGAAACGACGGGCCAGAACGTCAGTGTTGATTTTTCGATCATCAGTGATGGCCAGATGCAGGGTGTCATGAAGGTGGACACCGGCTCAGACCGGTTCTACGCGGTCGAGCTGACGGACAAGCTGATCGCGGCCAGTTTTGATACCGGGAATCCTTACAACACGATCTCGTTTGGTGTCAGCGGCGGAACGGACAACATGGCGAACCAGGGAAATATCCCCGGTGATTACGTGTACATACACATTGCGAATGCGTCGGTCAACGGTTCCACCGACATCAAGGAATGGGGCATTCTGTCAATCATCGATGATGGGACGTGGCGCGTGAAGGCATATGCCACCGACGTCGGTAATGGATCGATGCCTGCGATGGCGCCCGAGGAGTTCAGCGGTGCCTTCCCGGTCGAGGAGCCGGACTCCACTGGTTCCTGGGCGGTCAACCCGGCCGACCACGCACGCATCAATGTCACGATGGACGACATCTCCGGACAACTCACGGGGTTCGCCTACGCACCGGATCCAAACGGAATTTTCGTTCTCGACATGGGTACCGGCAACGGCTTTATCCTGGCCTTGAAGATTCTTCCGACGATGACGTTGGCCAATCTGGCGGGCGAATACAAATACATCAACGTCTGGAACGACAGCATGGGGGCCGGCCGCAGCGCGGGCAGGGCAGTCATAAACGCCGACGGGACCGGTACCTTCGATTCACTCGACACCGATAACAACCTGTCGTCCGGTGTTTTTGACCTGGTTATACCGTGCCCGAACATCCAGAACATGTTCCATGCGAACTCGAGTGAGACCTCGGGTGACACTACCGTTGAACTCAAACACTATTTTGTTCTGCTGCCGTACGCCTTCATGGGATTCAACTTCAGAACCGACGGTGGATTCCGGTTTGTCGGGTATTCGGTCGGCACCAGGTTGTGATGCTTCGTTCTGGGACAGGCGGTCAGTCCTTGTTTTCCCAGGCCAGTTTGAAACCTTCCCCGGTCATCACGGAACGATCCAGCACTTCGACCTGTCCGTTTTCCGGCAGAACGATGTTCGCCCACGGGGCCACGTCGATGATGTCCTTCTGGATGTCCAGGCCGGGCGCCACCTGGATCAATTCGATTCCACGTTCGGTCAGACGGAAGGTGCCGGCGGTAGTGCAGTAGAAAACCTTCTGGCCACGGGCGAGCGCCGCCTTTGCGTTGAAGGTGATCTCTTCGAGTTCCTGAACGAACTTCGGGATTCCGCGCTTTTTTACATCCAGCTTGCCGTCGACGATCTCGACCTCGGCCTTCGCGGTCCATTGTCCGATGAAGATGATGTTCTTCGCGTAGGTGACCAGGTTGATGAATCCGCCGGGACCAACGTATTCCTTGACCTTTTTGGACTTGCGCGAGACGTTGACGTTGCCCTGCGGGTCGACCTGGAGCATTCCCAGGATAACGACATCAAGGTTGTCTTCGATGAAGTGGAACATCTCGGCCGACGAGATCAGCTTTTCCGGGTTGATCGCCATTCCGAAGAAGAATCCCGGCGCGGGCACGCCTCCGACCACACCGGTCTCGATCAGGTAGGTGATGTCCGATCCCATGCCGCCACGGTTCGCCATTCCGCCGACTTCCTGAGGCAGTCCGTAACCGATGATGGTCCGGACGCCAGGGAATCCGACCTTCATGAACAGTTTCGCGGTCTGTCGGGCCAGCATGTATTCGAGCGGGCTGCGAACCGGGTCCAGTTTGAGGATTCTGTTGAACAGCGCAAGTTCGTCCAAAAACTTTGGAATATCCTTCATTTTTTCCGACAGGGTCAGCGCCATCAGGGGCTTCTTCTGTGGGAACATCAGGCATTGCTCCGCGTATCGGTTGACCACGATCGCGTCGACCTTGTCCGCGGGAATGAATATCTGGGAGTCATCGCGCGGGATGATGCCGGCGACGTTCACGATCGTCAGGCCACCGTTGTACTTCGCGGCCAGCGTCGATTCGCGGACCTCGGTGTACATCGGGCAGTCCTTCATGTAAATGTTGCCGTCCTCGTCGGCGTAGGTCGCGGCGACCACCGAGACGTTGATTTTCGGCAACGTGTACTTCAGCATTTCGCCTTCCACGGAGACCATCTGCTCGCCACGCCCCTTCTCGACCTGGGTTCCGGTACCGATCCGTGGATCCACGAACGTCCCGACTCCGACCTCGGTAACCAGCTCGTACTGGCCGTGTCCCTGGGCCTCGATCAGATGGATCAGGGTGCCCTGCGGGTAGACCGTCAGGTACATATCGCCTTTGGCGACAAGTTCCAGTCCGGCCCTGACCGTCTCATGATGTCCGCTGATGTAGTGGGTCAGCAGACCCGGAACACAGACTTCCTCGGTGCCGCCCGGTGCCTTGCCGCGGAGTCCTGTTCCACCCGCGTTGATCCAGGTGAGATTGGCGGGATGGCCGGTGTTCTGGAAAGACTGACGGACCGCCCGGTAGATCGATGCCGGCCTGACGTTGGAAGCCATGCCGCATCCGGAAACGATGGCGCCGTCCGGGATCATCGCGGCCGCCTCCAGACCGGTTTTGAACTTCGGATTACTGACCTTCGGCTTGTAGTCGATGTCGATCTTGTTTTTGTTGATGGCCCAGGTCAGGACCCTTTTGTAAACGGACAATTTGCTGAGCAGACCGGCCATGGCACAACCTCCCGGGTGTTCGATTCGAATATGGGCGGATCGCGGTCCACCCGCGTTTTGATGGAACCAGCGTTTCATTTGCCATCAATTGCGTTCGTTAGTCAACACTCCATGTGCTAAGATCGCGTCCGGGCGGGGGCGCGAACGGTCGTTTCTGCAAAACTCCTGAAGCATTAACGAGGTATCCGTGAGACTGGGACATTCGATTGCCGGTGTTTTGATCTGTCTGATGGTCGTGTTGGGATGTGGTGGCGGTGACGACGGCCAGGACGTGCCCGACGACGTTGCCGGTGACGTG